>JBIKWL010000079.1:0-25987 GCA_044356335.1 Candidatus Sericytochromatia bacterium
GGTCAGAAATCGGGACCGTTTGATCCAAATTGAAGGGGTTTGGAAACGTTTTGCCTATTTGCTGACGGCGATTTACGGCTATTTGCCCGCCCGGCAGTGGAAATTTGGCTCCGATAGCGAAAGCCGCAGCTCACATCACCAGAGTGTGTGTTGGGTCAAACCCGGTCCCTGGCGCGATCCCGAGGATGGCTTTGACTATGAAACGGCCCTGCAAAATTTGGATTTGCCCCCTGCCCTGTTTTTAACTGGCGTGGCAGATAGCTGTCTGGGCCATGCCCAAGACGTAAAGACCTTTATGGCCGAATTGCATCATCCGGGAGCAGAGTTTAAGCTGATTGGCAAAGCCATGGGCTTTTTACACGATTATGACCACATCAACCTCTTGACCCACCCCGATGCCCCGAAAGATCATTTTATCCCCATTTTAAACTGGTTAGAGCAACAGGAAAAACGTTGGCAGCAACCCCATTCGGGCGCCGTGGTATACTAAAGGACAATTTCAGCTCCAGATTCAACACCAGAGCAAACCAGGAAGGACATTTCGAATGGCCCGTTGCCAGTTTCCCGCCATTACTCAAACTCAGGCCCGTGCACATACCCGCGCCGTAGGCAAAACCCGATTATCTCCAGTCACCTGGGTCCTACTGGGCCTGGTCTCAGGAGGCGTATTGGCCCTGGTGATCTGGGCCCTGTTTATGGCCAACCACAAACCCCGCAAACCCGCTTTGTGGTAAGCCGCTGAACACCGACCTGCCTTGAGGTGTCTGAAAGATCAACCCAGTCACGATCACCTTAAAGGAGGCCGACGATGTTCTTTTTTTTGCGCCCCAGCTATTGGTCCAGGTATTTGCTTGGCGGGCTGTTTTTATTGAGCCTCAGCCTGTTCAGCGGCAGCTTGCCCGCTTATGCTGACGGATTTTTATTGCCCCATTTGCCCAATCACATGATTGCGCCGCTGCCCGAAATGCCCAATTTTGCGATCAAATACCACAAAGTCGATGTCGAAATTAACCATCCCCTGGCCCGCACCCGCGTAGATCAGGTCTTTCACAACCCCTCAGCCCGTGAACTCGAAGGCACCTATCTCTTTCCGATTCCAAGCGGAGCCAGTCTCTCGCAATTTGCGATGGATGTCGATGGCAAAATGACAAAAGCCGAACTTTTAGAGTCCAATCAGGCCCGCCAGATTTACGAAGAAATTGTGCGCCGCCGTATCGACCCCGGCCTGCTTGAATACGCTGGCAGCAATCTCTACCGGGCACGGGTTTTCCCGATTCCAGCCCGGGGCGACAAACGGATTCAACTCAGTTATGATCAGCTTTTGCCCACCCAAAGCAATTTGCACACTTACCGCTACACCCTCAGCACCGAAAAATTTTCAGCCAAACCGCTGGAAAAGGTCAGTGTCACGATCAAGCTCAAAACCAAAACCCCGCTCAAGTCGGTATATTCACCCAGCCACGAACTCAAAATCACCCGCCAGGGCGAGTTCAGCGCTCTGATCAGCTACGAAGCCAGCCAGGTCAAACCCGACACGGATTTTGAAATTTATTACACCACCGCCGAAGATGCCATTGGCCTTTCGCTGCTCTCTTACCGCGAAAGCCAGCAAGACGGTTATTTTATGCTGCTGGGCGCCCCCCAAGTAGAGTGGAAACAAAATCAGAACACCCCCAAACACCTGACCTTTATTCTCGACACAAGCGGCAGCATGGCCGGAGACAAGATCAAACAGGCCAAAGCAGCCCTGGAGTATAATCTCAACCAATTGGCTCCCCAGGACAGTTTTCATTTGATCAGTTTCAGCGATACAGTTGAGCCCTTTTCCAAAGCTGCTTTGCCCGCCAGCTCTGCCAATATCCGCAAAGCCATTGCCCATGTTCAAAAGTTGGAGGCGACCGGGGGCACAGATATCGACTCGGCTCTGCAATTGGCGCTCAAACAACAGGGCCCGCGCCAAATGAATCTGATTGTGTTTCTGACCGACGGTGACCCCACCGTGGGTGAAACCGACTTTAATACCATTTTGAGCAAAGCCCGCAAAGGCAATCAAAACAAGGCTCGGCTCTTTGTCTTTGGGGTAGGCTTTGATGTGAATATTCCGTTTTTGGACAAGCTCTCGCAAGAAAACCGGGGCAGCAGTGAATTTGTGAGGCCCGAAGAGAATATCGAGGTCAAGGTCTCAAGCCTGTTTAGCCGTATCAGCCACCCAATTCTGGCCGATCTCAAGCTGGATTTTGGCCAGACCCAGGTCTATGATCTCTACCCGCGTGAACTGCCGGATTTATTCAAAGGCAGCCAGTTGGTACTGGTTGGGCGCTACCGCCAAGCCGGGCCTGTCAGTCTGAATTTGAGCGGGGTCTTGCAGGGCAAAGCCCAGAAATTTGTCTATTCTGGCCAAAGGCTCAGCCCCGAGAAAACAGCCCATGCCTTTTTGCCGCGGCTCTGGGCCACACGCAAAATTGGCTTTTTGCTCGATCAGATTCGCCTCAAAGGTAAAAATCAGGAATTGGTCGCGGAAGTCATTCGCCTGAGCAAAGCCTACGGGATTATCACTGAATACACCTCGTTTTTGGTGCGCGAAGACGTGGACGTGCGCCGCCCAGCCGAAAGTGCCCCGATGCGAGAAGAGGCCGAGGGCTATCTCTCGCGCAGCCTGGGTGAAGCCAAAGGCTCTTGGGCGATCAGCCAGAGCCGCAATGCCCAGAAAATGCAAGACAACGTCGCGCCTGCTGCCGCAAACCGCTTTTATGACTCAGCGGGCCAAGAGCAGCAGATCACCCAGGTGCGTTATGTCGGTCAGCGGGCCTTTTACCAGAAAAAGAACCTCTGGCAAGATGCCGCTGTGGCAGATAAATTGCCACGTTTGCCGATTGCCCGCTACAGCGAACTCTATTTTGCCCTGAGCCAAAATGCCGAATTGCGGCAAATTCTGGCCCTGGGCCCCGATTTGGAGTTTGTGCACGGGGGCTACCTGATTCAAATCGGGGAAAAAGGCCAAACACAAACCACGGCAGAGCTAAAGAAAAAACTCGCATTGCCCTGATTTTAAGGGCAGAAAAGCCTGATAGCCCCTGGTGATTTTAATCATCAGGGGCTGTATACTAAAAGAGAAGACAAGCAGATACTGTAAAGAATCGTTTATATAAAAGTTAAAATTCGTTTAATCTTCCAAAAAAGCAGTTCAGACTTTGTGTCTTTTGCCCATATATCTTTTATAGCGCCGAGCCGCCCGGCCAAAGAGCGGAATATAAACAAGTGTGTATTTAAGAGGAGTATTGAAAATGAGTATGTTTAAAAAATCTTTCTTGACCCTGTCTTCTGTCAGCCTGCTGTTGAGCACCGTGGCCTGTAGTGCTACCCCTCCCATGATGAATCAAGCCATGAACCCCGGCCTGATGCGTGCCAATAGCGCTGTACAAGGTGCCACCACCCCCCGTGCCAAAGCAGAAACCCCTTTGATTCAAAACCGCAATGTGAAAGTACCGACTTCCCGTTTTGACGCCATCGCCGATCAAAACAAAGCCCTGAAATTGCCCGCTGAAGCCGCATTCAAAAAAGCCCCTACATTGAACGCCCGCAGCCCCTTTGACACCCCCTTCGGTGAATTGCCTTTCCGCACCTTTAACGATTTGAATGACTATATCCGCTACGGCTATAGCTCCACCCACGAAGATTATAAATACATGAACGACAGCTATGCCCGCAATCACTTCAACCGCTATATCAACGGCGCTTACCGTGATGTACAAAGCCTCTACAAAGCTTCCCGCGATGACATGAAACGTTTCATTATGCTCGACACCCTCGTCAACAGCTTGGAAGTGGATGGCCGTCCTCTGCCTTACGAAGATATCCACAATCCTCCCGCTCAGCAGGAATACAAAATGTTCCCGACCGATGCCGCCAAAATTATGCCCACCTTTGGTGAAATCGTCTCTTATAACCGCAATTCTTACGACGTCAACTACCAACGTTGGGATGCCTACAGAGCCGCTCGTTATTATCAAGCCAATTACAACCGCGTTTTCGGCCTGATCATGCAGCACGGCCCCACCAAGCAAGAAGCTTGGCGCATGGTTCACCGTGAGATCTCCTCTTACGCCGGTTATTAAGCCCAAGCGCTGATCAGTTAACCAAAAGGCCCCTGAAAATTCAGGGGCCTTGCTCTTTTTTGAAAAAGAAAAAAATTAGCGGGCAGGCGGCGGAATGGGGGGCAAATTGCGCGGATTGAGGGGATTGGTGGGCTGATTTGAGGTGCGCGGGGGTTTGCGCACAGCCGGGGGCTCTTGAAGTTGGCCTGTTCCTGCTGCCTGCTGAGCACGCAACAATTGACTGACAGTGCCCTTTTCAATCGCCTTTTCATCGCTGACCCCGTAGAGCTGCCGTTCGATAAAAGCATCCATGGCATTGACGGGATTGTAGGTGCTTTGGCGGGCCTTGAGCAAGGCATATTCAAACATCCGCAAACCAGCTTCTTGGCGGGGCTCACTCAGGGCTGATAATTGTTTGACCCAATAGTCGATCAGGGCTTGTGGCTCTTCGTTGCTCCGCAACTGCAAAACAAAATCCTGAATCATTTCGAACACATAGTCGGGATGGGCCTGGCTGAGCAGATACACATCTTGAATGACTTGTCTCAATTGCTCAGGGTAACCAGAATCAGGCATGGAGCAGACCTTTCTAGGCAGTTTTTCGACAAAGAACCAGACAAAAGACAATGCTGAAAGTTTAGCACAAAGAAAGCGTTTAAAGAAAGCGTGGACGCTTGTTTAAGTTGATCCAGGCGGGGCTTTTCTGCTAAGATGCCGCAGTGATTCAGCCCCAAAACGCAGCCAAAGATTTACACAGATCCACAAAGCAGGAAAAGCGCATGAAATGGACCCTCGAAAACCTTTCCAATCAAAAAGGCAAAACCGCTGTCGTCACAGGAGCCAATGCTGGCATTGGTTTTGAGACAGCTCAAGCCTTAGCAGCAAAAGGTGCCCGTGTGATCTTGGCCTGCCGCAGTTCTGAGCGCGGAGAAGCCGCCCTGGCAAAAATTCGCAAAGCACATCCCCAGGCCCAGGTTGAATTGCAATTAATGGATTTGACCCGTTTGGCCTCCGTGCGCGAGGCGGCAGAACAAATCAAACAATCCCTGCCCCAATTGGATCTGCTGATCAACAATGCCGGCGTGATGATTCCACCGGCATCAAAAACCGAAGAGGGCTTTGAATTGCAAATCGGCGTCAATTTTTTGGGTCATTTTTTGCTGACAGGCCTGCTGTTGGATTTGCTAGAAAGCACTCCCAACTCACGGGTGATCACCCTCAGCAGCATTGCCCACCGCCGGGGCAAAATCGATTTCGCCAATTTTAAAGGTGAAAAACCCTATCTCAGCTTTCGCGAATACGCCCAGAGCAAACTGGCCTGCCTGATCTTCACCTTGGAATTGCAGCGCCGTTTAAAAGCAAAAGGCTCGCAGGTACTCTCCCACGCAGCCCATCCGGGCTGGACCAAAACCGAGTTAAGCCGTCACAGCGGTCTGGCTGACCGATTGAGCAGCCTGCTGGCCATGCCCACCCTTCAGGGGGCTCTGCCTACGCTTTATGCAGCAACAGAATCCCTGCCCGGTGGGAGTTATATTGGCCCCAATGGCCTGCTCGAAGCCTGGGGCTTTCCAGCACCCGCCAAAATCAATGCCCAGGCCCAAGATGAAACAGTGGCCCGCGCACTCTGGGAAAAGGCCCAAGCCCTGACAGGCCTGAGCTATTTAGGCTCATGAGCCCACCTGTTGAGCCCGAACTGCAATTTCGGCTCTTGGGCTTGAGCAAACAGACCCTGATTGCCCAAGCCTGCCAATTTCACAACCGGCGCGAAAAAGCCAAAGCTGCTTTATTGGAAGATCTCTATGCAGAGGTTAAACTGGTTCAGGCCAATGCCCATCCCCGTGTGCTCGAGCGCCTGTGCGTGAGTTATTTGCAGCAGGTCTGTGAAAAACAACATCCCCGGATCGGGGAACTCCGGGGGGATCCCGAACAATTTGAAAATTACAGTCAACTCAAAAGCCAGATGTTGCAGGCGATTGCTGAGCGCCACCCCTGGTTGGCCCACGAATGTGAGCGACAGTCGTTTATCTAAAGCGACTTTTCTGACCCTTTCAATTCTGGCTATTTTCAATTCTTAGGTTGAACTTATTTCCTTTTTAAACTTTTGTTAAACTTAGACACTCAAGTTTTCATGGCCTATGGGGGATAAACATAGTTAAGCGAATACCAAGATCTGGTAATCAACGTAATTGGTAAGTAATCAAAAGCTTAAGGAGACCCCGGCCTTGCAAACCTCAATGAGCTCCAGTATGACGGTGACAAGTACCCATTATCGGATGCAGACCCCCGCCCTGCTGCCCCTGCCCCACCTGATTCAGGTTTCTCAACCGCAACTGCCCTGTTACCCCGTACCAGGTGCACAGCCCTTGCCTCCAGCACCAGGCGGGGAGGCCTTTGGGCCTGAGCAAGTTCGGATTGGCCCTGTGGGAGATCTCCTGATTGGCGGCTTTGTCGGCAATAAATTCGAAGGCCAATTTGCTGAAGCCATCAAAAACCTGAAGACCAATGGCATTACCATGCCAGGGCTCAAAGGCTTGGGCCAGGCCAGTCTCAAAGCCGGTGGTCTCAGTGCAGCTTTAAGCGGAGCGGTTTCGACCTTTCAAAATATCGGCGCAGTGGCCAGTGGCAAAATCAGCGCCCGTAACGCAGTCAGCAATGTCGCTACCGACAGTATTGGCGGACTGATGGCAGGCACCACAGCCGGAATTGGCGCTGGCGCAGCCAGTCTGGCTCTTAGCTCGCTGGGAGTGGCTGGACTGCCGCTCACAATTGGGGCTGCTGCTGCAGGTGCCCTGGGCGGCCTGGGCGGCGCTCAGCTCTATGAAGCAACAGGTCTGCGTACTCGGGTTTTTAATGCTGCCCGCGCCTTTTTTGGTTAAGCCCTTTTTCTTAACCTAAAAGTACTTTAAACAAAAAAACGCAAGAATTCACTTAATCTTCGAATTCTCCATCAAATACCCAATAGGCCATTTAAACTGCCTATTGGGTATTTGGTTATTTTTATTATCAAATAAAATACTTATATTAAATGAGACCTTTCGTTTTTACTCACTTATCTTGCTTATATTTCCATTCCTGAAAATGCATAAGCGCAGTAAACTGGTTAAATTAGCCTGAAAATAAGCGCACTCAAGTAACTCAACAGAATGGGAAATCAATCCAATTTTATGGCAGCCAAAGCAACCCCCTTTTTAGACGCCGGTCAATACCTTAAACGGGTGCGTAAAGCCCTGGGTCTGTCCCAAATTGAATTGGCTGAAACCATGGCCCAGCTGATCAACCGAGAATTACCAGGTGAAGAATTCAGTCAAAGTACCGTCTCTCAGTTGGAACGGGGCTATATTCGCCTGAATAAAGTGAAGATTCGCTTGCTTTTTCAGGTGCTCGGACTCAGCCCAGAAGAAAAATCCCAACTGAGTCGCCTGTATCATTACGAAAGCTCCCCCCAGCGCAATACGGTCAGCTTTCATCAGCAGACTTATTTACAAGAATTGGGCGAACAGGCCCAAGAACAGCCTTCCGATTTTTTTATTCGGGCCAATCAAATCTCCTGTTATATGCAATTGGGTGAAACCCAAATGGCGATTATGCATATTCAAGACGCGTTGGAAAAAGTCCGCCAGCCAGGGGCCCAAGAAATCATTGTGCAAATCTTGAATAGCAAACTATTATCAGCACAATACGCACTCGAAACCAGCCGTTCCAGACAATTGGATTTGCTCCAACGGGCCATCGAAGAGGCCGATCGCGCCCAAGCACTCTGGCAGGCTCAAAACAACAAACTCAAAAATCGCCTTTCCAGTGAACGCTATCAGCAGATTTACCTGCATCTGTTGCTGGCACGATTTACGCCTCTGTTTCAGCTCTTTAACCACCAATATGGCCGCCATTATTCGGGCCAGGAGAAAACAGGTGCCACCCCCCTGTTTCAAATGTTTTACCATCAATACAGCCGCGCCCCGCTCTCGTCTACGATGGAAGAAATACAATTGGATTTTGAAAATCTCAGTGAGGCCCTTTCAGCCTTTAAAAAAGCCCTGAGCAATATGCCCCCCTCGCAGTGGTTTATTGATCTCAAGTTTTTAGAGCGGGAAGAGATCCGCCTCAAATATCTCTATCAAGAGGTCTGGCAAGCCCGTTATCTTTTTCGCTATTTCCGCACGGCACGCTTGGCCGCTTCTGCCAAGCGCATTCGGGAAGTCCCCCAAGCGCTGCTTAAAAACCGCCAAAAGATCAAAGTACTCAATACCCTACGCAATTTATTTGGGGTCACCGCCCAAGGGCAACTGACCCTGATGGGTTCAGATTCAGAATTACAAAAAGAAGCTGAAGCCCTGCAAAAATATACTGAAGAACTGGCTATTTATACCCGCGCTCATTTCCAAAGTTATCAACAACAGACCCAAAACATGGGCCTGTATTCTGCAGACACCCTGTTTTCCAGTTCGTTTACCTCCACCCTGTTCTTATCGCCTTTGATGCTGGCCCGGCTAGGCCATTACAGCGATCTGAATCTCGAAACCCTGTATTTTTTAAGCCACTCAAATAATCAGGCCGAGTACCAATTTCTCTGCGCCCAATACTTCGCTTTGCGGTATATCTTTTTATGCCTGCAAGGCAATTCCGAACAGAGATTGGATTGTTTGGAAAAAAGTGCCCAGCACTTTTTATTGACAGGCCTGCCCTTTGAACGGATCTTCGCTGAACCCCAACTCTGGCTGGCTTATTTGCTCGCCATTTACCGCGAAGATGAACCCCCGATCAAAGGAGGGGCTTTTATAAAGATCAGAGAAATGGTATCTTCATTGGGGGACAAAACACCATAGAGAGGGGGAGGGTTCTCTGAAGAAAACAGGCCTTCGGCTCGTATTTGGACTCGTTCTGTTGGTTTTGCTGGGATTGGCTCTGGCGGGACTAACTGCCTATTTGCAGTATCAAGATCTGCAAAAAACCAAGCAAAGTTTAAACCAAACCTGGAAAAGCTGGCGTGCATCTCAACGCTTCCCGCTCTGGCCTGAAAAAGGCAACTCACAGCTGGGGAATGGATTTGAGGCCTATTGGCGTTTGATCGGGCGGCCCCGCGATCTGCCGGTCTCCCAGTCCAAGCCCTATTTTGAAATTCCCGAAAAAGACGCAGAGCGCATTAATGCGCTCTTTAACCCCCGCTCGGGCCAGATCTTGCCCGCCCCCCCTGAACTCAGCCAGAAATACGCCTACCTGCTCAGGCTATGGTCGCAGATCCCGCCTTATACCTGGATTGCTTATCCCAATAGCTTCAGCGTAGATATGGCCATGCCCCATTTACTGCTGGTCGAGCAATTGAGCCTCTTAAACAGCAGTTCAGAGATCCAAAATTGCCAAAGCGGGAAGTGTCAGCCCGACAAACTGCTCCAGAATCTGGTCTTACTCAGGGCCCAAGCGGCCCAAGGACTCCTCATTCCACTCATGAATAGCTATCGCCTGGAGCGAATCTTGTTCAGCGCTTGGGGTCACACCCTCACGCCCTCCAGCCTTGATCCCGCAGCTTGGCGGAGATTTTTACAAATGCTGCAGGCCTTTTTTTGGGGTTTTCCCCCCACGTTTGCCGAGATTTTGCAAAACCAAATGTATTTTTCCCAGAGCCTGCTCTTTGAGCAATTGCCTGAAAACCTGGGTGAGATCAAAATCGAAACAGGTGAGGAAAATGTTTGGGCAGATAGCCTGCCGCAACAACTCTATCAGACCCTGACGGCCATGCCGCAGATTCAACGCGCTTTGAAGCTCTCCGCCGTTCTGGAGCAAAGCAGCCACGCTTACCTCCAAAAAGAGTTTCATTCCCCGTTGGCCTATCAAAAGGTACAAACCGCTTTGGCTGCAGCCCAAAGCCAAGATCTGCTCAACTCAGTTCTGCCCCCTGTGGATTTTGCCCTGCTGCGTTTTCGTGAGCAAGAGGCTTGGCGACGGGGCTTTTATCTGCATTTGGCCCTGCAGGCCTGGCATGAACAATATGGGGATTATCCAGCCAGCTTGGACATGCTCTCCGTTTTCTTAAAGGCCCCCCTGCCACGCGATCCCTTTACGGGCAAAGATCTGCGCTATGTGCGCCAGGGCAAGGGTTACGCGCTATACAGTCTCGGCCCAGATCAGCAGGATCAAGGCGGAGGCAGCAGCTACCACTGTTTTGCCAAAGAGCTGAACTGTCAACACGAAGAGGTGCGCTTTCATCCTGGTTAAATCGGATTGAATAGGTATACTGTAGACAGAGCCCAATTTACAGGATGGTTGCCATGTCTCAGTCTCACCCACCAGAAACAGCCCCTTATACCCCAACTCACCCGATTCGGCTGGTCACAGCGGCATCACTCTTTGACGGCCACGACGCCGCCATCAATATTATGCGCCGCATTTTGCAAATGTCGGGCGCCGAGGTCATTCATCTGGGCCACAACCGCTCGGTGGCAGAAATTGTCGATTGCGCCATTCAGGAAGATGTCCAAGGCATTGCCATTACCTCTTACCAAGGGGGGCATCTGGAATATTTTAAATATATGTACGATCTGCTCCAGGAAAAAGGCGCGGGCCAAATCAAAATCTTCGGCGGTGGCGGCGGCACGATTCTGCCCAGTGAAATAACCGAATTGCAGGCCTATGGCATCACCCGGATTTATTCGCCCGATGATGGCCGCGAACTCGGTCTGCAAGGCATGATCAACCATTTACTCGCCGCCTGCGACTACCCCACCACAGGACCCCGTCTCAATGGTGAAATAGCGGAACTGACCAGAGAGACCCCCCGGACGGTGGGCCAATGGATCTCTTGGGCCGAAAACCACCCCGAAAGAGCCGGCAAATTGGAGCTGCAACTCAGCCCCCAACTCCAGCAGAAAAAGACCCCTGTGATCGGCATGACCGGCACCGGCGGTGCGGGCAAGTCTTCGCTGGTGGACGAACTCGTGCACCGCTTTTTAAGGGATTTTCCTGAGAAGACCCTGGCGATTGTCTCGGTAGACCCCACCCGGCGCAAAAGTGGCGGGGCATTGCTCGGCGACCGGATTCGCATGAACAGCATTCACAACCCCCGTGTGTATATGCGCTCCCTGGCCACGCGGCAATCCAATCTGGCCCTGAGCAAACATGTGAGTGATGCCCTCTTGGTTTGCAAAGCAGCGGGCTATGACCTGATCATTTTGGAGTCTTCAGGCATTGGCCAATCGGATACAGAGATCGTCGAACACAGCGATCTCAGTCTCTATGTGATGACCTCGGATTACGGCGCGGCCTCACAGCTCGAAAAAATCGACATGATCGACTTCGCAGATCTGATCGCAATCAATAAATTCGACAAAAGCGGCTCTCTTGATGCCCTGCGCGATGTGCGTAAACAATACCGGCGCAACCGCAATCTGTTTAACTTGGCTGATCAGGAATTGCCCGTGGTGGGCACCATGGCCTCACAGTTTAACGATCCCGGTGTGAATCTGCTCTACAAACGCCTGATGGATTTGCTCAATACCAAAGTCGAAGGCGGCTTTGTCTCCCAATTGCCCTTGCCGGTGGGCGAAACAGAAAAAATCTATGTCATTCCCCCCGAGCGCACGCGTTATCTGGCTGAAATTGTCGATGAACACACGCGCTATAAACGCCAGGTCAGCGCTCAAAGCAGCTTGGCTCGTCAACTCTGGCAAATCCAAGGCACCCTCGCCCAGTTGCCCCCTGAATCGGCAGATCTGAAAGCCGAATTGGAAAAACTCTACACCCAAAAAGAGCGCCAACTCACAGCTGAGTCGCGTGCCATGCTTGAATCCTGGCCAGAGATCGTCAAAACATATACCGCAGATGAATTGGTCTACCATGTGCGCCAGCGCGAAATCCGCCAGCCGCTCTACCGCACATCGCTCTCCCACAGCAAGGTGCCGCGTGTGGCTCTGCCCAAATACCAGGATTGGGGCGATCTGCTCACTTGGCGCATGAATGAAAACCTGCCAGGGGAATTCCCGTATACGGCGGGGGTCTTTCCACTCAAACGCGAAGGCGAAGATCCGACCCGCATGTTTGCTGGCGAAGGCGGCCCCGAGCGCACGAACAGGCGTTTTCACTATGTCTCGCTCGGTCTGCCCGCCAAACGCCTGTCAACGGCCTTTGACTCGGTCACACTTTATGGCGAAGACCCCGATCACCGCCCGGATATTTACGGCAAGGTCGGCAATTCAGGCGTGAGCATTGCCACCCTCGACGACGCCAAAAAGCTCTATTCGGGTTTTGATCTCTGTCACCCCAACACCTCGGTATCAATGACCATCAACGGCCCAGCACCGATGATCCTGGCCTTTTATATGAACGCCGCCACCGATCAGCGCTGCGAGAAATACATCCGCGAAAACGGCCTGGAGCAAGAAGTCGAAGCCAAAATTGAAGCGATTTATCAAGCCAAAGGCCTGCCTCGCCCACAGTACCAGGGGACATTGCCCCAGGGCAATCAGGGCTTGGGGTTGATGCTGCTGGGGGTGACCGGTGATCAGGTTCTGCCCGCTGAGGTCTACCAAAAACTGCGTGCCGAGGCCCAAAGCAGCGTGCGCGGCACCGTGCAGGCGGATATTCTCAAAGAAGATCAGGCCCAAAACACCTGTATTTTTTCGACCGAATTTGCCCTGCGCATGATGGGGGATATTCAGCAATACTTCAGCGATCAGCAGATCAAGAATTTTTATTCGGTCTCGATTTCGGGTTATCACATTGCCGAAGCCGGGGCCAATCCGATTTCGCAATTGGCCTTCACCCTTTCCAATGGATTCACCTTTGTCGAGTATTACCTCTCGCGCGGCATGAAGATCGATGAGTTTGCCCCCAATCTCTCGTTTTTCTTCTCCAATGGCGTAGACCCCGAATATGCCGTGATTGGCCGCGTGGCCCGGCGGATCTGGGCCAAGGCGATCAAACACAAATACGGCGGCAATGAGCGCAGCCAAAAGCTCAAATACCATATTCAGACCTCGGGCCGCTCACTGCATGCCCAGGAGATCGCCTTTAACGATATTCGCACCACTTTACAGGCCCTTTACGCGATTTACGATAATTGCAACAGCCTGCACACCAATGCCTACGACGAGGCAATCACCACCCCGACCGAAGAATCCGTGCGCCGCGCGATGGCGATTCAGCTGATTATCAACCACGAGTTGGGTCTGGCCAAAAACGAAAACCCACTGCAGGGCGCGTTTATTATCGAAGAATTAACCGATCTGGTCGAAGAGGCTGTGATGGCAGAGTTTCGCAGCTTGTCCGAGCGCGGCGGCGTCTTGGGTGCCATGGAGCGGCAATACCAGCGCTTTAAAATCCAAGAAGAGTCGCTCTATTACGAGCACCAAAAACTCAGCGGCGAACTGCCCCTGATCGGCGTGAATACATTCTTGGGCAGCGATGGCTCCCCGACCTTGATTCCCAACGAGGTGATTCGCGCCACGCCCGAAGAAAAAGAATACGCGATCAGCTCGCTGAAAGCCTTTCAGGCCCGCAATGCCGATCTGGCCCCCGCAGCCCTTCAAGAGTTACAACGGGTGGCCGTCAACAATGGCAATCTGTTTGAGGCCCTGATGGAATGCGCCAAGGTCTGTTCACTCGGACAGATGTCGGGCGCTCTGTACGCCGTGGGTGGGCAGTACCGGCGGAATATGTAAGAGAATGAAATTTCAGCTTCTGAGCGAATTAACCCCCACCCGCTTTGCTGAAATAGGCCATCCCACAGATGCTTATACCAAAGAAGACGGTCAGTTTGTGGCGCTCTGTAGCTCTTTTGGGCCTTTTTACTGGCCTGGGCGCGCCATTTATGCAGGCCACAGCCTGAGAAGTAGGATTAGTCTCTACACAAACGACTTAGCTCAACGCATTGCCGTTTTTGATGGGACTCGATTTCCTATCAATGATTTGGCCTTTCACCCGTCTCAACCCCTGTTGGCAATTGGAACTGGCGCTTACGATGGCGGTTATTTCTATGAAGGCCAATTGTGGCTCTGGAACTGGGAGAGCCAAGAGAGCTATGCTCTTTTAAAAGAGTCCAGGGAGGTTCTGTGCTGTTATTTTTTGGACGAAAATCGTTTGGCGGTTGTCGTCAGCCCAGCCAATGACGGTGATTTTGGTGATCACTTGATTGAATTTTATTTTGTTGATATTGCCCAAGCAGGTCATTCAAAACGCCTTGAATTGCAACCCTTAGATCCTCAAGAATTTGGTTTTTCAGACTACGAAGCCTACACAGAACAAAAACAGCAATCTGCCCTGGCCCTCCTCAGTGCTACCCACGATTATCATCCTCGAGGAAAAATCTGGGATCTGCTCTGGCTCTCAGAACAAAAAATTGCCCTTGTAGACGATATAGGTCTGATTGAAGTTTGGAATACAAACGGAACGTGTGAATATGCACAAACAGCTATAGGCCTTGGCGTTCAGCTCCTCGCTCACCCGCAAGGACCCCTGGTAAATAGCTTAAAGTATTCCCCTGATTCCGGAAACAAAACCCGCTCAGTACTTTATCGATTGAAACAGCCCTTGAAAGAAGTATATGCTTTTAAGCATGCAATGGTATTCTCTGTCGATCAAAACGGGCAACTCCTCTGTCGTGATAGCGACAACCCCAGCAACAAACGCCCAAGACAAGACATGTGGCTTGACGCAAATCTCAAGAAAATTCAGAGCAAAGATATCGGTTATTACGATTGTTTCAACCATTATCTGAGACTCGATCAGGGAGAAGGACTCTATTTTTTGCAGGGGACACCCGCCTCTTCCCATCAAAAAAAAAAGCTCTGCCGACTGCATCTTGACGGAACAATTGAACCCATCATGAATTGGGACAATCACGCCGCCCACCTGATGAACAGCATCGCTTGTTGGGGGCCACAAAACACGTTAATCCGCTCGTTTAAAATTTACAACCCCCAGCCCGATCATCGCGATATTCGGATTGAAAGTGTTGATTTGAGCTCTGGAAAAACCCTCTGGACATGTCAAATGTCAGCTTTGGTGACAGCCATGGTTTTGGTTGAAAACACGCATTTGGCCTATGCCCTCACGAATGGAAAAATGGGGTTGATAGATATTGCCCGTGGCAGAATAATTAAAGAACAAAACTTGACGATTGACGGAATAAAAAGTGTAGCACTATCACTGTCCGCAAAAGGCTCCCTCTTGGCTACCGGCACCCAAGAAGGGCGCCTGCTCCTTTATCAAATACGCTGATAAGCCCCACAGTGACCTGTGCCAAAGTCCGCTCACGCGGGCAGATGTCGGGCGCGGTGTACGCCGTGGGCGGGCAGTACCGGCGGAATATGTAGGTTGAAAGCTCTTACTCAAGTTCTGGGATTCAGCTCAAAGGCTCCGACAGGCTCTGCAGACGCTGCAAAAGCTGTGTTGCTGAACGGTGCTCAGGCTCCAAGGCCAAACAGCGATGCAAAGCATCAGCCGCCTCTGCTTCTGCTGCCTGGGCCAGATACGACAGAGCCAGACTGTAAAAGACCGAGGCATATTCGCCCTGCAATTGCAGCGACCGTTGAAAAGCGGCAATCGCCTCTGCGGGTTTGCCCAGAAAAAAGGCAATTTGCCCGCGTTGGTAGTCAAAGTCAAATTGAGCATAGAGATCGATGCAGGGCTGAGCCAGGGTTTCTTCGGCCAATTGAAAGGCCCCCAGACGAATCAGACAGGCTGCCAATTCATGCAAAATCCGCGGCTCACCGGGCCGGTAGCGCAGGGCCTTCTGGTAAAAACCCACCGCCATTTGGTCGTCTTCTTGGGTTTGGTAATCCTGGGCCGCCCGCACAAGCCGAGCGGCGTCGAGATTGGCATTGTTTTCGACAAAATGGGTTTGAAAGGCTGTCTGCCAGGCATAGGCATCTTCGGCAAAGGCCGGTTGCCAAGCCGCCACAAAGGTTTGCAAGGGATCAAAGGGATAAGGGGTATGGGCTGTTTTCCAGCCCTGAAAAGAGAGCCAATCGGAGAGCAAATCCAAATGCAGGGGATAAGCCCAAGTATTACCATGGAAAGACGGCTCAGCCAGATCTGCGGGCAAAACCCCACTGGAGACATAATAACCTTTGTCGGAAAGCAATAGCAGCGCACCCGGATCTAGCCAGTCTTGCAGCAACAAAAGCCGTTCCCCAAAACCCTCAGTCCAGGGAAAGGTCTGCTCATCGAGATCGGCACCCGCATTGAGTAACACGGCTTGATCCGTCTCACTTAGCCGCTCCAAAGCCAAAGGTTCGTAAAAAACACTCTCTTCGATTTGAGACAAAAGCGCAAAAGGCAGTTCTTTGGCCCAGCTTAAAGCGATTTGCTGCTGCTCAGGCGAAAAAAATGCGCAGAGCGAGAGAAATTGGCCCTTGTCTGAGTCAGACAAAGGCTGAGACACAGGCAATGCCAAAACCCAGTCCCGCAGAGCCTCTGCTTGGGCGGGATTTAAAGCAGGCCAGGTCCCCGGCAATTCCAACCAGGTTTTGACCCATTTTTCGTGCAGCGCATCTTGCTCCATGCGCAAAAGGGTGGTGGGCAAGGTACAGGCGTAATAATTGCCAATCACCGCTTGGAGTTTTTGGGGGGTTGCAAAGCGAATGTTTGAAACCGGATCCAGATAAGCAGCAGCGGGTTGATCGAGCCAAAAAACCCCCAAATGACCGGCTTCGATCAGGGGGGCAAACCAAGGGTTGGCCACCACCGCCGCCAGGGTGCTGCGGGAAAAATCCGTGAGCAAATAATGCAGCGGGCGCAGCCCCTCTAAAGCGTCCAGCTCTTGCCAAGCCTGAATAAAATGCCAAGCAAAGAAACCCAGACCCGCCCCCAGTTCCAACACATAAATAGGCTGATCGCCCACAGGCAATGAAGCCCGAATCACCTGGGCCTTTTGGCGGGCCAAGGCAATATTGCCCGTCACGCTATAGGGAATGCGAAAATCCAACCAGGCCTGAGCCCCCTCTTGGGCAAAAGCCGCCTGATGAATGCGCCAGCCCAAAGACTGCGAAGCTGGGCTGGCCTCTTCCAGAATTAAACGCTGTTCGGGCATCAGCGTCGGGCAGAAGGCGCTTCGAGCACAGCCCGAGCAATATCCACCCGGCCCCAACCGGCATATTTGTCTTTGCCAGTCATGATCACGTCTTTGGCGGTGCGCTCCAATTGGCTGCGCACCTGGGCCTGGGTCAGGCTGGGATATTGACTGCGCACCAAGGCTGCTGCAGCTGAGACAAAAGGCGCAGCCATCGAGGTGCCGTCCATAATTTTATAGCCATTGCCCAATTTCAGGGGATAGGTCGAAAGCACATTGGCACCGGGAGCAGCCAGATCCACCCATTCGCCAAAGGTCGAAAAAGAGGCCCAGCGATCATCGGAATTAATCGCAGAGACGCCAATCGCCTCGGGGCTCGCTCCGGGGTAATATTCGGTGTCTTCTTTGCCTGAATTGCCCACTGCGGCCACAAAGACCACATCTTTGGCAATGGCATATTCATAAGCGGCTTTAGCAGCTTCCCCCAACATCGGACTGCCCCAACTGGCATTGATCACTTTGGCCCCGTGGTCCACCGCCCAAATCACGGCAGCAGTAGAAAGGCCGCCTTCGGAGTGCCCCCAATTATTAAAAATTCTTACGGGCATGAGCTTGCAGCCAGGAGCAATCCCAGCAATACCAATGCCATTATTGGCACGGGCGCCGATCACCCCAGCCACGTGGGTACCGTGGCCATAGCCATCTTCTGCTCCACCGGGGGCAGGCACTTTTTGTGTGAAGTCGAAGCCCTCCACGAGTTGGCCCTGAAATTCGGGGTGGCCGGCATCAATGCCCGAATCGACCACAGCCACAATCACCTCAGGGCGGCCCGGCTGGCTTTGCCAGATTTTGTCGGTGCCAGTTAGAGCAAAGCCATATTCTGCAGGCAAAAGCGGATCGTTGGGCAGAGCTGGATTGTCTTGGCGGGGCAGGGGAACACTCAGATTGCGGGCTTGCAATGCAGGGAGTTGAATGGCGTAATCGGGCTCGGCCCACAGGGCGGCTGAGTCTGCGGCTAAAGCCTGGAAGGGTTTTGCCCCTTCAAAGACAAACATATTCAAACCCAAGGCCTGTTTTAAACGCAGACCATGGCGTGCAGCAAAACTATCAGGCAAGACACCAGACTTGAGGCGCACAATCGTTTGGCCCGGCAATGTTTGCAGACCGGGTCGGTTTGCGCGGTTTTGGGATTGCGCCTGCAGTGCAGCGGGAGGGACATTTGAATTCAAAGCCGGTGCAAAACTGGCACAGGCTGAAAGCAGCAACGTAAAAGCCAAAAACGGGGAATAACGCATGCCAAGACTCCTGAGAAACAATGTCCCATTTTAACATGCTTCCAGCGTCCAGGTAAAAATAGCGGGTTTAAAACCAGCTTCTGGCCCAATTATAAGCGCGGGCAGCCTGTCTACCAGCAGAACTTTGGGCCACTGCAGCAACAGCCCGCGAAGCCTGATTGTTGACATAGGCGCGCGTGGCTGCGGCAGCGCGTACCGCTTGCCTGACGGGCCGGCTCTCGGCCACAGCCGTCACTGCCCGTGTCGCCTGAGTGCGGACATAAGTGCGTGTCGCAGTCACAGCCCGCGATGTCTCGCGGGCAATCGCAGCGCGGTTGTTATACACCAATTTGCCGGCATCAGAAGCCATCGAAACCGCAGCCCCGACCTGGGAAACAACAGGGATATTGCTCGCGGCAGCCACAGAGCCCAAGGCAGTTACACTACTAAATGTGGCATTGACGACATTGTCACGGGTGGGGTTTGCCCTGGCGCGGGCGATATCATTGACCGCTACAGCCGTATCAAGAGCCGCAACGGCAATATTCACCCCCGGCGCAAAACGTCCCGCCATCCGGCCAGCGGTCGCTGCAGCACGCATGCCAGGCCCGACGGCGCGTTCGGCAATCCGCCCTGCTGTGGTGGTGGCCGCACCGAGTGTGCCGCGAGCCGCGTCAAGGGTAGGAACAGCTCCACGAGCGGCATTGACCAAATCCTGAACCCCTGTGGCCAGACCGCGGCCATCAGCCACCGCTTGTGTTCTCAATTCTTCATTGCCAGGATCCGCAAGCACGGCCTGAACATTCTGGCCGATCTGGCCATAGTCCTGACTGGCCAAATTGACGGCAAAACCAGCAACACCGGCCCCCGCAGCCAGCCCCCCTGCACGCTGAACAAGACGGGCAGTTGCTTCTGAACTGCCCCGATTGTGAACAAGACCTGCAGCGGTATTGGCAAGGTCACCCACCGCCACCACATCTCCTCCGGTTAAGTTACCATCGAGCAAATTGGTGGTATGTCGAACGGTACCCGCAATCGTAGCGGTATTGGCTTTGGCTCCCTTGACATCAGCAGGGCCCGTATCCGCCTGCGGCGGAGCAGGCATGGGGGCCACAATCCCGGTCTGGGCTCCAGTGGAGACAGCATTATAAGCGGTCGCGGTGCGAGAGGCTGTCAAACCCAACTTGCTCACCAGAGCAGCACCAGGCAGAGACGCTTCTGCCGCAGGATCCCCCTCAGTTTCAACTGAGACAGGGTTAAGCGCAGGCCGATCAAAATTAGTTAAACCAGAAAGCGGATCCATAGCGGCAGAGCTGCGACCCGCAAAGGAAATCGCCACCGAAGTCGTATCAGCCAAGACAGCAGGATCGGCAGCAGGGGCAAAAGGGGTTGAATCTGGCGTTGGCAACTGGCCTGGTGGCAAGGTTCGCACGGGAAAGGCCAAAGGCCCTGTACCACCGATGTTTAATTGAGGAGGAACATTTAAACTCATTGACTTTAGCCCACTTCATTCATGTGATGATCCAATCAGGGAGAAGGCAATACATCTTGTGCGGGTTGATCGGGTGAGAGCAAAACTTCGCCCTCACAGATCAGCGTTACACGACTCAGGAGAAAATCAATCGCCTTTTCAGACTCCATCTGGGCAACAATGGTATCTAATTGTTTGCTGCGCCGCATTTCAAAGAACAGGTCTTCTGGGCTCGGGCCGCCAAAGGTGTCTGAAATCGCCATCATGACGGCCATGGCTTCACCGTCTTCCACCAAAAGTTGCTCTTTTAAGGCTATCTCGCGTAAAACAAAAGCGTCTTTGAGTCGGTAGCCCATCTGCGTGAAAAGTTCTTCATGGGCTTGCCAAGCCAACCAAGAAGCGGCAATCACATCGTCGCCATAACCCAAGCGCTTGAGCACTTGGGCTTCCAAACGCTCCCATTCCGAACGCAGCTCAGCTTCAATCATTTCGTTGGTCAAAGCCACTTCCGCCTGATCACTAACCAACTGAACCACGGTCTTGCGCAGGGCTTTATTCCAGTCTTTTTGGTTCTGCAGCAAGACATCTTCTGCTATCTGGCGGTAAAGTGTCTCCATATCCGGGCATTCACCCAACCGCTTGAGCAATTCAGCGTCGGTCTGGGCATGTTCGGGCTCAAAGACCGCTAAAACCTTGCCACGGTAGCTGACTTTCTGGTTGCGAACGGGCGGGTGAAAATAATCGTCGGGAGCAACAATCTCAATCTCAAAGGCCTCACCAGAGGCCTTGCCAATCAGGGCTTGCATAAAACCGGGATAAAATAGAGCGCCATTGACAATCATGCTCTGAGACTCACGCAAACTGAGTGGAATTGGCTGTTGTTTGGCATCAAAACCCACAAAGGACAAGTCAACAATATCTCCCCACTTGATTGGCCGAGACACCTCATGGGGATTCGACAATTGCTGGCGTAGCCGAAACATTTCAAGCTGGGCGGCCTCTTCGGTGGGCATGGCGACGGGCGGAACTTCCAATTTTAATTGGCTGTAATCGGGCAAAGTCACTTCTGGCAGAAGTGACAGGCGGGAAAGAAAATTCAACCCAGGTGGTTCGCCTGGCTTGGGCGGCACAATACTGAAGCGGGGATTTCCCCAGGTTGGGAGATTTTCTTTTTTCAGAAAAGCCTGAACAGCTTCTTTCATACTGGTTTGACGCACAATTTGCGTCAGTTCTTCTGGCTCCGGCTTGGGCTTGATTCGGGTTTCGAGCTGTCTCTGTTTGATCAACAATTCAGCATTGGAAAGCTGAAAAGAGACGTCCAGCCACGCGTTACCGCGCTCTTTAACGGCATATTTCATGTTTCAATCCCCATTTAGAACCAACTCTTGGCCCAGTTATAGGCCTGACTGGCTTTATTGCTGACAGCAAGGGTAATCGCGGCACGGTGTTCATAGACCAATTTGGCAGCATCAGCACCCATCGCAATGGTGGCTCCCAATTGAGAGAGACCGGGAGCATTACTGGCCGCCATCCCGGATCCCAAAGCACGCACACCGCTCAAACCAGCCTGAACCACGTTATCGCGGGTGGGGTTTTTCATCGCTTTATTGATATCTGCCACTGCTGCTGCGCCATCGACCACAGCCAAGGCCACATTAACACCCGGAGCAAAACGGCCAACTGCCCGACTGGCCGAAGCCGCAGCATGGGCAGCAGGGCCCGCAGCCCGTTCAGCAATGCGACCCGCAGTGGTCGTGGCGGTACCCAGTGTCCCCCTGGCTGCTTCCAAAGTGGGAACGGCTCCACGGGCCGCATTGGTGATGTCTTGTACACCACTCGTGAGACCGTGAAGATCTGCACCCAATTGAGATTGCAACTCGGCGTTGCCTGGGTCACGCATTAATGCCGAAACATTTTGGCCTGTAGCCGAAAAATCACGATTTGCCAAATTAACCGCAAAGCCAGCCACACCAGCGCCCGCAGCCACACCACCTGCCCGTTGCAAGAGAACGGCTGTGGCCTGAGAGCCTTGCTTGGTATGCAGCGCACCGGCAGCGGTATTCCCCAGTTCAGCGGCGGAAACCAGATCAGAACCAGTTAAATTGCCATCGGCCAGATTGGAAATATGCCGGACCGTACCAACCGCTGTGGCGGTATTCAACTTTGCGCCGGTGACATTGCCTGGAGGAGGCGCAGCCCCTTGAGGAGCGGGCATGGGTTTTACCAATCCCTGACGCGCCTCGGGGGCTTTCTTATATTCAGCCACAGTATTCAGACCCCGGCTCACGGTCAGTGCCGTTTTGCTGATTAAACCGCCCACAGGAAGCGGCTTATCTTCACCGGTTTGGCCCCCGGGCTGTTCACCCTGAGTGGCAGGTTGAGGGGCAGTACTGGCTGCACCAGAAGCGCCAGCCTGGGCCTCAGCGCCAGGCGTTGTTTCTGTGCCTTCGGACTTACTGCCTTGAGAGGCCTCGCCACTCCCTTCGGGACCACCAGATTCACTGGATCCTTCGGGGCCACCAGATTCACCGGTTCCTTCGGGGCCACCAGATTCACCGGTTCCTTCGGGGCCACCAGATTCACCGGTTCCTTCGGGGCCACCAGATTCACCAGTTCCTTCAGAGACTTCTTGGGGGCCTCCGGAGCCGCCGTCAGAACTCTCTACTGTGGGCATACCAGTGGCAGCGGTAAAATCACCATCAATATCTTGGCCTTCCATGCCTGTGCCTGGTTCATCCTCGAGTCCAGGCACAGAACCATCGGGGCTGTCACAATTATCAACCGCTTTGCAGACTTCATCTTTGGCTGTCGTTGCGCCCAAAGTCGAGTTACCTACAGCTTGGGCACTCTGAAAGGCAGAGGGGTTGGAGGTGGGTTGAGGTACTTCAGTTGGTGGTGGCGTGGTCGGACGGGGCCCGGTGATTGTAGGGGTAGTAGACGCCATAAACAGCGGACCAGTTGAACCAACACTACCTAATGACATACCTTCTGTTTCTCCTTTTTGATTCCCTCAAATGCATCAACGACAATTTTGTACACTATACCCATGTCGGCAAAGTTTTAAACGAAGCCGAATTAAACCTATTCAATCTTCAATAATTTGCCCAAACGGTCAAACGAGGCTGTGAGCTGATTATAGTACTTCATCAAGGCCTGAATATCAAAACCAGAGCCCTCCAAAGTATCCAATTCATCGGCAAGCTCATCACAGCGATCGACCATCTGATCATAGAGCGAGCCATACGCTGCCAAAGTGTCAGAACTGGCCCCCCGCTCAATTGCAGCGTTCATATCCTGAATTTTGGAGGTCTCTTCTTGCAAGGCTTTTTTGAGTTCAATCATCTCACGCGACAATTTGCAGGTGTCTTCCATCAGGTTGAGATTGACCTCTAACTTCTGCAATTCGCGCTCCAGCGGTGTCAGGTCAAAGCCCTCTTGTTCCAGTAGATCCAATTGCTGGTTGATCAGCTCATAATTGCTTTCCAATTGCAAGTGAATTTCTTCAAATTTACTCAGATTGATCGGCACCAAGGTGGGTTTGATCCCCTGCATACGCTCAAACGATTCTTTGATCTGGTTGTGAATCAGGGCCTGGGTTTCAGCATAAAGCGCTTTGCCTTTGGACTGAGAGGGCTGCTCCAGACGCTTGACCTGTTGCAAAGAGAGCCCTTTGTCTTTGTTGTTATTGCGAATGGCCTGGGTGGACTGTTTTTCGAGATGGGCCAGGAGTTTTTTGGCCTGTTTGTGATCGGGCTCTAGACGCAAGACCTCTTGCAAGTGGCGGGCCGCCATCTTGTACTCGCGAAAGATCAACGAGATATAACCCAATTTGAGGTGGGGGCGGGGGTCGCGGCGATTGCTTTCTATCGCGTGGCCGAAACAGATCGCCGCTTTTTTAACCTGTTCACGATCTTGAAACTGGTTGGCTTTGCTGCGGTTGAGGTATTCAGTCCCCATACGATAAAGTTTGTCAAAACGGCGTTGACGCTCATCTTGTAATGGCTGGGTGCCTTTTTTTGACAGTTTTGAAAGCGCGGAGAAATCCATAAAGTCCAAGTTCCCCCAAGAAACAAAATATAAAGCTGAGGTTAAATTCAGCCGAAATTTCTTTTATTTTCTTTTCAGCAGTGGTTTTTTCTGAGTTTTAAGCTCCTTTATGATAACATATTCAGGTCTTTTTCTGGCCTGTGAAAACGCTTTTAAAGGAACAGGGCCGGCTGTTAAGATAGAGTTATGCAAAATCTCAGGCCCTTGTCTCAATCGCTTTCGCAAAGTTCTCAACTTGCTGCTACAGCAGCCAATCAGTCTGCTGTTCACCCACAAACCCCTTCTTTACAAAGTCCGCAACAGCTGTTTCAATCAGATCAGCTCCAACCCCTGAGCATCTCGATCAGCCCACAGCCCGTCAGCAGCAACACATACACCACATTTTCTTCCCAACAGGGCAAAAAACTGGAAATACCTGTGTATACCACCTATGGAACCCCTGAGCACTTCACTGTGCGCGGAAGGGTGATTGAAGCTGAAGCCTCAACACCCAACCCAGAGGACAATTGGTTGGACAATTTGCGCCGGACAGCCCACCAATTACATGCCGAAGACAAAGAACATCTGTGGGTAGATGTAAACGTGATGGGAAAAACCTACCGAACACAAACCGATCGCGAAGGTTTTTTTGAATTGCAATTGCGGGCTCCAGGACCAGTCAAACCAGGTTATTACCCGGTTCAAGCCCAGCTTGAGCCAGGTCAGAAAAACTATTATGCTCCCCCCGCCCAAGGCAAAATCGTGATTCAAAATCCACACGAAAAAAGCATGGGTGTGGTCTCAGATATTGATGATACGATCCAGGTTTCAAACGTGACCCAAAAATCGCAAATGGTCAAAACATTTTTGTTAAAAAACCCGTATAGTCAACAGGCCGTGCCAGGTATGGCAGAATTTCTCACAGCCCTGGATCAACACGCCGATGGTGAGATCGACGGCGACGTCAATTATGTCTCAGGCAGCCCCCTGAATATTGCGCCACGCCTGGAGACCTTTTTGACCCTTCATGGCTTTCCCCAAGGCCCACTTGATCTGAAATATCTCGGACTGTCTTCCAAAAGTGATAGTCCCACAGAGCAATTGAATTATAAACTCGGCAAAATCCGCACTTTGTTTGAAACCTACCCCAATCGCAACTTTGTTCTGGTCGGAGACAGTGGCGAAAAAGATCCCGAAGTCTACCGCCAAATTGCCTTGGAGTTTCCGGGGCGGGTACAGGCAATTTATATCCACAATGTGACCTGTTCGGATCCCCATTCGCAGCGGTTTCAAGGCATGGTGACTTTTGATTCAGCAGATCAGGCTGGCGCAGATGCCCTGGCCCGTGGTCTGATCTCAGCCCAACAAGAAGCGACCATTCAAAACGCAGTTCAAGATTCCCAGATTTGAAAACCTAAATTTTACCCAGTAGTTCAGAACGAAAGTTCTTCGCAGCTTAAATCTTGGAATCTTGAAATTTGGGGTGAGAATTAAGTTTTTTGGCACATGAAAAGGCCTCCTCATGGCAATGGATTCAATAACGACAAAGAATTCACGAAACAAGGAGGCCTAAACAAATGAATACCGCTTTCTGGCTGTTATCGGGACGAAACCGCTGCTTTGAAAGCGCTCTGAGTGGTCTGGCGGATAAAGCTGAGCATCGCATCCCGGGCCTGTTGCTGCTGGTTCTGGGCATCAATGGTGGCTTTGCCGTCGTTCTTTTGCGGGCCATAATTGCCAAACTGGCTGTGGTTGCCGCCTTCTATCACAAGATAGCGGGTGCTGGCAGGCAAATAGGGCTTGGCGGCAGCAATTTCGGCAGGGGTGCTGACACCGTCCTGGCTGCCCGTAATCGAGATCACGGGCAGCTGGGTTTGAGAAAGATTGTCTCCTTTGTCGGCGTAGGCGGCCAGCAGGATCAAGCCGGCAAAGAGTCCTGGTTGTTTTTGGGCGGCTTTGGCGGCCATGGCACCGCCCAGGGAATGGCCGCCCAGATACCATCTGAGCCTGGGTTCGGACTTGGCAATTGCCAGTGCGGCATTGGGGTTAAAGACCGCCAGATTCAGGAGGGGTTTGGTAATCACCACCCGGAAGCCTTTTTCGGCCAGAGGGGTTAACAAGG
>JBIKWL010000206.1:0-7661 GCA_044356335.1 Candidatus Sericytochromatia bacterium
TTATCTAAAAAATAATTGGGGAGAGCCACTTCTTTTCCTTCCGTCAAAACAATAAAAATAATTATAAAGTAATCATCTCAAATTACAAGACATGAAATAATCATACGCTTGCTGCCTTCCTGCTCCGATTGGTCATCCCCCCGTTCCAGAGGTATCATGCACTATCACCGATTTCTCTGGAGGCCTCCCATGGGTTTTGATTTCGCTTATACCGACGAGCAAAAAATGGTACAAGAGAGCATCACGCGCATGCTCAAGCGTCACGAAGACAAACATGTGAGTTGGCGCCAAGACATCTATAAACACCACCATTTTCCCGATGCCCTCTGGCAGGCCTTTGCCGAGACGGGGATCATGGGCAGCTTTTTGCCCGAGGCCTATGGCGGTTCAGACATGGGCCTGATGCCACTTTTGCTGGCGCTCGAAACGCTCAGTGCCCACGGCTTTGCCTCGGTTCACGCGGTGGTTACGGCCATGGATGCGCTCTGCCTGCTCAAACACGGATCAGAAGAGCTAAAACAGCGAATTTTGCCCAAAGTCGCCACAGGTGAGATGCGCCTGGGTTATGCCCACACCGAGCCCGATGCGGGCAGCAACGTCTTTAATACGGCCACCTTTGCCAAACGCGAGGGCGATCATTATGTCGTCAATGGCCAAAAGGTCTTTATCTCTGGCGTAGACAGCACGCAAAAATTGCTGCTGGTGACCCGCACGACCTCGCTCGAAGACGCCATCGCCCAAGGCAACCGCACCTTTGGTCTGACCCTGATGCTGGTGGACTGCGACAGCCCCGGCCTGGAAAAACAATTTTTGCCCCTGCAAGGCCTCGAAGGCATCAAACAATGGGCGATCTTCTTTGAAAACATGAAGGTGCCGGTCGAAAATGTGGTTGGGATTGAAAATGGCGGTGCCCAGATCATTTTTGACTCCCTCAATTCTGAGCGGATTCTGGCGGCGGGCATTGCCACGGGCATGGTCGATTTTCTGCTCGATCGCTCAACCCGCTACGCCCGTGAGCGCAAGGTCTTTGGCAATCGGGCAATCGGCTCTTACCAAGCGATTGCCCACCCCCTGGCCGAGACCAAAATTGAGCAAGAAGCCGCCCGTTTGCTGACCTACCGCGCAGCCTGGGCCTTCGACAAAGGGCTGCCCCCGGCTGAAGTGGGCCATTTTGCCAATCTGGCCAAGTTCAAAGCCGCAGATGTGGCGATCAAAGCGGCGGATCACGCGATTGAAACCCACGGGGGCTACGGCTTCTCCGAGGAATACGAGGTGATCTATTATTGGAACACCGCCCGCCTGTTCAAAACCGCGCCGATTACGCGCGAGATGATTCTGAATTTTATCTCGGAGCACAGCTTAAAATTGCCCCGTTCGTATTAGGCCCCGTTCGTATCAGGAAAAAGTGGCTGTTTGGGAGTGATCTGACCCCCTACAGCCTTTTTTTATGCCGCCCCAAACCCTCTCTCTACAACCATCCCCCTCCTTCCGTCTGTGATCAAAGGTTGACATATTGCAAATGAATCGCATATACTGCCAAAGTCCTGATTGGATGCAATCTAATTAATAGTGACGATAAGCAACGCAAACGACCGCGTTATTTTCTGGGAAATTTCCCAAAAATAGCTAAAAACGCAAGATTACCATAATCTTTGCCCAAGAGAGGAACCAACGCCATGAAAAAGCGTTTCCTGGCCGCTAGCGCCATTTTGACCCTGCTCCTGAATCTTCAGGTAGCTCCCGCCCAAGCCACATCCAGCCACACACAATTCGGACGTGAAATCGTCCTGAGTGCGCAACAACACATCGGCTTGCCCTATATCTGGGGAGGCGAAGATCCCAATCGCGGCTTCGACTGTTCTGGTTTGGTCAAATTCACCTTTGAAGAATTTAATATCAACCTGCCCCACCGCGCTGATTTGCAATACAATTACGGCCAGTCCGTGAGAAAAGATCAGCTCGAACCCGGCGACATCGTCTTCTTTGCCACCGGCGGCTATCCAATTGGCCATGTCGGCATATATATCGGCAACGAGCAGTTTATTCACGCTCCCCGCCGGGGCAAGCCGATCCAGGTTGATTCAATCACCTCGGGATGGTTTAGCAATCGCTTTGTCGGCGCCCGCCGGATTGTTCCCGATTACTTCTAAACCCCCTTCGTGGTATAGTGCCCTCTATTGTTTTAAGCAACGACGGAGATAGATAGTATCATGAGTATTACCAGCAACGATTTGCGCCCTGGCATTGCCATTGTTTTTGATAATGATCCCTGGCAAGTGGTTGAATTTCAACACGTCAAGCCGGGCAAGGGTGCCGCTTTTGTTCGCAGCAAGCTCAAAAATATGCGTACCGGCAGCGTGCGTGAAAACACCTTCCGCGCCGGTGAAAAACTGGAAAAAGCAGATATTGAGAAAAAAGCCATGCAGTACCTCTTCTTAGATGGAGACCAGTACAATTTCATGGACAACGAGTCTTATGAGCAATTGCCCGTTCACAAAGACAACCTCGGCGACCGCGTGCTCAAGTACATGAAAGAGGGCCTCGAATACGATATGCTCTTTTTTAATGGCGCTTTGGTCACCATCGACCCCCCCAATTTTGTGGTAGTCGAAATCACCGAAACAGATCCGGGTGTGCGCGGCGATACCGCCACGGGTGGCACCAAACCTGCCACAGTTGAAACCGGTGCCACGGTCCAGGTTCCCCTCTTTGTCAATCAGGGCGACAAAATCCGGATCGACACCCGCACCGACAGCTATCTGGAGCGGGCCTGATTCTCTGGCCAAGTCTCTGGCTCAAATTCTGCTGATTGAAGGAGACCGGGGCACGGGCAAAACCGCTGCTCTGGTCCAGACCCTCAATCGTCTATTGGCTGAGGGCGTTGAGGCCTCACAGATTCAAATCCTCTGTGGGCACCGCCTGTACCATCGCCGTGAATTTTTAAAGCGCCTCGCGGAAGACTTAAAATTTCCGCTGGCGCCTTTGCCTGTTTTTACCTTTCCCCAGTGGTTGCGCCATTTCTTTGCGGCATGCCCCGAGCCCCAAGAACATGAGCCCCAGGACCATGAGCCCCAGCTGATCACCGCCAACGATACCCTGTTGCTGATGCAGGGCTTTTACCAGGCCCATTCAGGTGACTATTTTCAGGGGCGGCATTTGGAACGGGCTTTTTTTAGGCATTTGCTCAACCGCCACCGGGCCCGCGCTATCAACGCCTGGTCTTGGCCAGAGTTTGAAAGCCGCAGTGAGGCCCTCGAAATGGATCCTCTGGTGCCGGAGATTCATCGCTTTTTGCAGGCGTTTCAAAACTGGCTCTTAATGCGTGATCGCCCGCTTTTGGATTATCCGCTGCAATGGGAATACCTGGCCCGGAGGTTGGCAGAGCCTGCCGTGCAAAGCTGGTTGGGCAGTTTTAGCCATTGGCTAATTGACGATCTCGACGAAACCAGCCCTGCTGAACAGGTTTTGATTGAATACCTGGTCCAGAACAGGTCCAGTGAGTCTCACACTTCCCAACTCATTTGTACGGCAAATCCCTATGGTGGGGCTGAACAGGTTTTGGGGGCCTTTCCCGAATTTGTGCAAAGCCTGAGAAGCCGGGCACAATTACAGTCTTTGCCCGATAGCCATCCCCAGGCTGCTTTGGCGGCAAGGCTTTACCAACTCTGTTTAGATCTGCCGGTAGAAGCCCCAGAAAAAAACGGCGAACCGCAATTGCACCGCCTGAAAAACACCTCAGCCATGTTGGCCTCTTTGGAAATGCAGCTGCGCAAACGCCTTTCTGCGGGAGTGCCCCCCGGTGAATTGGTCTTGGTGAGCTGGGCTCTGACCGATGCCTTTTGCCTCGAACTCGAAACGATGCTGGCCCGCATGCAAGTGGACCTGGAGATCTACCGTGGTTCAAGGGTCATTCAACGCAACCCCCTTGTGAGTGTATTATTGGCCTTGTTGCGGCTGGTTTTTTGGGAGCAAAGCAGTGGCAGCAGTGGTCTGTCTGTGCCCCGTTTAAAAGGTTTTGAAATGGCCCAGATCTTTGCCCACTGTCTGCAGATTCCCCCATTTGAATTGGCCCGTTTGCGCACGCGTTTTCAAGATCGCTTGAGCGATTGGGGGCAATTTTTACAGAGCCAAACCAGCTCCGAGGCTCTAAAACTGAGGGAAACAGTGGCAGAACTGCGCACGCAACTCAGCTCTCAACAAATCCCGCTCTCTCATGCAGCCAGTATCCTTTGGCAAAAACTGATCTTGCCCCATTTACAGCCTCAGACCTTTGCCCAGGTGGCTGGGATCAGTGAGTTGATTCAACGCCTGAGCCGCTGGGAGCAAATCGGCCTGGCTGTGGAACGCCCCGAAGTACTGTTTTTAAACGCGCTGTTTTCGGGCGAAATCCGCGAAGCAGGGGATCCGGTTCAAGACCCTTCAGATCAGGCTGTTAAGCTGATGACACTGCACCGTCTCTGTGAATTACATATGGCCTCAGACTACCAATTTTGGCTCGATCTCAGTCATCCAGCCTGGACCCTGCAAACGGCTCACCCCCTCAATCAGCGCCTGATTTTCTCTCGCTCCTGGCCCCAAGATCAGCCCTGGAGTTTGGAGGCCGAAGAAGCCGCTGGTGAGCGCCATCTCGCCAAAATGCTGCGCAAAGGACTGCGCTATTGCCGCAAAGAGCCGGTTTTCTTTGCTGCCGATTATGACTCTCTCTCGCAGCGCCAAAGCCAGGAAACTCTCTTGCGTTTTTTGGGTCAGAATTTTAACTGAGCAAATTTAACTGGGCAATTGTAACTGCGCGAAGTAGCGATTCAAAATCCAGTCTGAGGCAATTTCCTGCTGAGTGGGGGCCTTTAATCCTGGCACCAAAAGCGCCCGCTGCAATTCGGATTGGGCTGCCGTGTGGTATTCATTTTCGGCCTTTTTGCCAAAGCGGTAGTTTAAAACCGACCAAGCGATGGTTTTGGCCAATTGCAAAAACCAATAGCGCTCGTTGAGCTGATCGCCACTGGCCATTTTGTGGATTTCAGCTGTGGCTTTTTTGGGGCTGGCACAGGTCCAGCACAGGCTGATCAGGTAAAAGGCGCGAATATGTGAGGCCCGCTGTTCGGTCAAACCCAGAAAAAACAGATTGGGCGAGGTCAAAACCGCTTCGTAGGCGCCAAAGGCCTGTTTGAGAATCTGCTGAACCTTTTCCATCGCAATTTCGCCACTTTCTGTGCGCCAGAGCAAAAGTGAGCCGATGTCAAAGCAGAGATTGGCCAATTCCTTTTTATAATAAAAGACCTCTTGCTCAGAGCTCAATTTGCTGTGGTAACGGCTGAGCGCGCTAGCCGCTTTTTCAAAGGCATTGAGGGCCGGTTTGAATTTTTGTGGGTCTTTTTGCTGTAAAAACTGCCGGGACAAAATACCCATAAACACGGCCACGGCACATTTGATCTCGGCCTCGGAGCTTTTGCCTTTGCAGGCCAGAATTTTTTCGAAGAGAATATCGCTGGTGGGTTCACTCTGGTTGTGCAATAAAAAGCGAATCCCCCCGGCTACAGCCATCACGCGCACCAGGCTTTTTTTGAGCTGGGGCACAGTTTTGCAGAGCAAATTATTATTGAGCAGGCGATCAGAAATTTCCCAGATATACGAAACCAGCTCTTCGACCCGTGCCAATTGCAGGGTGAGATAGCCTTCATCGACCAGATTGCGCTCGATCAGAGCGTGTAAAACCCGGCTGCCTTCGTTGAGTAGGTTAATGATCTCAGTCAGGGCATGCAGCGATTGCACACGGCTGAGCGGAATTTCGTAGCTCTCTTCACCCAAAAATGGTTTGTGAGAATCGCGCTCAGGGCCAATCAATTTGCGCAGCAGGGGCAAATTGTCTTTCTCGACCCGAATCACGGGAAAGCCTTTGTCGTATTCCAAAATGGCGGGTTCAATTTCTTCCCAGAGCATTTCCAGGGCGTGTAAATGCAATTCCAGGTCTGCTTGGTTGTCTTGCAGGGTCTGTTGCAGAGTCTCATCCATCTGCTCAGATAAGCGGTTGCGTATATCTTCCGAGGAACTGGGACGTTCTTCGTAGCCCAGCAGGCCCAAGATCTCTGCCAGCAGCTCCGCTTGCTGCTCTGCTGTTCTTTCGCTTGCCCCTTCTGTCGTCCCTTGGGAGCAGAAAATTTCAATCAAAGGCAAGATCACCTCTTGTTTGGGGCGGATGGTATTGCCCTCTTTGAGACTCAACCAGGTTGAAAGGGTTGAGTTCTTGACCATCAGGCCTCTTTCGGCCAAGGCCTCCAGAATCGCGGGTGGCTTGAGTTCACTGCGCTCCCACAAATGGCGCAGGATCTTTTTGGCCTGGCGAATCTGGCGACATTGTGCCTCGCTGAATTCAGTTTTCATGGCTGACCTGAGGGCGAAGGAGGTGGTGCATCACTGGGCGGTGGGGGGCCGAGTGCGGGGATCAGATCGGCATTGGCGGCCTGAATTTTTAACATGGCTGCATAGTGTTCTTGGGGCGGTAAGCCAGCCAAAGCTTCAATTTCGGCCAAGACGCGAGGCCGCTCTTGGCGCAGGCGTTCGATAATCTCGGGAGGAAGCATCATGGGGGGTTGACCCTGTGGAGGTTGACCCTGTGGAGGTTGACCCTGTGGAGGTTGACCATTCGGCAGCGGGGGAGCACCGGGCGGTGGGGCGAATTGGCCGCGAGCAGCCGGTGGGGGTGGGGGCGGAGGTCCTGGCCGGAAGCCGCGAATTTGTTGGTTAAATCCCCCTGCCCGCAGGCGGTTTTGTTCGAGCGCAGAAGCAAAACGCTGGGCTGGCGGCGGACCGGCTGGGGGGGGGCTGGCAGGCGGATTGGCTGAAGCAGGGCTGGCCGAAGCTGAGGTACTGGGTGAAGTACTGGGTGAAGTACTGGGTAAAGGCAGCACTTCTGGTGTGGGCAAAATCACAGGCGAAGCAGCTGGGGTCGGTGTTGCCGTTGTTGATGCACTTGAGCTTTGACCTTCCAATTGCCCTGTCACCACACGGGTTTTGAGTTCTGAGTCGAGGGTGATCAAATAGCTGGTATTGTTGGCGGGAAGGCTTTCTGCCCCAGAGAAATAAAAGCGTTGATTGGCAAATTGGCCTTTAAAAATATCATAGGACTGATCGGGGTAGATCACCAATGCGCGTGCAAACGCGGCGTTGTTATTGGTAAAGTCGCTGAGATTTTCAGGCGCGCTAAAATAACTGCCTTCACTGTGCGCCAAGAGTTGAATCGAAAAATCGGGAAGTTTATAATAATCGTCGAGTAGCCCCTGGCTCAGATCATTTTCAAAGTCTTTGATATTGGCTTGAATCAATTCGGCATGTAAATCGTTAACGGCCTGTACTTTAAAGGTGGCAGCCACCCGCATCAAAAAGCCACTGATTTGTTTGCTGCTCAGACTTTGGCTTCCTGTTTGAGTGCCGACAGGATTGACAGGCCCACTGACTGTTCCACTCATAGATCCTACAATCGGCATACAGGCTGACAGCAGCAGACCCGACATCAGCATTTTTAAGGCGTTTGATTTCATTTTTTTCTTACTCCCAAGCTTGGCTATCTCAATTTTGATTAAAACACAGGCAAGCACTGCACTTTTTCAAAAACTTGAATGAAGGCTGTTTTTCTCAAATTATCTCATACCCTTCTCCACCCGTTG
>JBIKWL010000004.1:0-80932 GCA_044356335.1 Candidatus Sericytochromatia bacterium
TTTCGCTTCATGCACGACTGGTGGGAAGACCTGCCTGATTTTTTTCCCGAAATTGAATTGCTGGAACTGCATGAAGCCAATTTCCATGTCTTTAGCTGCTACCGACGCAATCCAGATTAAGTCAAACTCAAACGTCGAGGCGAATCACTTTGCCTTTGAACAATTCGGCCACCGCATCCAGGGGCTGTTGGACAGGGGGGCGTGATGAACTGGGCTCACTTGCAGGGCGGCGGGCACGTTCGGGGTACTCACGTTCGGGGTGTTCAGGTTCTGGACTATCCGGGCTCTGAGGCAGTTCAGCACTGGCGGCATAAGGGTCCTCTGGCAAAGGGGGAGGCTCTTCCGCCTCGGGAGGGATTTCAATAGCTGCAGGAGCGACTCTGGGTGACGGGCTGCTACTGCGGGCAGGCGGAGGGGGTAAACCACCATCGCGGACAGGCGGAGGCGGCAAGCTGCCATCGCGGACAGGCGGAGGCGGCAAGCTGCCATCGCGGACAGGCGGAGGAGGGAGGGCCCGAGTGCCCGAAGCAAGAGCCTGAGTGGCGGCTGGCGTAGGCTCAAGCGGAGCTACAAAAGCACGCTCGCCGGCCATTTCCAAGAGCATTTGAAAAGGGCTGCCCATGATTTCTTCCAAAAGCGGATTTAAACGCCCGGTTTTGAGACTTTTTTCGACCCGATCTCTGTGGGGACGGGAAGCGAAGCGCACAATCCAGTGGCGTCGCACCGTGTCGATATGCACCAACTTGCCATTGCTCATAAATCCATACAGCGGGCCCTGCTGATCCAAGACACTGTTTAAAAAGCGTTGCCAAATCTGGCGCATTTCGTGATCGCTGATCGCCGAAGAGAGCTGGACAGGCTCGGCCTCCGGCAAAGGCTTTTCGAGCAACGGCTCATCGGGCAAAGCATAGGCCTCGGGTTCTTCGTCGGGAATCCAGATCTCGGGGGTCTCAAGCGGTTCAGAAACGACTTCTGGGGCCAAGGGGGGTGGGGGTGTCGGGAGCGGTGTGGAGCGTTGCTCAGGGGCGGGAGCAACTGGCCGTGGTTTGACGCCAGCGGGAACAGCCCCCCGCTCCAGGTCTTCGAGGCGTTGCAAAAGCGAACGCTCTGCTTGCAAACAGATTTGAATCAGATCGGCCTCCAGCCAAATTTCGGGCTGGGTCACTTTGTGCAGGCGATCAGCCGTCTTGAGCAATTGCTCGATCACACTGACGCTTTGTCCCGGTGTCAAAAAAGCCGAAAGCGCTTTGAGCGCGGGAATCAGGTGTACGGGCACACCCAGGGTTTCGAGACTGGCGCTGGGCAAATGGGCCAAAGTGAGGTGGCGCAAAAGTTGCAAGAGCTCCTGAATAATCTGGAGCGGATCGTGGCCCTTTTCAAGCAGGGCTTGTAAATGGCCCAGCAGGGCTTCGATCTGGCTCTGAAACAGGGCCTGAGCCAAGGATAGCAAGGTCTCCTCGTCGATCAGCCCAAGCACCTGGTAAACCAAAGCATCGGACAGGGTCTCACCCGGTGCCGACATGGCATGAACCTGATCGAGCAGGCTCAATGCATCGCGTCCACCGCCTGCGGCTTTGCGGGCAATCGCCTCCAAAGCCTGGGCTGAAACACCAATCTGTTCCGCCGCGGCCACCTTTTGCAGGTGTTTGAGCAGGGCGGGCAGGGCAATGCGTTGAAAGTCAAAGCGTTGGCAGCGCGAGACAATGGTGGGCAAAATCTTGTGGGGCTCGGTCGTGGCCAAAACAAAAATCACATTGGCAGGGGGTTCTTCGAGGGTTTTGAGCAGGGCATTAAAGGCCTCGTTGGTGAGCATGTGAAACTCATCAATAATAAACACCCGGTAACGGCCGCCACTGGCCGAAAAACGCACCTGCTCACGCAATTCACGCGCATCATCAATCCCGCGATTGGAGGCAGCGTCGATTTCAATCACATCGAGGGAATGCCCAGCGGTGATCTCCTGACAGCTCTGACAGGCATTACAGGGTTCTCCGGCTTGGGGCTGTTCACAGTTGAGGGCCTTGGCCAGCAAACGTGCCGTACTGGTTTTGCCAGTGCCGCGCGGCCCACAAAAGAGATAGGCATGGGCCAATCGATCTTGGGCCATGGCATTGAGCAGGGTACGAGAAATGGCGTCCTGGCCCACCAAATCGCTGAAACGCTGGGGGCGCCACTTACGGTAGAGGGCCAGGTGTTCCATGTCAGTTGAGCAAACGGCGGGTATCGGGATGGCGAGATACACGGGTAAAGCCAGAGCCAGCGGTGATTCTCACCCCCCGCAATTCGAGCTGATCCATGAGCAGATTGAGCCCCAGCGAATCGCTGGACATATGCCCGGCCAAGACAATATTGACATGGCCTTTTTCGAGCACTTCGCGCACACCGGGGGAGAGGTGCATAGCCACAACGGTCCCCACTCCTGCCGCTGAGAGTTTGTCATAGAGTTCTGGGCCCGCATCGGTACCGCCAGTCATATCAACCATGATCTTGCCTACACGGTTTTCAGGAGAGCCAAACATCAGCTTGGGACCGGCTTCGAGCTTGCGGGCCAGATTGTATTCGGGCTCAAGTTCTAAAATGGCGAGAATATCTGCCAAAGTCTCTGGAGCTGCTTCGGCCAATTTTTGTTGAATATAAGCTTGAACCATATTGTCAGTGGGGGTATGGGCCGTGAGCAAGGGTAGATTTAACAGGCGAGCGGCATCCACCACCCGGTTATAATTGCCAACGGTGATGTCAAAATGGGTCTTGTCGGCCTCGCGGGCCAAAATATGATCGGCAATATTGACGGGCACGCCACAGTTTTGGAAAATATCTGTCTGCAAATCCATGGCTTGGTGCAGCGTGGTTAAAGCGATCCCTTCGGGATGGTGGGCCATCACGGCATCGATCTGAGCCCCTTTTTGGTTCAGGCGATCCACCAGCAGCAGTTCTGAAACGCGGATGTCGATGCCCACAAAGAGGTGTTTGATCTCGGTACCCGGTTCACCATACAAAAGGCGGGTATCGGGGTAGGGATTGGTGAGCAACTCGGTGTCAAACCACTGTTTTTCGGCCACGGGCAGTTTTTCATAACTTTGGCGCAAGCGCTCCAGGCTCTGGGCGGCTTTTTCAGACCCGCGTGGATCTGCCTCCAGGCCCTTTTCGACGGTCAATTTGTAAATATCCCACAATTGCATAAAAATAGTCCTTGTCCCTTGATCCGTCCGCTGGTATTGCCCTCTGCTAAAGTGGATCCATTGTACCGCATAGCCAAAGAAAAAGGCGGGTCATATGCCCGCCCAATAGCGTAGAGAGTTAGAAAAAAACTGTTATTATTTGTGGGCCTTTTGGTAGAGGTAATAACCCCCGGCGGCCAGACCAGCTGCAGCCAGTCCAACACCCACAGCAACACCTGCAGCAGCCACTTTGGGGCCACCGACAGAGGTAATCAATTTAGACAAGGCTGGGCCTGAAGGCACTTTCATGCCCCAATCCACCAATTTGCCAGCAATCAGCTGGGCTGTACCATAGCCACCGAGATTCGAGAGGGGAGGCCCCAGAGTGGCAGTCATCGCGGTCAAAGCGCCTGCAGTACCAAGGGTACCAATGGCACCCCCAATCAAAGCCGCTTTACCCAAATTCAAAGATTTTTTAGGCAACTCAACAGGTTGCGCGGGGGCAGGGGCGGGAGGCTGTTCTTGTACAGGAGCAGGGGTAGGAGGTTCTGCAGGTGCAACAGGGGCTGCGGGCTGTTCTGCCACAGGGGCTGGGGTCGGTTCTTGGGGCTGAACTGGAGCCGGTTGTGCAGGTTGCGCAATGGCAATCGGTAATTTTAAAACCTGTTTGGGGTAGATCAGATCGGGGTTTTTGATCTGGTCTTTGTTCATGGCATAAATGGTTTTCCAACGGGTGGGATCGCCGAGTTTGGCGTCCGAAATATTCCAGAGGTTGTCGCCTTTTTTAACGGTATAGGTTTCAAATTGGTCGCCTTTGTCAAGGCCAGGGGTGGCAGGTGCAGCTGCTGATGCGGGTTGGGCTTTGGGAGCGGGAGCTGCAACGGGTGCCGCCACAGGGAGGGTGGGAGTGGAGGGGGCTACTTGCAGATTCGACATGGTCATTTACTCTCTTTTACACATTTGGCTTACCCTATGTATTTCCAGCCTAAGCGCCTGGATCTGACGCAAAGATCACCAGAATTAATCTATTTTTATTTTTTGCTTAAACATCCTTAACCTTTGTGGCATCAGCTTAAAAGCCCGCTTAAGCGCTTCCATGCTTTAAAGATCTGCCTTTTGCCACGAAAGATCGACAGGCCTCTGTGCGATAATAATCATCAGAGCCATTTTATCCAGTAAAGGACTGCACCATGTCTAATCTGAACATTAACGGGCGCACCGTTGACCCGTCGAGCATTCGCAAAATTGCCGTACCCGAAGGCGAAACAGCCAAATCTTACGTGCAAAAAAACGATGCTCTGATTCGCAAAAACTTCAAAGACGAGCTGTATTTTGAGCAAAACGGTGAATTATTTGTCACCGAAGACCGTTTTGTGATCGAAAGTCTTGGCGGCAATCTCAAAGATGCCAAACTGCGTATGGGCGCTGTACCCGCTGTGGCTCTGTTGCTGGATAACGAAGCCGACTCTCACAAAGTGACGGATCTGGAATTTAAAGGTGCAAGTACCGAAACCGAATGGCTCAAAAAAGAACTGGGAATCAAAAAAGGCGATCATGTCAATTTACACGATCTGCAAAAGCGCGCCGATAAGCTGTTTAAGTCCAACCGCTTCTTGAGTGTCAACTTTGTTCCCACCGCTACAGACAAAGGCATCAAGCTCTCACTGGAAGTGACTGAAGTGCCCAAAGAAATCCGCTTCCACGGCAGCGACCGCAGCCAAGAAGCCGCTTTAAAAGCCGTTTTCCCTCAGCCCCTGACCCAGGAAAACATTGCCAAAGGCATGGAAGAACTGCAAAAAATCCAAGACAAAGACCCCAACTCATTGCTGCGCGGACTGGATTTTAAGATCAATGGCAATGGCCTCGACGTGATGATCTCTAAAGTTCAAGTGCCCCAAAACCTCAATTTTGTGGGTCTGAATCTTCAGGAGTCGCGTGAAATTGAAGGCTTTTTTAACAAACCCCTGAATTACGAAAACATTCATGCTGGCATGGAAAAAATGCGCGGGCATTTTGCCAAAGAGGGCATGATTCTGCCCAATCTGGAATTCAATGTCAATGGCCAGGATCTGACCATTCAGATGAGCAAAGCCCCCATGCCCACCCGCACCGAAATCAAAGGCGCCTCAGTCTATCCCGAAGCCCAAATCAAGGCCCTGTTTAAAGAGCCCTTGACGATGGAAAATATCCAAGCTGGACTGCGGGCCCTTGAGAAAAAATACAACGACGACGGCTACCTGCTTATGCCCCCTGAAGGCGTCTCTGCCGATCTGAATAAAGGGGTGCTCTCGATTCAGGTGCGCGAAGCCAAACTCGGGGATATTCAACTCAGTGGCAACGACAAAACCAAGTCCGAAGTGATTATGCGCGAAATGCGCCACCTTAAAGACAAACCCGTGAATATCAAAACCCTTGAACAAGATTTACAACGGGTCTCTGGCACAGGTCTCTTTGCCCATGTCAACAAAACGATTGAACCCGATCCCCAAAACCCCGAAAAAATCAATATTCGGGTCCACACTGCAGAAGAAAAAACCTCCAGTTTTAACGTGGGTGCCGGTTATAGCATGAGCAATGGTCCCTTTGGTACTGCCAGCCTGAATTTGGGCAATGTGGGCGGCATGAACCGCAAACTCAGTATCGATGGAACCCTCGGCACCAAGGTCTGGGGCGGCGGACTGAGCTATTATGATCCGTTTATGTTCGATGGCCGCACTTCCATGGGTGCCAGTATTTATCACCGCCAATGGCAGGGTCCTTACTCTGACGAAACCCGCACAGGGGCCAAGGTGACCTTGGGCAAACCCCTCGGCGATATGTACGATTCACCCTGGCGAGCCGATGTCACCCTGAGTGCCGAACGGATTGGCATCGACAAACAATACAGTGTCAGTGGAACAGGCACAGATTACCGTTTGGGCATTCGCCCCTCGGTCACTTACAGCACCCTCGATGACCCCGTTATGCCCCACAGTGGTACCCGCTTCCAGGCAGGGGCCGAGCCCGTCTGGGCCAGTGGCCGCATGATTGGTAAACTGGATGCAGCTTTGAGCCACAATATTCCGATGGGTGAACGCTTTACCCTGACTGGCAATGTACAAGGTGGCACGATTTTGGGCGATGCACCGCTCTACGAAAAATACAACAATGCAGGCCTGGGCCGAACCTTGATGGGCTGGGAATCTGACGGCAAGCTGGTGGGTTCCAATTACGCCGTGGCCAGTGCCGGTGTCAATGCCCAGATTTGGGGTCCTGTCAGCGCCACAGCCAAAGTCACAGCCGGAGATTATTTTGATGGCACCGCCGTCAACCCCAAGGTCGGGGCCGGTGTAGGCGTCAATGTCAAAGTCGGTAATTTTGGCGTGCTCAACGCGGGCTACGGCTTTAAACTCGTGGGCAAAGAAAAAGGCGACAGCCCGGGGGCCTTCCACCTGGGTTTTGGCATTCCTTTCTAAAACTTCGATTGGTCAAGACAAATGCGATTTAAACCCGTTTTTTTTGGGTATACTTGATCTCAGTGGTCATTTTTTCGCATTTATCTTAAGCTCCCTGGAGAAACCCCCATGGTATCGATCGATCGGCGTGTAGATCTCAGTCAGTATTCGCTTACGGCTCAACAAAAGACAGATTTGATCAAGGCAAAAACCAGTGATGAAGTGGTCAGCGCCCTTACCAAAGATGGCAATCTGGACGTCAATGAGCAGAAGTTACTCGACGAAATTATCCAGGAGCTGACCGCCTCTACAGATCAGACGATCAAATTGGTGGATGGCAGTGCTGAAGCCAATACCGTCATGTTTGGCAAGCCCGTGGATTTTCAACAAAAGCTAGAATCCAAACTGGATACAGCCAGTATGGCCAAGCTCAAAGGTACAACCGCCGATCGCACCAGTTTTTTCTCGCGGGTCGACAATAAACAGGATCTCAGCCGTGTCCTCAGAGGCGACCAAAAACTGGTAGATGAATATTATAAAATCAACAAAGGCGCCCACGTGCTCAACGGCAAAATCCTGCTGCAAGACGCCGCCTTGCTGGGCCGCTTCAATTTACTCGCCCCCGCTGAGAAAGCCTTTATTCAAGAAGCACTGGCCAAATGTGACAATAAAACGGGGATCAATAACCTAACCGCTGATGATGTCAAAAAGCTCGACAATATTGTGGAAAGGGCCTTGGCCCAACTCGACGGAACGCCCCCGCCCCCCTCGCAACTGGGTGTCCCCGAGAACCCCAGCGGCCAACTCCCCGAGCGCATGCTGGTCGACGACGCAGCTCTCGCCAAAGGCGACGACTTCAGCGCTTTACACGACAATTACGACAACTTACTCTCCGCCAGCGATGCAGCCATCAATGACGCCAATCTGGCGGTGCACGAAACCGGCCGCAATCGCGGTGATGCGGTCGCCAACAAAGTCGAATATGGCTATAGCTACAACCGCATTCAGCAGTCGATCAAAGAACTGGATCACCAGAGCGAGAATATCGACAGAGCCTTAACCCTGGGCAATGACCAACTCAAAGCCCTCAGACAAGAAATTGAGACCCGCACGGCAACCGTCACGGCTGCCGGTGAAGATCCCGAAAAAGACCCGACCCTGCAAATGCTCAAAAATACCGCTCAGAGCACGGCCACCAAAATGGAGACCCTGATTGGCAAAGCCAAAGAAATACAAACCGCCCGTCAGAAATTTTTGACCCAGGCCAAGTCTCGCAATGTGGTCGCCAGCGAAACCGACAAACGCCTGGCCGCCATTGGTGAAGCCCAAAAGCATCTGGCCCACGGCTGCCAAGTGCTCGAGCATGTGCGCAGCGAAGCTGAACAAATCGTCAAAGAGGCGCAGGGCAACCCCGAAGCCGCGAAGGCCAAGCTCGCGCCCTTGAATGGCAAACTCAACGAAGTCAATGGCCAGATGATCACTGCCCTTAAGAAATTGATCGATGTCTACGAAAAAAGCCCGACTGCCAATGCCAAAGAAATTGAATTGCTCAAAGCCGAGGTCAAAACCCTCGAAGCGCTCAAAAGCAACGACTCTGGTGATGTACAAGCCAAAGTGCAGGCCCTGACGGCTTCACGGGAGCGGATTATCCAAGCCATGCAACCCATGGTGGCCGCCGGCTTAATCGATCACCGCGAGCTCAAACAATTGACCACCCTCGATCGCCAAGTCACAGATTTCAGTGGCACCCATTTTGCTGCAGCGGGTGATCTGAGTGTTTACAACGCCTCGGTTGATCAGATGATCGAAGCTGGTAAAAAGAAAGATGAGGGAATTGGTCACCACACCTCTCTGCTCGAAGACAATAAAAGCTGGCTGGGCAAAGCCATTTCTTACGGCAGCCATGTCCAGATGCGACTGAATATCACCGGTGGCATCGGCGGCAATATTGGCGTGGCCCATGCCCAAGTGGGTGCAGGTATCACCGCCGGGGTACGCTTTGGCCGTGAATTTGTAGGTGACCCCAACCGCGAATACCAATTGCGTTTTGACATTGGCGTGATGGCAGAAGCCAGCGCGGGTATCAAAGGACTGTTTGAAGTTGATGCCGAGTTCCGCGCCTCGTTGCAAGGGGGTATTGCCTTTGCCACGGTCGGTGAGGTCGAAAAATTTATGCAAAACTTCGCCGATGGGGCTTCTGCTGTCATGAGTGGGGATATGGACGCAGCTAAAGCCAAAGTGGCAGAAATGAAACAGATGATCGCCTCCAAATATTTTGCCGGCACCCTCACCGCCGGAGAAGCCAAAGCCACGATCCATTTGCCCGGCCACGACAATGAACTGGTCTTTAAAGGCGTCAATCAGGTCTCCAGCCAGAATTTTGCCGATGGGGCCACCAACGAAACCACCACCAATGTGGTCGGGGGCAAAATTGAATTGGGCCATGGGGCTGCTTTTGGTCTGAAATATACCAGTGAGACCGCCAAGTTTACCCCCCCAGGCAGCCACACCCCGATCGAAACCCACCACAAGGTGGCCAATGTGACCTTCTCGGTCGGAATGCTCGACAAGCTGCTCAAAACACATATGCACCACGGTAATTTTGGCAAGGCGATTGAAGCTGCAGATCCGGCCTTCAAAGAAGCCCTAATCGCAGGATTGAGCCAATTGGGCGTGAATGCAGGGGCCTTCTTGGGGGCCTTCGACAGCCAACAGGCCCTGAGCAAATTGGGTGAGATGGTCCGTTTGGCCAAAGTCAAAGGCGAATCCGAAATCATGATAGGCTTTGAATGGGAGCCCCACCACGCGATTGAAATTGGCCTGGAAGGCGAATACAGTGCCTCAGCCCAAATGCAATTGGGCGGTGGCGCTTACGCCAAAATTGCAGGAACCGCCTCGTATGAGTTGGCGGTGGCCATTCCCCTGCCCGGTGGACATGGCGAAGGGCATTAGGACTTAAGCCATGGAGACCCTGCCACTTCTGCCGACGTACCACGCCCTTGAGCCCGATCTCGACTTTAAAACCGTTATGCATGCCAAATTTCGCCTACATCTCAAAGAAGTGACCGGCAAATATGCTGCAGAATCGGTGGACATGTCCGAAGCACACACCCTCTTGGTCTATGGCTTTGACGAAAAAGACAAACCCCTGCCGCTGCAATTGCTGCTGGCTGTGCGTCTGAGCCCTGCTGCCATTCAGCAACTCAGCCCGCATTTTCCACTCTTGGCCCAGGCTCCCACAGACGGGTTTTGCTTTCAAATCAACGACGAACCCTTTGCGCGCTATGGCATGAGTTGGTGTTTGAGTAAAGAGCTGCGCGATTGGCTGGAAATCGGCGAAAGCGCGTTTCTCGATCTGGCTCAATACACACTGGTGGGGTTTTATCAATTTGAGGCGCAAACGTGAAGTCCGAGCCTCCGATCCCCACGCGGGAACAATTGCACGAGGCCAAATTTTTGGAAGATCAGCTGCAAAATCTGATCAATTTGGCCGCCACTCAGGAAAACCAGAGTCCTGCCGATCGCCAAAAAATGGAGCAGCTCTTTCGCAATTACCGGCGCCTGCACAGCAAATTAATGGAAGCTGCTCGCCGGATTGAAGATCCAGACCCATTGCTTGAAAACCTGGACTTGCGCCGTCAGCCGATACTGGCACAAATGCAAAAAAGAGCCGCATCGGAAAAAGAGGCACAGCCTGCGCCAGAAATCAACGAAGAGACAGGCCCCTCCGAAGAGCTTGGCCCGCCCACAGCTCTCAGCCACAATCTGGGCCCCATCGGACGACCCGGCGTCGTCAGCCAAGGCCCTGAAATTGACTTGCTGCAACAGATACTTGCTGGGCTGGGCTTTCAGGTCCCACGCACAGGAGAATATGATGCCCCTACCCTCAAAGCTGTGCGCAATTTTCAGCTCAAAGCCAAGTTGACGATCACTGGCGTGGTTGAAGTACGCACACGGGAATTGCTCAACCGGCGTCTGCAGGTCGCTCCAACGATTGCTTCCAGCTCAACGCCTGGTTCTACACCAGAAAAAATTCCAGAAAACACAGCTGAAAGTCCCCAACAAAGCGAAGCCGAGGGAGACGCCCCCCAGACTATAGCTGCGCCAGTCGAACAACTCAACCATGATCTCGGCCAACAGAGCAGTGGCAAGCTCTCACAGGGCAGCGAGGTTTTGCTCTTACAAAAAGCCTTGCAGCGGGCCGGGTTTGAGCCAGAACTCACCGGCCAGTTCGAATTGCGAACTTTTTCTGCTGTGCGTAAATTTCAAGCCCGCCAAAAACTGCCCGTCAACGGCTTGGTCGGAAGCAGCGAGCGCAATCTGCTCAACCCCCTGATTCAGGAATTGTTGATCGAAGAAAAACTGCTACAAAGCCAGGCCTCTCTGCTCCTGGCGGCAGCTGAAAATGTCGGTTTCAATCTGGATTCGGCGCGCCAAAAACTCAGCCTGCGCTGGTCAACACTGCTGCTCAAAAAGATCCTGGCAATGCCAACGCAAATCGAACCTTCGCAACCACCTCCGTTGCCCCCCCTACAAGTGCCGAGCTTAGAGCACGAGCTGGGCACCCCTGGCCAACAGGGGATTATAAGTCAGGGCCTTGAGGTGCTTTTATTGCAAGAATTGTTAGAGGCACAGGGTGCAGAAATTAAACTGACTGAACACTTTGATCTGCAAACCTTTACAGCTCTGCGCCATTACCAGGAAAAACAGGGATTAAACCCAACAGGTATAGCCGATGCCGCCACCCGCAGCCATTTAAAGCCTCTGGTCGAAGAACGCCAAGCCCAAGCCCAACTCAGACACAGCCTTTGCCAACTCTGGCGAGAGGCCTGTGGGGGATTGAAACGTGAATGTTCAGCCACTCTCGATCAGGAAATAACAGAAACAGCTAGCAAAATCGCTTCTTTGCTGCATTTAAATCCAGAAAAACTCCAGGCTCTGCAGCGGGCCAGCCTGCCCGAAGCCCTGGTCTCAGATCTGGCGCCCCCAGGTCGACCAGGGAAGGTCTCAGGGGGGGATGAAGTGCTTCTCCTGCAATATCTGCTGCGCCAACAGGGAGTGGATCTAGAAGAAAGTGGCGCCTACGATTCAGCCACAGCGGCAGCCGTGAGAGCCTTTCAGCGCGGCCACAAATTGCCACTGACGGGCGAAGTGGATACCCGTGTGCGAGCCTTGCTCAACCAAAGTAACGACCCAAACAGCAGACCTGTTTAAATTAGATTCGCTCTTGGATATAGGCCACGTCCGGGCCCCAAGAAAAGCGCAATTTGAGTGTCTCAAGCAAGCGAAACTGAGCCCCCTTGAGCGGGCGGGTAATCGTAACAATACGGGTACCTGAGCGATTGTATTTGAGCCGATTTTCTAGTTTATCCATGTCTTCGGGCTTAAAACACGTACAAGTGATATAAAAAACTGTTCCGTGGCTTAAATCGCTCTGAAAAAAGTCCCGGTTATAAAATGCGATATTTTTAAGCCCCTGCGCTTGCACCAATTGATTGGCATTTTCGACAAAGCGGTGGATGATATCATAACCTTCGACCTTACAGCCTGTGGCCTGATTGACCAAAAGGCAGAGAAAGCCAGCCCCCGAGCCGAGGTCAATAAAGACATCTTTGGGGGTGAGTTTAAGTGAGTCCAAGACCTTGATAAAAGAAACCCAGCGGGTCTCACCATAGGTCAGCGAATGATCTCCCAGAAAGCGCTCTTGCCGCTCATCCATCGAGATCACAACTGCTTCATCGGTATTGGCATAAAGCTTGCGGTGGGCCTTGACGATGGGCTCCATCGCCGGACAATAGCGAATCACCTGCGCCGCCTGCCAGGCATCTTGCAGCGGAGAGATATACATATATTTGAGTTCTGCCAGAGAGTACATGCGCGCCATGGGGGTATTTTACAGGCAAGTTGAAGCAAAACAAACTTCTGACACTTAATTAAATAACTTGCCAAAGTGTCAAGTAAATCACGTTTTTACTGTATCGCCCTTCCTATTGTCCGCTGATTCCAAAAGCGATAATCAAATTATCCCTCCCACAAGGAAGGAAAAAGGCAAACCCACCGCGAGCTGGGGACGCAAAGCCACGGGACTCTCAGAGTCAGCCGGGTTACCCAAAACCAACACTGAGGAGAATCGATCTATGAAACTGTCTAAAAACCTTTCCCGTTCTGCTTTATTCGCCCTGAGCCTGTTCACCTTGATGACAGGCTGCCAAACCAACACCCCACACACCGCAACCCAATCCGAGCCCCAGGCCTATACCAGCAGTGGATTTCAGACCCTGGCTTTGCCACGTGCCAGCACAGCTCTAAATATAGCCATGGAAGTGCATGTTGAGAACAGTATGTTGCCCACGCCGCAAGAAACTGACTATATCTTAAACATCGCCCAAGCGGCTTATGCTGCGGGGGTCACCCTGTCGTTTGGGCTGGGGATCGACTTTCTCAACGATTACACCAGCAGTGGCACAATCACAACCCGTGAACACGGAAGCTTCAGCCTCGACAGTCTGGTTGCAACCCTGCAGGCCCAAAATCACATCGTCTCCTTACATGCTGATGTGCCCGAAAGTGCCACATACAGCGAAATTGTTAGCCATCTACAGACCTATGTCAATCAGCTCAACAGTGCAGGCGGCCAAGGCCGCATTGCCTCGGGCGTTTGCAACGAAGCCAGTGCAGACGGAGGTTGGGTCAAAGGGGCACTTGATGCCGGTGTACACACCGTTGCTGGAGTGGTGCGCTATTGCCAGGGATCTTTAAGCAACAGCCACCCTGAGTATATTGCCCCAGAGACTTGCACCCCGATGGGCTGCCATGAAGCGGCTCCCATGGATGATCCGGCTCAACGCGCCGCAGGCTGGTTTACCCAACAGACAGCCAATTGGATTGATCCATCTAATCCCAGCAATGCCCGTCAACTCAAGCGTTCGCTCTTTATTGTCGGCAGTTTTGGCGATGCCAATGTGCCTTGTTTGGCAGAGGCCGCCGCAGGTGAAAACGTGGGCAGGACCTGTGATGACAGGGGTCTGAGTTCCGATGATCGGATCGCTGACGATGATTATTCAAGTGAAGCCCAGGGCCAAGCCGACGCAGCCGCCTTCTTAACATCGGTCCAAGAAGTGCTGAACACCTCTCTGAGTGGTACCAGCGGCGACGCCTATCACAGTGCATTCAGTACCAATGAAGTGGTCAGCAATCCATGGTTAACGGGCTTCTTTGGCAGCCTGGGCAGTGCAGCAACCGGCAGCTTGGCTGGCCAGATCAGCTTCAGCACCCTGGATGCCGTGGCACAGTTGAATCGGAGTGAATTGGGTTTGACCAGCCGCTAAGAGCTGTAAAAAGCTGTATTCTACTCTGTTTTCTTGCTAGCAGATATGATAGTATATCTGCTAGCACATCTGCTAGCACAAACAATTTTGATGATAAAAACCCAAATCTCTCGCCGATTTCAAACGGAGTTAGCCCGACTTAACAAGCGAGGAAGCATGTATAAACCCAGTATTATTACGTTGAGAATTCCCAAAGAACTCAAGCAAAGATTGACCCAAATGGCTGAGCAACAAGGCGTTTCGTTGAATCAATTTTCCCTGTATTTGCTGGCAGGAGAGGTCGCTCGGCTGGAAAGTCTGCATCAAAGCACTGCGCAAGCTTCCGCCACAGGCGGCTCGGCCTCTGGCTCCCAGATATTTACAGCTGGACGCCAAGCGTGGGAAGAAGCCCATGCAAATGGTGAGCCCAATTGGACATCTTTTATTACGGCAATGCAAGCCCCCTGATGCCCCTTGCATTCCCCCTCTAATCGGGCTAAACTCCTCTATCTTTCATGTATCTTGCAGCGGTGGGGCCCTTTATGACAGACATCAGCGTTACCAATCCTCTCAGTGGCCAGGTTTTGTATCACCTGTCCGAACCCAGCCCCGAAGAGCTGCAACAGGTCTGGCAGCAGGCCCGCAGTGCCCAAGAGCGGGTCGCAGGTCTGAGTGTGAATCAGCGGGCCAATGCCGTGATTCGCCTCCAGCATGTGATTCACGACCAAAAAGAACAGATCCTCGACCGAATTGTGAATGAGACCGGCAAAAGCCGCTTTGATGCCCTCAGTTCAGAGATCTTTGGCTGCCTCGACGCCTGTGAACACCTGGCCCGAATTGCCCCCACGGCCCTGGCTGATCAACAGGCCCACACGCCGCTGGTCTTGATGGGCAAAAAATCGCGGATCTGGTTTGAACCGCTGGGTACGGTCTTGGTGATCGCTCCCTGGAACTACCCTTTTTACCAAATCTTGGTCCCCGCATTGAGCGCCTTTTTGGCAGGCAATGCAGTACTGCTCAAACCTTCTGAGCTGACCCCCTTGAAAGGCCTGATTGAAGACCTATTGAAAGCGGCAGACTTTCCCGAACACGCCTTACAGCTCGTCTATGGAGGCAAAGCCACCGGCCAGGCTTTGGTCGAAGCCCGGCCCGAACTCATTTTTTTTACGGGCAGTGTGGCCAGTGGCAAAAAGATCATGGCGACCGCTGCCCAAAACTTGACCCCTGTGGTGCTGGAACTCGGAGGAAAAGACCCCATGCTGGTCTTTGAGGACGTGAATTTGGAGCGCACCGTCAATGGGGCCTTGTGGGGGGCTTTGACCACGGCAGGCCAGTCCTGCACTTCGGTTGAGCGTTTATACGTCCATCAGAGTCTGTACAAACGCTGTGTTGAACTCCTCAAAAGCAAAATGGAAAAACTCAGGGCCGTCTCCCAGGTCGGAGAACCTGCTGAAATCGGAAATATGACCGCACCCTTTCAATTGGAGACGATCGAAGCCCAGCTGGCAGAAGCCGTCGCCGAGGGCGCGCAAATCCTTTGTGGGGGCCAGCGCGAACAGAGTTCGATGTATTTCCCACCGACCTTGGTCGTGGATGTAAATCATGGCATGAAATTGATGCGAGAAGAGACCTTTGGGCCTGTGCTGGCCGTAATGGCCTTTGAAACGGAGGCGGAAGCGATAGCCCTGGCCAATGACTCGCCCTATGGCCTCAGCGCCAGCGTTTGGAGCGCCGATCTGGCCCGTGCCGAACGTGTGGCCCGGCAGCTTAAAGTGGGAAATGTCTCGATCAACAATGTGATGTTGACCGAAGCCAATCCCGCCCTGCCCTTTGGGGGTATCAAGGCCAGCGGCTTTGGACGCTACAAAGGGGTCTGGGGCCTGGAAACTTTTTGCAATCTCAAATCTGTTTTGATCGACAGCCAAAATGGCAAAATAGAGGCCAATTGGTTTCCATATACCCCTGAGCGCTACCGGCTGTTCAGCCAATTAACGGCCGCGCTGTTCTCAGCCCAAAAATCCCTGCTCAAAACCCTACTGACCGGCCTAAAGCTCGAAAGCCAAGCCCAAAAGGAGAAACTCTAGATGTACGATTTTATTATTATCGGCTCGGGGGCCGGCGGTGGCGTACTGGCTCACCAATTGCATCAAGCGGGTGCCAAATGCATCTTGCTCGAAGCCGGGAAATTCTTTAAAAAAGAGACCTTTCCCCGCACCGAATTGGAATACAGCCCGCAGCTGTTTTGGGGCGGCGGCCTGGAATTCGACACCAGCAGCAAAATGGCCTTTTTGCGCGCCCGCTGCGTGGGCGGCACCACCAATGTCAACCAATGCCTGCTCGATCGCTTTGACAGCGTGGCCTTTGACGATTGGCAGCGTGATTCAGGTGTCGACTTTTTCTCGGAAACGGTTATGGACAGCCATTACACGGCGGTCGAAAACCAATTGAGCCTGCAAAAAATTGAAGAGCGACATTTTAACCGCAATACCCAGCTCTTTATCGAAGGCTGCAAAAAACACGGTTTTGGCTGGGCTCCCCTGCGCCGGGGTCAGTCCGACTGCGCCTTGGACCAGGGCAACGACTGCATGGGCTGTCTCGGTGGCTGTCACCGCGACTCCAAACAGAGCACTTTGGTGGGGTTTATTCAAAAAGCGACAGCAACAGGCCTGGAAGTCAAAGCCGAATTTGAAGTCGGCCAGCTCGAAAACTTTGAAGGCGGCGTGCGGGTGCTGGGCCTGGAAAAAGGTGTCAAAACCACCCTCGAAGCCAAAAAAGTACTGCTGGCCGCAGGAGCCTTTGGCTCGACCAAAATCCTCTTGCAATCGGGCTTTGGCAGCCAGATTCCCGCTTTGGGCAGCAAGTTTGCCTCTCACCCGCAGTTTATGTCGTTTGGCCTGTTTAAAGAGGAGATCAACGCCCACAAAGGGGCCTTTCAGGGGGTCAAATCCCAGGACCCGTATTTTCGCAAAAGTGGCTTTAAACTCGAAAACGTCTTTGGCCCGCCGATCTCGATCGCGATGTTGTATCCGCGTTTGGGGGCCAGCCACCAAAAATTCATGAAAAATTACCGCAAAATGGCCTGTATCGAAGTGGCAGTGCGCGATGAAGCGATTGGCACGATCAAACTCGGGGCCAAAGGCAAACTCGCCATCCACAAGCCCCTGACCCAACAGGATCTGCTCCGCCGCGACCAGGGCTTGGGTGTGGTCAATCAGATCTTTGTCAGCCTGGGGGCCGAAGAAGTCATGCCCTCCCCCTTTTATTTTGGCCTGCACCTGATGGGCGGCTGCCCGATCGGCACGGATGCACAGGCCTCGGTGGTCGGGCCAGATTTCCGTGTCCATGGCCAAAAAAACATCTATGTGGCTGATTCCAGCCTCTTTCCCAATGCGCCGGGAATCAACCCGGCCCTGACGATCATGGCCCTGGCGGAACGCCTGGCAGGCCAATTAAACAAGGGGGACTAAACCATGTCAGACTATTTCAATGCGATGCAACTCAAAGGCTTGGTGCGCTTGGGAAATCTGATGCTGCCCCGCTCGGACGAATACCCCTCCTTTCAGGAGCTGGGCTGCATTGAGCATATCGACGAAATTGCCGCGTATATCCCCGAGGTGGATCTGTCAGATTTAAAAATGCTTTTGGGCCTATTGGCAGTGATGCCCAAAATGGGCCTCAAAGGCCTGATTCGCATGATGCAGAGCCCAGATCCCTGGCCAGAGGCTGTGGCCTCAACCTTGCGTCAAATGGACACCGGCCTGCGCGGGATTATCATGAGTCTCTATTATTCGGGTCGCAAAGGCAGCAAGTATAACGGCCAAACACCCCTGGAGCTGATGGGTGTGGAAATTGTGCGCGTGCCGCTCTAGCGGACAAATCAAAATAAATATTTACTTTTGTGTAAATATTTGCTATCATGGTAAAAAAGCACGAGGTCTTTATCATGTCCGCCAAATCTGCACTTCTTCTCTCCCTCTTCAGCTTGGGGCTGGTCAGTGCCTGTCTGACGCCACTCCCCGCTCCCAATAACCCCAATCAACCGCTAAGGCCCATTTCAGGCATAGCCACCCCTTTTCCAGGCCAATTGCTCGAAGCCGAATTGCTCAAAGCGGGAATCGAAAGCAAAGCAGAGACAGAAAACCCCTCGTTCAGAAGCCTGTCTCCCGATCAGCGCTGGGCCTTTGTGCAAAGATACCGTTCCCGCGAAGTGCGCTTTAAAGGCAAAAAATCGTATGCCAGCCAATATTTACCCAATCAATACCAGGTTCTGGATCTTGCCAACAAACGTCTGATCCCGTGGCCCGAAGCCGAGGTCAATCTCTACAGTTCGGTTCCCCTCTGGCTTCAAGACGGGCGGATTGTTTATGCTTCCGAAACAAAGCCCTCTCAGTTGATGATCTGGGATCCAAACACCAACCAAAAAACCCCACTTTACCGCCCGGCAGCTGAAAATGAGTATTTTTCACCGGTTCAGCAAATCGGCGACACCCTCTACGCCAAAGCCCAAGGCTATCCCCAGAATCAACGGGTCTTAAAAATCAACCTCAAAACCCAAGCGGTCGAAGAAATTCCCATGCCGTATCAGAATTTTTATGAAAACATGACCTTTCAGGTCTCTGCTGATGAGTCCTCTTACCTCTTCTACCTCAGCAAAGGCATTCAAAACCGGGACAAATACCCCTTTCATGTCGCCACTACCTCTATGCCCATTTTTGATCCAATTCAGATGGATGCCAAAACAAAAAAAACCGAACCGCTGTGGACCGAGCTGGATTCACAAAATCCAGACATTCAATTTTCTCAGGCTGGGGATCTCTTTCTCTCGCGCAGCTCAAACACAGTCAAAGTGGTGGATCTCAAAACCCGTGCGGTCATTCTCTCTGTCCCGGGCCAAGAGGCCTATTGGTTGGACGCAGATCGGGTCTTGGTGCTGGAAAAAAGTGGGGATCAGGCAACCATCAGTCTACACAGTCTGAGTCAACGCCAGATTTTAAGCAGCTTAAAACTGGCCAAAAGTGTTTCGGCATGGCGTTTGCAAGGCAATCAAATCTATTTAATCAGCTATCTCAATCAACGCTATCAGCTCGTTACTCTCAAGATTGAAGGAGACAAACTCAGCGAAAATTCCCAGATCTTGCGCTCGCCGCCCCAAGAGGGCCGTTTGGAATTTATCAGTGCCAATGGCAAAGGTCCCAATTTGCTCCTATCTGAAAACACAGGCAAAGGCCCCGAGGCTCAAAATCGGATTTTGGCCTTAAACAGCAGCGGTTTGACAGAGTTGTACAGCGAAGTGGCCTGGCGGGCCAGCACGTTTGAATATCCCAGCCAAGATCACGGTTGGGGCCTCACCACCTTTGGTTAATGGGTTAATCAACTTGGCTAAAAACTTGATTTTCAAACGGGGCCTTTGTTAGAATCAGGGCTGTGCGGCGTGTTGCAGTGATCTCCAGCAATCTGGAGTCTGCCCAAATTTCCCACGAAAGTCGATGCTATTTTAATTTTCGTGAGGTAAAAACCAATGAGAACTGTTCGCAAACTCGCAAGCATTCAACGCATCAAAGCCCTGGAGCCGATTCCCAACGCCGACGCCATTCTCAAAGCCACCGTGCTCGGTTGGCAGGTGGTGGTCAAAAAAGACGAATTTCAGGTGGGAGATCTCTGTGTTTATTGTGAGATCGACAGCCTGATGCCTGAGAAACCCGAATTTGAATTTCTCAAGGGCCAAAAGATGCGCATTCGCACCCTGCGTCTGCGAGGCCAGATCTCTCAGGGGATTTGTTTTCCGCTGGAAATCTTGCCCGCTGAATGCCGAGAAACTCAGCCCCTGGCAGAGGGGCTCGACGTGACCGAACTGCTGGGCATCAGCAAATACGAGCCGCCGATTCCCACTCAGCTCAGTGGCAAGGTCAAGGGCCATTTTCCGAGCTATATTCCCAAAACCGACGAGACCCGTGTACAGGTGCTGCAAGAGGCCCTGAGCGCCTTGGCGGGCACCCGCTGTTATGTGGCCGAAAAACTCGATGGCTCTTCTGCCACCTATTTTCTGGAGGCCAACGAAGAAAGCGGGGTGAGTGAACTCAACACCTGCAGCCGCAACCTCAACCTACTCGAAGAGCCGGGCAACACGCTCTGGCAGGTGGCCCGTGCAGCCAATCTCGAAGAAAAACTCAAAAGCCAAAGCCGCCGTCTGGCCCTGCAAGCAGAGCTGATTGGCCCTGGCATTCAGGGCAATAAATACCGCCTGCAAAAGCCCGAGCTGTATTTCTTCAATGCCTTTGATATCGAAGCGTATGCCTTTTTGGACTATGCCGACTTTATGGCCTTGATGCAAGAAATGGAGCTAAAAGCGGTGCCAATTCTGGAGACAGATTACACGCTGGAAGCTGATATCCCCCGCTTGGTGGAAAAATCCATTGGCGCCTCTGTGCTCAATCCGCAGACGCGGCGCGAAGGGATCGTGATTCGCCCATTGCAAGAAATGCGCACCCTTGAAAACACCCTGGGCCGGGTCTCTTTTAAGGCGATCAACCCCGAGTTTTTGCTCAAATACGGAGAATAGTCCGATCGGGGTATTTCCAGATCCTCTGCAAGAATAGCCCCAAACTGCGCTAGAATGAGAAAAAGAAGATCAAATCTGGAAATACCCCATGTCTCTATCTCAAAACAACACCCCCGATACCCTGCCTATCTTGGTGGGCATGACTACCGCTGAACTCACCGCCTGGGTCGAGTCTGTCGGCGAAAAACCCTTCCGGGGCAAACAAATTGCCCAGTGGATGTACCAAAAACACGTGACCGATGCCGCGGATATGAGCGATCTGAGCAAGGCCTTTCGCCTGATGCTCACAGAGAAAACCCACGTCAGCCCCGGCAAGATCAAAGAGACCGTCAAATCCGCTGACGGCACGACGAAATTCTTGATTGAGCTGCTCGACGGCGAAATCGTGGAATGTGTCACCATCGTGCAAAAAAACCACCTGACGGCCTGCGTTTCTTCGCAGGTCGGCTGCAATGTGGGCTGTCCTTTTTGTGCCACCGGCCTGAGTGGCTTTCGCCGCAACCTGAGCGCCGGCGAAATTGTGATTCAATACCTGCTGATGCAACACGCCGTTGCTCAGGGTCTGCTCTCGGATTTCACCCCCCACACCCGGATCAGCAATCTGGTCTTTATGGGCATGGGTGAGCCCCTGCTGAATTATGAGCCCGTGCTCAAAAGCATCGCCCTGCTCAACAAAGAGGTCGAACTCGGCCTGCGCCACATCACAATCTCGACCTCCGGGATTATTCCTGGCATTCAGCGCCTGATGGACGAAAAAGCCGATTATAACCTGGCCATTTCACTGCACAGCGTCAATACCGAAGTGCGCAACCGGCTCGTGCCGATCAACCGCAAATACGGCGTAACTGACCTGTTACAGGCCGCCAAGCTCTACGCCAACCGCACCAAGCGCCGGATCACCTTTGAATACACCATGCTCAAAGGCACGAATACCTCCGATGCTGACGCCAACGCCCTGATCAAGGCCCTGCGCGGGATTCACTGCCATATCAACCTGATTGCTTACAACCCTGTCAACAGCCCCTTTCAGGCCCCCCCGCGCAAAGAGATCACCCATTTTCAATACCTGCTGACCGAAGCCGGTTACCCGGTCACGATCCGCAATAACCACGGCTCAGCAGACATGTCGGCCTGTGGCCAATTGCGGGTGCACCAACGTGAAACAGAGCTCAAGACCCTTGCCTGATAACAGGGTTCAACCGTAATGGAAGGACTCGTCACCAAGGTCGAGGCCAATTTTTATTCGGTGGTCTCGGGCGATCAGGTCATGCTCTGTACCCAGCGGGCCAATATTAAAAAAGCCGGAGAGACCCTGCGTGTGGGCGATCGCGTAACGCTCGAAAACAGCGAAGACGAGCGCCCGGTGATTGTGGGATTTGAGCCCCGCCGCAACGAATTACAGCGCCCGGCGATGGCCAATATTGACCAGGTCTTATTGGTGATGTCTTGCCTGCAGCCGGATTTTAACAGCAATTTGATCGACCGCCTGATCTTGTCTGTGCGCTGGGAAAAACTCGAACCCGTGATCTGTGTGAGCAAAACCGATCTGGCCGACGAAGAGCTGGAAGAGTGGTTGCGCGAAGAATACTGCGAATTCCCCCTCTTCTTTTTCTCTTCGGCCACCGGTGAAGGCCTCGAAGCGCTCGAAGCCACTCTGATGAAGAAAGTCTCGGTGTTGGCAGGCCCCTCGGGGGTGGGCAAATCCTCGCTGATCAACCGCTTTAACCCCGATTGCCAGCTGAGCACGGGCGAAGTCAACCAAAAACTCGGCACAGGCAAACACACCACCCGCCATGTCTCACTGCACCCGGTTTATTACAAAGATCAAACCGGCTGGATTGCCGACAGTCCGGGTTTTAGTGCCTGTGAACTGCCTCCGCTAGAGGCCTCAGAACTGGCCAATTATTATCCCGAATTTGCACGCTGGTTGGGCAAATGTGAATACAACGACTGCCTGCACCGCGAAGAGGAAAACTGCGCGATCAAAGAAAATTGTGATACCGAATCCGAACGCTATTACAATTACCTGCGCCTGCTGCAAGAAGTCGAGGAGCGCTTTCGCGAACGGCAAGACTCCCGCAAAAGCGAAGACCTGACCAAAAAAGCGGTGGGCAAAAACCTGCAAAACCAAGTGCTTAAATTGGGCACGGTGGGCCGGGTGCGCAGCCGCCGCACGCAAAAACAGGCCCTGGAACAGATCAACAATTGGGCCGAACTCGACCCGGATGCCTTGGAAGAACTCACCCCCGAAGAGTGGCGCATCTAGACCGGTCTAGCCCGGCACAAGCCCTAGCTGCTTTCGCTGCTGCGTTTGACCGGCCAAAAATTGCGCAGATCAACCACTCCCCAGAGAATCATCATCAACGAGACAATAATCAGCACCTTGGCCTGGGAGTATTTGACCAAATACAGGGCCAGCCCCCCCAAGAAGGTGCTAAAGCCATAGATCAAGAGCACGGCCCGGCGCTGGGAAAGCCCAATATTGAGCAGACGGTGATGCAGATGCCCTCTATCAGCTTGAAAGATCGGCTTGCGGGTGATTAGACGGCGCACAATCGCAAAAGCTGTGTCAAAAATCGGGATGCCGAGAATGAGGATCGGCAAAAATACCGCCACCGTTGCAGCCACTTTCATGGCCCCTGTGAGTGAGAGACTGCCGAGCATAAAACCCAAAAACAGACTTCCGCAGTCGCCCATAAAGATCTTGGCTGGGTTGAAATTGTAGCGCAAGAAGCCCATCGTGCCGCCCACAAGCGCAATGGCAATCAAGGCGCTCAGGCCCTGGTTACGCTCAAGGGCCAACATAAACAGGGTAATCCCCGCGATGGTCGAAACCCCACCTGCGAGGCCGTCAAGGCCATCAATTAAGTTGATCGTATTGGTAATCGCCACCAGCCAAAAGACCGTCAGCGCAAAACTCAGCCAGTCAGGGAAGAGAATTAGCCCGCCCATTGGGTTGGAGATAAACGAAAGCTTGACGCCAAACCAAAAAGCCACACTGGCCGCCGCGATTTGGCCCAAGAGCTTGATCTTCGCAGGCATATCAAAGAGATCGTCAATCAGCCCAACGATAAAGATCAAAATGCCGCCGAGCACAATCCCTTTCCACTCCGAAGGCAAGAGCGAAAAATAGCCAGGGCGCAGGTATTCGATCCCCAACAAGGAGATAAAAAAGCCCAGACAAATGGCAATGCCACCCATCCGAGGAATGGGATTGGTATGGATTTTGCGGGTGCCGGGTTTGTCGACCTTGCCCACTTTATAAGCAAAGCTGCGCACCACAGGCACCAAGAGGTCGGCACTGAGCCAAGCCATTAAAAAAGTTACTACGTAGGGCCAGTTTTCACGCATGAAGAATTGTCTGCATCGGTCTTTATCAGTTTATTCTGCCATTGTAACACGGGGGGATCGCCTGCATCGGTGAATGGGTCACAAGAAAGAATGCGGGAGCGAGAATATGGTAAAATGTCAAAGATATTTTGCTTTTGAAAGGCCCCCCTCGTAAATGAACAACCACAAAGATCAGCTGACACAACTTGCAGGCCAAATTCTGGAACAGTCCCATGTCAAACCAGAATACGGCGTCATCCTGGGCTCTGGCCTGGGCGTCTTGGCCGAGTCTGCTGAAAATGCCGTCGTGATTCCCTACGGCGAAATCCCCAATTTCCCCACCTCTACCGCTCCGGGCCATGCCGGCAATCTGGTGGTTGGCACCCTCGGCGGCAAAAATGTCGTGATGATGCAGGGACGTTTCCACACCTACGAAGGTTATAGTCAACAACAGGTTACCTTGCCGATCGCAGTCATGAAAGAAATGGGTGTGCACACGCTGATCGCCACCTGCGCCACCGGCGGCCTGAATTATAATTTTGTCCCTGGCGATATCATGTTGATCCGCGATCATATCAATTTCACCGGCAGCAATCCCCTGATTGGCACCAACGACGAAGAAATTGGCCCCCGTTTCCCTGTCATGTTTGACGCCTATACCCCAGCCCTGCGCCAGGTGGCACATCAAGTGGCCCTGCAGTCTGGTTTGCGCCTGCACGAAGGCGTCTATTGCGGCATTACCGGCCCGGTCTTTTTTACGCCCGCTGAACTGCGTATGTTAATGCAGTGGGGCTGTGACTCCGTGGGCATGTCGATTGTCCCCGAAGTGATCATGGCTGTACACCGCGGTATGAAAGTACTCGGCTTGGCGCTGATCAGCGATATGGCCATTCCCGACACCGGCCACCATGCCACCGGCGCAGACGTGCTGCGTGTGGTCAATGAGAGCAGCTCAAAATTCTCCCAGCTGCTCGTCGCCACTTTGAAAGCCCTTTAACCCGGTATGATTACAGCCGATCTGGTTGCACCCGCACACGAGCAGGCCTCTTGGGTTGTCGTCGGAAAACGCCTGCTGCGCAACAAAGCCTTTATCTTTGGTGGCAGCATCGTTTTGGTCTTTTTATTGCTGGCCTTTTTCCCCCAGCTCTTTACCCAGTACAACCCGATCGAAAAAAACCTCGACGCCCGGCTTTTGCCGCCGTCTGCCGCCCATTGGTTTGGCACCGATGACTTGGGCCGGGACATCTGCGCCCGTATTATCTACGGCGCCCAGGTCTCGCTCAGGGTGGGCCTGCTCTCGGTGGGAATCGCTCTGATTGTCGGCTCTTTGATTGGCGTGATCGCCGGTTATTTTGGCGGCATGGTCGGCGAAGTCTTGATGCGCGGCATCGACATTATTCTGGCTTTCCCCAGCATTCTTTTGGCCATTTTGATCGTGGCCATTCTCGGGCCGGGTTTGAACAACGCCATGATCGCCATTGGGATCGTGAATGTGCCGCTCTATGCCCGCCTCCTGCGTTCGACCACATTGCAGGTGCGCAACCAGGAGTTTATTGAGGCCTCCCATGCCATGGGAGCCAGCCACACGCGTATCATTGCCTTTCATATTTTGCCCAATTGCCTCTCTCCCCTGATTGTTCAAGCCACCCTCGGGATTGGCGCTGCGATTCTCGAAACCGCAGGCCTGAGCTTCTTGGGGCTGGGCGCACAGCCACCCACCCCCGAATGGGGCACGATGCTGAGCAATGCCAAAGATTTCATTCGCACAGCCCCCTGGACCCTGACCTTTCCCGGTCTGGCGATTATGGGCGTGGTGGTGGCCTTTAACCTGATGGGTGACGGCCTGCGCGATTTGTTTGACCCCCGCACCGCCAAGAAGATGTAGCTCCAAGAAGATTTGGGAAAAGGCTGCTCAAACCACAGCCGCTTTGGGCTTGGAGCCCACAAAACCGTAATAGGCAATATACAAATAGCAGATCGCTGGCAAGACAAAGGCTGTGTGAATGCCGATGGTATCCGCCAGCGCGCCCTGACCCATGGGAATGATCGCCCCGCCGACAATCGCCATCACCAGCAAACTGGAGCCCTGGCTGGTGACTTTGCCCAGGCCGTTGATGCCGAGGGTAAAAATCGTGGGAAACATAATCGAATTAAACAGGCCCACTGCCAAAATGGTCCACATCGCCACCTGGCCTGTCAGCAAAGTCGTGGCAAAAACCAGCCCACTGGCCACCAGCGCAAAAACCCCCAGCAATTTGCCGGGTTGGATTTTTTGCATCAAAGCCGAACCCACAAAACGGCCCAACATGGCCCCGCCCCAATAATAGGTGACAAAACCTGCCGCTGTCGATTCTTTGAGCCCAGCAATATCGGGCTGGCCGAGAAAATTGACCAAAAAACTGCCAACAGAGACTTCCGCGCCCACATAGACAAAGATCGCCAGCGCACCCAGCACCAGATGTTTGTGCTTAAAGGCCTCGCTCAATTTGACGGCTTTGGCCTCGGGATCTTCGACACTAGCGATCACGGGCAGTTTGAACTTGGCCATCGCCAAAGCCAGTACCCCGAGAGCAAGACCCAGAGCCAGATAGGGCATTTGCACCGAAGCCGCTTCAGCCAAGCGGTAGGCCTGCAATTTGGCCGGGTCGAGTTTGCTCATGGCATCGCTGCTCAACATCGTGCCTGAGAGAATAAACAGTGCGCCAAAATAGGGGGCGAGGGTGGTGCCGAGTGAATTAAAGGCCTGGGTCAGGTTCAGACGGCTGGAGGCGGTCTCTGGCCGGCCCAGCACGGCCACATAGGGGTTGGCGGCCACCTGCAGCAGGGTAATGCCCGAAGCCAGCACAAACAGCGCCAGCAAAAACAGGGGATAAGAGGGCACACTGGCAGCAGGATAAAAGAGCAGCGCGCCCACACCTGCCGTTAAGAGTCCCGTCACAATGCCCTTTTGGTAGCCAAAGCGCGAAATAATTTTGCCTGAGGGAATCGACATTACAAAATACGCGGTAAAAAAGGTAAATTGGATCAGCGCACTTTGGGTATACGTCAGATCAAACAGGGCCTTGAGGTGGGGAATCAAAATATCGTTGAGACAGGTCAGAAACCCCCACATAAAAAAGAGCAAGGTCACGACGACCAAAGGCGTGGTATAGCTGGGTGCAGAACTGTCTACCGGAGCAGGAGAAGAGGGGGTGGCCATAGGTGTCCTTAATGGAATGCATTTTTTATACTTTAACACCATCAGCAGCGCAACTCAATTGAGGGCAGAATTCAAAAATGCTGAATTGACAGCAAATTGGCAATTATTCGCTCAAAAAAAAACCTGGGCCCATGTAAACACATGCCCAGGTTTTTGACTAAGAAACTTTATCCAGGGATAATCGCGGCCCACTTCATCGTGAAGAGGAAATAGCTCGACAGCAAGAAAATCAAGACACCGGCACCAAAGAAGCCCCATCTCATTTTTGTTTTAAAGACCAGGGCCAAACCTGCGAAGAACAGCGAAATGGTATAAACCACCCCAACGAGATCAAAGCGATCGCCGCGGGTATTGTGCTCTTGACCGGCATTAAAAAAGCCATCGGCTTTTTTGAACATGGCATTGGCATCCGCCACCATTTGTTCTTCGTATTGATTGCCTGCATCATCCAAATCGTTGTGCAAAGCCAATTCGAACAGCTCTTTTTCGCTCAGGCCTTCGGCATCTTCGTCATCCACCTTGATATTGGTGGCGTGTTTGGCTTCGGGCAAACCCAAGCTTTCGTAAGCCTCAGGGCTCATTTGCCAGGTGTAGAGATAGTCGGCCATCTCCAGCAAATTTTCTCTGACGGCTGGATTTTTACTGGTTTTGGCTTCGCGCAAGATCTGTTTGCCAAGAATGTCAATTTGGTAATCCTGGGCAATATTGATCATGGCATCGGTTTTTTCGGTGGCCGCTTTGATCGCGGTTGTGGCGGCTTCGGCATAAGCGGAAGACTGATTGCCTGTCCACAAGCCCGCTTGATAACCCGACCAAGCAGCCCCAGTGGCGGCCAAACCCAATAAGAGGGCGACCAATAATTCAAAGACATCAAAACCTGTGTCTTTTTCTTCGTTTATTTCTGTATTTTCTGTCATGGTTAACTTTCTATAAGTGAAATATCATTAAACATTACTGAATCTATTCTGTTTTACTTAACAAAATAAATAAATGAGACTCAATTTACCAAAGATGTCTCATTATAGAAAGTCTTTTGGGCAGGGTCAATAAGCCTAGATCCGCTCAAGACGCTGAGGCCCAATTGTAATCACAGCTGCCCCCACAGGCACATTCTCGCTAAGAGCGGGATTGAGCTTAAAATTTTTAGCATTGTAATGAATCCCCAAAGCCAGATGCCCTTGCAGCAAAGCACGCTGAGCCATGTCTGCAAAGGGACCAGCCTGATTGACCGGCACCAAATAAAATTGCTGCCCCTCGGCCACCGTCAATAACTCAGCCAAGATCTCTTGAATACCGGGGTTGAGTAATTCTTGGCTGATAAAATAGGCGTCAAAACGACTGCTACAGACAATTTTATCGCTGCCAGCCTTGCGCAGTAGCTCTTCAGAACCCGGATCAATACATTCCACCACGGTATTGACCTTTTTGGACCGGCCTTCAATCGCCAAAACAATCGCCAAATTGAGATTGTCTGAAGCTGGGTTGGTTGCATCACGGGTCATAATCACCGCATGATGGGCGGTATCGATCCCTGCCCGCAACAGGGTATTGTCTCGGGTCGGGTTGCCGCGCACATAGTGAACTCCCTTTTTTTGTAACTCGAGAGGCAACTCTTCAAGCGCTTCGTCAACCAGCACCACGGGAACATTTCCCACTGCAGGATCGAGGGCCAGCTCCGCCAAAACCCGCTCCACTTTGGCCAGCCCGGCAAAATTAAACAAGACCAAATGATCTTTGAATTTAAATGCTGACATTCCTTTGATCTCCTTTGTCTTTGAGGTGACGAGCACCGAAGCAATCAATGAGAGGGCATAGCCCAAGAGGCCAATCCCAAAAACCATAATCGGCCCACCCACAAAAAAACGTCCGCCCGGGCTTTTGGGAAAAAAATCGCCATAGCCCACGGTGGTCAAGGTCACGATGGTGTACCAGAGGGCATCCCACCAAGTGAGATCGGGATTGTTCGGCAACTCAAAATAGAGAAATCCCGTCGTACCGTAGAGCAAGAGCGCGATCATCAGGGCACTCACACGCAAAAAGGCGGGCGGATTGCGCAATGTTTTTTTATTAAATAGCTGAAACAAAACCTGAAACATGTCTGCCTCTATTCAGTTTGACTGCGCCATTCGCGCATCTGGGCCATGGCCCTTTCACTGGCCTGTTTATGCGACCAAAAGCCGCGCCGCTTGGCATGGGCCAATTCCTGTTCCTGTAAATAAAAAGAGAGCGAAGGAAAAGGATAAACGGGGTAGACCAAAGCCAAACCCTGGCGAATCAATTGCAGGGAGATATCCTGATCATCAGCATAAATCGTGGCCAAATAGCGCCCGTATTTGTCTTGGGCAGAAGAGGCGCTGAGCGACACACGCAGGGGTTTATTGGCCAGTTCGCGTTTGAGTAACTCAACCCCCGCCTGGGCAAAGGGCGTCATCACATCTTTTTCGACTTTGGCATCAAAGGCTTTGATCCCGACCAAACGCAGACCCACGGGCTCTTCACCAGCCTTGCCAGCGAGGATACTGTCACCGTCGAGAACCTGTACCAGGTTCAATAAATCGCCACTGTTGACAACCCCACTGGTCTTTTGTACCTTGCTGCGGCGCTGCTCAGCCGAAAATCCATAAAAAGCTGAAGTGCCCAATAAACAGACAATCACCGTCCAAAAGACCAGGGTCATGCGCTCCATAATTAAGCGACGGTACGCTGATCGTCGGGTGTCTGCATGACTTCGGGGCCAATTGGGGGCAAGCCTTCGGCTTCAAGTGGGGAGGCTTCGGCCTGCTCACCATATTCGAGTTTTTGCACCCGGCTGTGCAAATCGTAGAGCAGTTTTTTGTAGAGCAGCTCGCGCTCTTGCATGGCCTGCCACTCATCGGGCGAGGGCAAGACCTGCAATTGGGCCTTGAGACGTTGATTGATCTCTTCCAATGTGCGGGCCTGTTCGGTCATTTGACCAATGCTATAACTGGCTTGGGCGTATTTCTCCGCCAATTCATTGAGATCTCCCAATTGCTCAAGCAATTGATTCCATTTTTTATCGAAGCTACGCTCAATTGTGTCTTCCACCAGTTTTTCCAAAGCCTGAGCTGAAGGCAGACCCGTGGCAGGTGGGCCTTCCCAAACAGCAGGATGGGTGACTTCGATTTTCTGGCGGATGGTGTCAAAGCCGCGATTGCCATCTTTGAGATTTTTTATGGTTTTGAGCACGTCCATGGCTTCTTGCTCAAAATTGCGGCTGACGCCCTTCTGCCGATAGGGAATGTGAAATTCTTCAGCCCAGGTTTCCACCTGCTGCTGAGGGACACCAATCTGGCTGGCAATCATATCACTGGAGTATTCTTTCATCATGCGCTTGGTTTCTCCACATTTTTACGTTCAGGATCCACTTTAGGCGATCTTCCGCCTCTTTTTCAGTGATAGAATTCCCTTGATTGTTAACAGGAAATGGAAAAAAACCATGCATTTGATCTCGTGGAACGTCAACGGCCTGCGCGCTGTCGAGCGCAAAGGCTTCTTGGAATGGCTAAAAGAAACACAGCCCGATGTACTCTGTCTGCAAGAAACCAAGGCCTGGCCCTCCCAGCTCTCTTACGAGCTGCTCGAAGGCCACGGCTACCACACACACTGGGCCAATGCCGAAAAAAAAGGCTACAGTGGTGTGGCCACTTTTTCACGCAAACCACCCCTCTCAGCCCACAGTGGCTTGGGGATTGAGCGCTTCGACAGCGAAGGCCGGGTGGTTGTGACTGATCACGGCGAATTTTTGCTGTATAACGTCTATTTTCCCAATGGCCAGCGCGATCAGGGCCGCGTGATCTACAAACTGGACTTTTATGAGGCCCTGCTGAAAGAACTCAATACCCAGGTGCGTGCAGGCCGCAAAGTGGTAATCACCGGCGATTGGAACACGGCCCACAAAGAGGTGGATCTCAAAAACCCCAAAGCAAACCAAGAGACATCTGGTTTTTTACCGATTGAACGGGATATGTTGGACAAATATATCGAAAACGGGTATATCGACACTTTCAGGCATCTACATCCCCTGGCCCGCGACCGCTATACCTGGTGGTCATACCGCGCCAATGTGCGCGAGCGCAATATTGGCTGGCGGATTGACTATTTTTTCGTGAGCGAAAACCTGCTCTCCGCTGTTTCTCAGGCTGAAATTCTCGATCAGGTCATGGGTTCTGATCACTGTCCAGTTGAACTCAGATTGGATCTGCCTTATAGCTAGAAAAACAAAAAACAAAAAAGCCCCTTGCAGGGCTGCTAAGCTAGAGTTTTGATGGGCTCACCAGTCATCGGCGGACCGACTTTTTGATGTAAATTTAAGATAACATAGATATTTAACAGAAATATATCTTTTGCTTTTCGTTTTTATGATCGCAGCAAAAGAGCTTAAAAAAGCGCATAATAAAAAAGACGAAAGAAAACAGAGGAATTTTCTCAGCATGACTGCCTCCCCCCCTCTTTCCTGGCTGCCTGTGATTCTCTGCGGCGGCTCTGGCACCCGGCTTTGGCCCCTGTCCCGCGAACATTTTCCCAAACAATTTATTGGCTTGGCTTCGGAGCGCTCGCTTTTTCAAGCCACTGTACAGCGTTTGCAAGGCTTGCAAGAAATTCTTGGCCCGCTGATCCTGACCCAAGAAGCCCACCGCTTTTTGGTCAACGAGCAATTGCGCCAAATTGAAACCAGCCCCTCACAAATCATCTTGGAGCCCGAAGCACGCAACACAGCACCCGCCCTGACTTTGGCCGCCCTTTGGGCCTTAGCCCATCAGCCCGACAGCCTGTTGCTGGTCATGCCCTCCGACCACGCCCTGACCCAGCCCGAGGCCTTTCGTGCGCTCTTGCCCCAAGCATCAGAACTGGCCCAAGCCGGTCAAATCGTGACCTTTGGCATCCAGCCCGACAGGGCCGAAACGGCCTATGGCTATATTCAGGCGCAGGACGAAAAGGGTGAAAAAATTCTGGCCTTTGTCGAAAAACCCGATCAGGCCACAGCCGAAGGCTATTTGGCTGCCGGTAATTATCTCTGGAACAGCGGCATTTTTGCCCTGGCGCCCCAGACCTGGATTGCCGAACTCGAAAAATACCAACCCGAACTGCTGGCGTCTTGTCGCAAAGCCTTTGAAGCAGGCCAAAGTGAACCCGCTTTTTTCAGGCCCGACCCCACCGCTTTTGCCCTGAGCCCTGCCCGCTCAATCGATTATGCGGTCATGGAAAAAACAGACCAGGGGGTTGTCTTGCCCCTCAATGCCGGTTGGTCAGACGTGGGCTCTTGGGACGCACTCAAAAGCCAATACCCCCAAGATGCAAATGGCAATGCCTGCCAAGGCGACGTCATTACCCTGAATGCCTCTGGCAATCTCTTGCGCAGCAACGGCCGCCTGCTGGCCGCCGTGGGTGTGGAAAACCTGTTGATTATTGAAACCCCGGATGCCGTGCTGGTTGCCAGCCAAGACCACGCCCAAGAGGTCAAAGAGTTGGTGGGTCAATTGCGCAGCCAACAGCGCCCAGAAGCCGAAAACCACACCAAAGTCGCCCGGCCCTGGGGCTTTTACGAAACCGTCGATAAAGGTGAGCGCTTTCAGGTCAAACGCATCACCGTGCATCCCGGCCAACAGCTCTCAAAACAAATGCACCACCACCGCGCCGAGCACTGGGTGGTGGTCAAAGGCACCGCCCGTGTGACCTGTGGCGAGAAGGTCTTTTTGCTGACCGAAAACCAGTCCACATATATTCCTGTCGGCGAAGTCCATCGGCTCGAAAACCCCGGCACCATTGATCTGGAATTGGTCGAAGTGCAATCCGGCCCCTATTTGGGCGAAGACGATATCGTACGCTTTGAGGACAAATACCAGCGCAGTTAAAGGGATCCGCTGCAACAAAAACCCGTGCTATACTTTCCCCATCACCCGAAAGGGAGCCTCGCGTTATGAAAAAAGTGGTTCAAAGCGCAGCAGAAGCCTTGGCAAAGGTGGGCCTCAAAGACGGCGCCACAGTGCTGGTTGGTGGCTTTGGTCTGTGCGGCATTCCCGAAAATTTGATCCTGGCTCTGCGCGAGCTGGGCGTAAAAGAGTTGACCGTCGTCAGCAACAATGCGGGCGTCGACGATTTTGGCCTGGGGCTGCTCCTGCAGACCCGCCAGATCCGCAAAATGGTCTCCAGTTATGTCGGCGAAAACAAACTCTTTGAGCGCCAATACCTCGATGGCGAACTCGAAGTCGAATTTGTACCCCAGGGTACCCTGGCCGAGCGCATCCGCGCGGGTGGGGCAGGCATTGGCGGCTTTTATACCCCAACGGGCTATGGCACCCCCGTGGCCGAGGGCAAAGAGACCCGCGAAATCGACGGCAAGATGTATGTGCTCGAAAAGCCGATCACAGGAGAGTTGGCCTTGGTCAAAGCCCAAGTGGGGGATACCCATGGCAATTTGCTCTACCGCAAAACGGCCCGCAACTTCAACCAACCGATAGCCACAGCAGGCAAAATCACGATTGCCGAAGTCGAGCAAGTGGTGCCTGTGGGCGATCTCGACCCAGACCAGATTCATACACCCAGTATTTTTGTGAATTATTTGCTGAAAGGGGCGCATTATGAAAAACGAATCGAGCAGAGAACGACTCGCTAAACGGGCGGCTCTGGAATTGCGCGACGGCTATTATGTCAATCTGGGCATTGGCATACCCACCCTCGTGGCCAATTATGTGCCCGAAGGCATGACAGTGGTGCTGCACTCCGAAAACGGCCTGCTCGGAATTGGGCCTTTCCCCGACGATGGCGAAGTTGATGCAGATCTGATCAATGCCGGAAAACAGACGGTTACAGCCCTGCCAGGCGCCAGTTATTTTGACAGCGCCAGCTCTTTTGGCATGATTCGGGGGGGGCATATCAACCTCGCGATTCTGGGCGCCTTGGAAGTCTCTCAGGCCGGAGATATCGCCAATTGGATGGTGCCCGGCAAAATGGTCAAAGGCATGGGTGGCGCCATGGATTTGGTGGCGGGCGCTCAGCGTGTGGTGGTGGTCATGACCCACAACGACAAAAGCGGGGCATCTAAGCTTTTGCCCGAATGCACCCTGCCCCTGACGGGCAAACGCTGCATCGACCTGATCATTACCGAAAAAGCCGTTTTTGAGGTCGATAAACAGGCCCAAGAATTGGTACTGATTGAAAAAGACCCCGGACTGAGTCTGGAAGCCATTCAGGCCTGCACCGCTGCAAAATACCGGGTCGCATTAAGAGATCACGTCAGCACCTAAGCAGCGACAAGCCAGCAACCAATCAGCGACTACAGCGAACGCGCCTCCCGCAAGACACGGAAGCGCTCAATCAGCAAGCGCTCTTCGGGATTCAAGCCCGTTGAGGTCTTGACCCCCAACACAATCAATAAATCCCCGCGCTGCTCAGGGTGTTTGAGCTGGGGCAGGCCTTGACCTTTGATCCGAAAGACCTGGCCCGATTGGCTACCGGGGGGGATTTTGAGCTGAATTTGGCCTGTGAGGGTTTTGATCGCTTTGCTACAACCCAACATCGCTTCGTAATCGAGAATCTGGAGCGAGCCGCGCAAATTTTGCTCTTCGGGCAGAAAGAGCGGGTGTGCCCGCAGACGTATTTCGAGAAAGAGTTGGCTCCCCTTGCTGCCAATGGGCACCTTGGAACCCTCTTTGACCCCCGCTGGAATTTTGACTTCGAGGGTCTTGAGTTGATCGTTTTCATTGAGCTGAATCCGGCGCTTGGTGCCGTGCAAGACCTCTTCAAGGGTCACTTGAGCGGTATAACTTATCTCTGAAGTCGGGGCTGGAGCAGGTTCTGGACGCAATTGAGGAGGCGGCTCAGACACTGGGTGATCGGCATGTGTGTCCCAGAGGCGACCCGCCTGATCGCCAAAAAAGGTTTCAAAGAAATCGCTGAAGGGCAAATCGAAGAGCTGTGAGCCGTATTCGACCCGCTGTTTGTCTTTGCGGCTGGCGTGATAACTCTCAGCAAATTCCGCAAAGTCCTGCCAATTAACACCCAATTGATCGTAGCGCGAACGCTTGTCGGGATCCCCGAGCACCTCATAGGCCTCGTTGATGGCCTTGAACCTTTCTTCAGCCGCCACATCCCCTGGGTGGGTGTCTGGGTGATACTCTTTGGCCAAACGGCGATAAGCCGCACGGATCTCCTTTTCGGAAGCCGTTTTGTCTAAACTGAGCGTGGCATAATAATCGCTGTATTTCATTATTTAAGCGTGCATTTTGCCGCTTGGCCCACCGCTGGACATTTGGTATCAAAACGACCCAAACTCTGATTGCAGCCACCCATGGCCTTGAGATCACATTTGAGCACGGTCTGGGCAACAATTTTACTGCCGAGCAGGGCTTTTTCCTCTTCATTCGCCACATCCAAACAGACCTTTTTTTTGACGTGGGCACATTTGTAAATCACTTTTTTGGTTTTCGCAGACATGACAACCTCTCGTTTAGAGCCACAGACAGCCCCTGTTTTCAAAATCCATCTCACCCTATTGTAAAAAGCCAGGTCTTCTCTCGCAAGATCTCAGACAGGGTTCCTCGTCTCCACTTAGACTTGGCCTCTTTGCTCAAGAATACCCCAAGACCTTCAATTGAGCGCCAATCTGTGCCTGGCAATAAGCTGTCAGAGCCGGGGTAAAATGGTTTTTCCAGTCTCCCGTTTCTCCCTTGCGGCAATTGGTGAGCACCCCTTGTTTGATCACCGGTTTTTCAGGGTTATCCGAACGCACTCCCCCTTCAGTCTGATGGGCAATAGAACCCCTGTGGCAATAATACGCCAGTTGTTCTGGGCTTAAAGTGATCAAGGGATGCCAATCAAAACCCAACCACTGCAAAATGCGCTGATAGGTCTCAGCTTCAGCATGATGCAGATCTTCAAATTTAACCACAAGTGTATTGGCGCTCTCTGTGATATTCACAAAAAAATTAGCCAAGGTAGTGAGATTGGGCCAGCGCAAAAAATAATTTGGCTTGCGATTCACAAAGCCGATTTGCATCAGCTCAAACAAAGCCTGTTCCTTTTCTGAAGCGCTTAAGACACGCCCACCAAATTGGGGCACAAATTCGCGCATATAATAACTGGTCACGACATCGCGCGGGTCTCTGATCAGGGCAATTTTACGTAAAAAGGGAAGTGCGTCCAAAGCCCGAATGTCAAAGGGGTCATGGGTAGTCATATATTGATAATAGTCCAGCGTTTTGATTTGATTCACAAAATAGTCAGCAATCAAATCAAAGTCAGGCAGATTGTCTGAAGAGAAGGTTTGATTCAACCGGATATTCGCGCTCAACGGGTGACATTCTCTTTGCAAAAATTGAAAATGCTGCAATAGGCTGGTTAAAGGTGGGCTCAAGCGCCCGGTTCCAGCACAGGGAAAAAAATAGAGCAAGAGAGGATGCGGGTTTTCAATGATCTCAAGTGGCGATGCTCGTTTGGGCAAAAACGGGAACAAAAAACAGGCGGAGCCAGCGAGATGAAGCTGAAACAACCGCATATACTTCAGTTCAACTTGCTGAGGCATGTAAAACAGCAAAACATCGGGCTGGGGTTCGTGAGACAAATGCGAACGGTGGTACATCAGCGAGCCGGGATATCGCCGAAGATCGTCAAAGACCTCATGCTGATCATCAAAATAGACCAAAAGCCGGTCAAACAGAGATTTTTTGCCTATTTTATAATAGAGTTCTTTGGCGCTGGCCTGGTAGCCGGCCAAACCAAAGGTGGTATCATCTGAAAATTGATACAGGGCCTTGATAATCTGGATTTGGTTTTCCTGCGAAAAACGCTCCCCTGAACCCGAAAGCCCCAAACCACAGAGCAAATGGCTGAGCAAATTTAATTGCCAAGAACCTGGCGAATGGCCGTGTAGGTCCGCTGACTGAACATGATCGTCAGGTGGCCCGTCCAGGGCACGTAAAAGACCTGGGAATCAGGCATAATCGAGTGTTTGGGCGGCAAGACGATCTCGTCCAGATTGGACCAGATCGAGGTGTATTTGACGGGGGGATAGGCAAAACCCTGGGCATTGAGTTTTTTCAGAAAGGCACTTTCGGGCCGCAGTTGCACAGCACTTTCACCGGGCCCCAGAAATGCGGCATAGGTGCCCAAATGGGGCGTGGCGATGGTGACCAATTGCTCGACCACGGCACTGCCGCCCATATTCTGAATATAATGGCGGCTGATCAGCCCACCAAAACTGTGCACAACCAAATGAATTTTGGGGCTGCCGTACTGTTTCATCATGGCTTCGGCTTTGGCTTTGACCTTGAGGGCCTGTTCCTCTGCAGAGGCAAAATTGGGAAAAAGGTTAATCCCCTCGACGTCATAACCGGCTTTTTTCAGATCGCGGTAAATGCCGTACATAAAATACCAGCTGGGCTCCGCATAACCCGGCACAAGCAAAACAGGGATTGGCTTGGTTGCGCGGGATTGAGACGGCGTTTGGGCCAAGCTGCGCATGGCCTCCACTTCGCGGATAAAACCACTTTCTAAACGGGAAAACTCTTTTTCAAAGGGCAATTGCAATTGGGGATCTTCTTGCTGGGGCGTTTGGCTCTGGCGCAAATCTTTGGCAAGGGCCTCGCTCTGGGCGCGCAAAAAGGAGGTGTTGGGTAAAATCTCTGCCGGGCTCAAAGCGCCATCGCGGTTGCTGTCGTATTTGGCAAAGCTCTGAGTGGCATGGGGAATTTCAGCTGGCTCAATTTGACCATTGCGATTTTTGTCGTGTTCGTCAAAGACAAAACGATACTGGTTTTGCACAAAGCGACCGAGGGCAGAGGAGGCCGTACCCTGACTGCGCAAAGCGGAAGCATCGACGGCAGAATTGGAAGGTGCCATGGGCGTTTGCAAGGGCTGACAGGCCAGCAAAAACAGCAGGGTTCCCAAAAGAGTCAGAGCAGGATTCAGATTGTGCATAGCCAAACACCTTAAAATTAAGCGGGGATTATTATCATTTTAATCTTATCCCCGGATTTTGCCAATCCTTGTCTTAACTTTGGTAAGAAGCGTACATCCAGACCATTTTTTCTTGAACTTTGATATAATCGCTCATCAATGATGCCGTGCCATCGTCCCCGGCTTCAGCTGCCACTTTTTGCAATTGACGCTGGCTGACCAGCAGTGATTGCAGCGACTTGAGCACCGAGTCAATGGTCGAAACTGCGTCTGTCGCGTTTTTGACAGGGGCAATCCTGCTGTCCTCGAGATAGCTGGCAAAATCGTGTTGGGGCACGCCGCCGAGGGTCAAAATCCGTTCGGCAACTTCATCCACCTTGAGCAAAAGATCGTTGTAAAGCTCTTCGAATTTAAGGTGCAATTCAAAGAACTGGCTGCCACGAATATTCCAATGAAAGCCCCGCGCATTCATATAAAAAACCTGGTAATCGGCCAGGAGTTGGTTGAGTTGGCCCACCAGAGCCTGTGAAGAGTCCTGGTCGAGTCCGATCCAATTGAGTGTGCTCATAAACTGTTTTTCTCCTTGTGTGAGGTGCTATGGCCCTAGCATGACACAAAAATAACAATAAGTATAATCGTTTATTTTTATATTTTTAATCGTTTACAACGATTTCAATGCCCCCAAGCGAAGGCAGACGGACAGACTGAATACACGCCACACAAGAGCTGGTCAGAATGGCTGATATGTTAGAATAAAAACGTTTTGGGCCCATAGAGCCCGCTGGAGTCCAAGAGGGAGAACCGTGAGAACATGCTTCTGAGTTTGACCACCACCCACCAACCTGCCACCGATCTGGGCTATTTGCTGCACAAACACCCAGACAAATGCCAAACATTTGAACTCAATTTTGGCTTGGCCCAGGTTTTTTATCCCGAAGCCAGCCAAGAGCGCTGCAATGCCGTTCTGCTACTCGATCTCGACCCGATTGGGCTGGCCCGCGAGCAAAAATCCGCCTGGGAGGGTTTTGCCCTGGGGCAATATGTCAACGATCGGCCTTATGTCGCGTCTTCGTTTATGAGCGTGGCCCTTTCACGGGTTTTCGGTAGCGCCCTCCAGGGCAAATGCGATGAAAAACCCTTGCTGGCAGACACGCCGATTCCCTTGGAGGCCGAATTGGCAGTTGTGGCCAGTCGCGGTGGGCCGGGTTTGTTGGAAAGCCTCTTTACTCCGCTGGGCTACCAATTGGAGATCACCCGCTACCCGCTGGATGAACACTTTCCGGACTGGGGCCAGAGCCCTTATTACAGTCTCAAATTGCAACAGCAAATCCGGCTGAGTGACCTGCTCAGCCACCTCTATGTACTATTGCCAGTGCTCGACAACGACAAACACTATTTTATTGGCCCAGAAGAGGTGCAAAAACTGCTGCGACATGGCGAGGGTTGGTTGGCCGCGCATCCTGCCAAAGAGCTGATCACCGCCCGCTATCTGCGTCACAACAAACCCCTGACCAGCTTGGCTCTGCGCCTGTTGCAAGAAGAGCAGCCCGACGCCCCCGAAGTGCAAGAAGAAAAGGCCGAAAGTCTGGAACAGGCCCTGGAAAAACCCCTCAGCCTCAACCAGGTGCGCCTGGAAAAAGTCGCAGAGGTGGTGCGTCTCTCGGGCCTGCGTTCGGTCGGTGATCTGGGCTGTGGTGAAGGCCGCCTCTTGCAATTGTTCTGGCAACAGGGCCAATTAGAACGGATTGTGGGTCTGGATGTCTCTGCCCGCAGCTTGGGCAATGCCGTGCGGCGCCTACATACCGAGCGTTTTTCAGAAAGGCAGGCCCAACGTCTGGAGCTGCTGCACGGCTCGCTGGTCTACCGCGATGCCCGCCTCAAAGACCTCGAAGCCGTGGTCGCTGTGGAGGTGATAGAACACCTCGAACCTTTTCGGCTCGAAGCCTTTGCCCAGGTACTGTTTGAAGATCTGCAACCCCAGCTAGTGGTACTGACCACCCCCAATGCAGAATACAACACTTTGTTTCAGAATTTAAAACCCGGCCAATTCCGCCATGGCGACCACCGCTTTGAATGGAGCCGGGCCGAGTTTGAGAGTTGGTGTTTAAATATTGCCCGAAAGCGGCATTACCACCTTCGTTTTGAACCCATTGGGCCAATCGACTCACTTCTGGGAGCCCCCACCCAAATGGCGATCTTTGAAAAAGTCGGAGCAGAAAAGGGAGTCGCCCATGGCTAATCTCAAACAATTAAGCAAATTTTTAAGCCTCGTCTTGCGCCACAAACCCGAGGAAATTGGGCTGGAACTCGATCCCCAGGGCTGGGCCAATGTGGCGGAGTTATTGGAAAAATCCACCCACACAGGCCTGACCCGCGAACAGCTTGAAACGATTGTGGCCGAGAGTGACAAACAGCGCTTTGCCTTGAGTTCTGATCGGCAAAAAATCCGCGCCAATCAAGGCCACAGTCTGGCTGTGGATCTGGATTTAAAGCCCCAATGTCCGCCTGATACGCTCTACCACGGCACCGCCCGCCGTCACCAGGATTCCATTTTCGCCTCGGGGCTGGAAAAGCGCCAGCGCCAACACGTGCATCTTTCGACAGATATCCCCACCGCTGTGAATGTTGGCCAGCGTCATGATCGCCATCCACTGCTGCTGGCCATTGATGCCCACCGCATGTTTGTAGAGGGCCATCTCTTTTACCTTTCAGCCAATGGTGTGTGGTTGAGTGAACATATTCCGCCTGAATATATACAGATCTGTGAGCCAAACCATGAGCAGTGAGCAAGCCCCGCAGACCCTCAAAATACCTGAACTCTCGCTGGTCTTGCTGATTGGCGTTTCTGGCTCGGGCAAATCCAGCTTTGCTGCCAAACACTTTCTGCCCACCGAGGTGATTTCTTCAGACTTTTGCCGCGGGCTCGTGGCCGACGATCCCAACGATCAAAGCGCCACCCACGACGCCTTTGAGCTGGTCTATGCGATTGCAGGCAAACGTCTGGCCGCTGGCCGCCTGAGCGTGATTGACGCCACCCATGTTCAACCGGATGCCCGCAAACAGGCCCTGGCCCTGGCAAAAAAACACCACGTACTGCCGGTGGCGATTGTGCTTAAAATGCCCGAGCGGCTCTGCCATGATCGCAATGCCCAGCGGCCAGACCGGCAATTTGGCCCCCATGTGGTAGCAAACCAGAACCGGCAATTGCGCAAAACCCTGTCTTCGCTGAAACAAGAGGGCTTTCGCTATATTTACGTGCTCAACAGCCCCGAAGAGGTAGAACAGGTTCAAATTGAGCGGGTCAAGCTCTGGACCGACAAACGTGACGATGCTGGCCCCTTTGATATCATTGGCGATGTACATGGCTGCGGGGATGAACTGGAACTGCTTTTGACGCAATTGGGATATCTGCCAGATGCTGAGGCGGGTTATCGCCACCCAAATGGGCGGCGGGTGTTGTTTTTGGGTGATCTTGTCGATCGGGGCCCCCGGGTGCTCGATTGCCTGCGTCTGGCGATGCAAATGGTGGCAGCCGGAACCGCGCTCTGTGTGCCCGGCAACCACGAGCAAAAATTTCAGCGCTGGCTGCGGGGCAAAAACGTCAAGCTCAACCATGGCCTACAACAGACAGTGGCGGAAGTCGAAGCGCTGCCCGAGCCCGAACAGAGCGCTTTGCGCAAACAGGCCGACCGCTTTATCGAAGGGCTGGTCAGCCATTTGGTGCTGGATCAAGGGCAATTGGTGGTGGCCCATGCCGGCATGCGTGCAGAGCTGCAAAACCGCTCCTCGGGCCGGGTGCGCGAATTTGCCCTCTATGGCGAAACCACGGGTGAAATTGATGAATTTGGCCTGCCTGTGCGCGCCAATTGGGCCGCGGAATACCGGGGCCGCGCCAAAGTGGTCTACGGCCACACCCCTATGCCCCAGGCCGAATGGCTCAATGGCACGATTTGCCTCGATACCGGCTGTGTCTTTGGCGGCAAACTGACCGCCCTGCGCTACCCAGAACAGGAGCTGGTGTCGGTGCCCGCAGCTCGGGTCTATTGCGAGCCTCTGCGCCCACTTGCATTGGCCACAGAGGCAGAATCACCCGGTTCAGAGGGCGCGCTTCGACCCAGCTCAGGGGGCACGCTCACCGCTCAACAATGGGACGATCGCCGCCTGGAGCTGAGTGAGATCACCGGCAAACAAATCATCGAAACCCGCCTCAAGCGCCAGATCTTAATTCAGGCCGAAAACAATGCCGCCGCGCTCGAAGTGCTCAGCCGTTTCAGTGTCGATCCGCGTTGGCTGATCTATTTGCCACCAACGATGTCGCCCTGCGAAACGGCAGCAGATCCAGACTATCTCGAACACCCCCGCGAAGCCCTGCAATACTACCGCAGCCAAGGTTTAAACGAGGTCATCTGCCAAGAAAAACACATGGGTTCTCGGGCGGTGGTTGTGGTCTGCCGCAGTGCCGCAGTAGCCCTTCAGCGCTTTGGTGTGAGTGGCGAGACCCCCGGCTGCATCTATACCCGCACAGGCCGGGCCTTTTTTAAAGATTCAGCACTTGAAACAGCCTTTTTGGAGCGCCTGATTCACACCCTGACCCAGGCCCAATGGTGGGAGCGTTTTGAAAGCGATTGGTTCTGTCTGGACGCCGAATTGCTGCCCTGGTCGGCCAAGGCCCAAGAGCTGATATACCAGCAATATGCTGCGGTCGGTGCTTCGGGCCAAGCAGCCCTGGCCCAAACCAATGCCCTGCTGCGCCAAACCCAAGCACGTTTGCCAGCCTTCGATGTCAGTGCCTTATTGGCCCGCTTTGAAGCGCGCCAAACCATGGTCCAGGCCTTTGCCCAGGCCTATCGCCCTTATTGTTGGCCCGTCAGCCAATTGGACGACTATAAACTGGCACCCTTTCAGATTTTGGCAAGCGAAGGCAAGGTCTATAGCGATTCCAGTCATCTCTGGCAAATCGAAACCCTGGCCGAGTTGGCCCAAGTCGATCCGGGACTGTTTAAAGCGACGGCCTGGAAAATCGTGAAATTGGATCAGCCTGAGAGTGTGCAAGCTGCTTTGGACTGGTGGTTTGCGCTGACCGAATCTGGCGGCGAAGGCATGGTAATCAAACCCCTGCAGGTGGTCAGCCAGGGCAGCAAAGGCTATGTCCAACCAGGGGTTAAATGCCGGGGCCGGGAGTATCTGCGCCTGATCTACAGCCCTGAATACACGCTGCCCGAACACCTCGCGCGCTTAAAAAAACGGGGGCTGGGCGCCAAACGCTCATTGGCCCTGCGTGAGTTTGCCCTGGGGCAAGAAGCCCTTGAGCGCTTTGTGGCCCGTGCGCCGCTGCGCGAAGTGCATCGCTGTGTGGCCGGATTGCTGGCATTAGAAAGCGAGCCCGTGGATCCCCGTTTGTAAGTCTATAGCGGTACAATACCCTTCACCCACCTCTCCCAGGAGTCAGCCCATGGAACTCTTTCAGCAGTCCGCCCCGCAGCTCAGGAATCAATACCATGCCGATACCCTGCTAGGCAGCAGCCTGGCCCGCTTCAGCCAGAACCATTTGCCCGCCGAAATCGAGGCCGACCTCTCCGAAATGGGAGAGCTGAGCGCGGGCGAACTCTACCGCTGGCAATTGGCCGATCGCCTGAATGAGCCTGTGCTCACCCATTACGACGCCTGGGGAAACCGCATCGACAAAATTGAAGTCACGGCCCTCTGGCAAGAAGCTGAACGCCTGACCACCCGCTTTGGTTTGGTGGCCCTGCCCTACGAAAAAAAATATGGAGCCCTCTCGCGGGTCTACCAATTTGCCTTGGTCTACCTGTTTACCCCTTCAACAGATATTTACAGCTGCCCCCTGGCGATGACCGATGGCGCGGCATCGACCTTATTGGCAACCGGCAATCAGGGTCTGATCGACCAAGCCCTGCCGCATTTGACCAGCCGCGACCCGGAAAGATTCTGGACCAGTGGTCAATGGATGACCGAACTGACGGGAGGCTCAGATGTCGGTCTGACCGAGACCCAAGCCCGGCTGGAAGACGGCCAGTGGCGTTTGTACGGGCGCAAATGGTTTACTTCTGCCACCACCTCACAAATGACATTGACCCTGGCCCGCCCCGAAGGCAACGGCCCCGGCGGCAAAGGCCTGGCACTGTTTTTTGTCGAATTGCGGGATGAACAGGGCAAACTCAAAAATATCGAGGTCTGCCGCCTCAAAGACAAATTGGGCACACGCAAAGTGCCCACAGCTGAATTATTGCTGCATGGCACGCCTGCCGAGTTGGTGGTCGGCCCCCACGATGGTGTCAAAAACATCACCCCGATGTTAAACGTGACCCGCACCTGGAACAGCGTCTCTGCCATCGCCTTGATGCGCCGGGGGCTGGCCTTGGCTGAGGACTATGCCCTCAGACGCGTGGCCTTTGGCGCGTCACTTGCGGAAAAACCCCTGCACCGCGACACCTTAAATATGCTCAAAGCTGAATTGGCGGGAGCCTTTGCCCTGACCTTTGAAGCTGTACATTTGCTGGGCCGCCTCGAAAATGGAGAGCTGGACCCGGCAGAGAAAAATCTGCAGCGGGTGCTCACCCCCCTGACCAAATTGATCACCGGCAAACAGGCTGTGGCCTGCCTGAGTGAAACCCTTGAGTGTTTTGGTGGGGCCGGTTATGTCGAAGACACAGGGCTGCCACTGCTGCTGCGCGATGCGCAAGTGCTGCCGATCTGGGAAGGCACCACCAACGTGCTCTCGCTCGACACTTTGCGCGCCCTGCGCGGCCCCGCAGAAATTGAGTCTCTCTTGGCAAGCCTCACTGGCTGGGCATCTGAACTCACCCACCCCAACGTTGCCCCCTTGGCAGAGCGGGCCCTGCAAACCTGCCAAGCAGCCTGTGATTGGCTGCAAAAAACAGCCCAAACAGACGCCTCCGCGGTCGAAGCCGGTGCCCGTCGCTTTGCCCTGACCCTGGCCCGCTGTCTGGAAAGCCTGGCTTTGGCCCGGCAGGTCAATTGGGCCCTGAGTCAAAATCGCCCCGAAAGCACGGCATTGCTAAAAGACCTGCAACGCTTTCACAAAAACCAACCCTTAAACCAGATCACCGACGAGAAAGAAACCCCATAAAATGACAAACGCCCCTACCCCCCTGTTTGAAAAACACATCCTGGTTTGCACCAACGAACGTCCAGAAGACAGCCCCAAAGGCAGTTGTGCCCGCTGTGGAGGACACGAAATTCGGATCAAATTGGCAGAATTACTCAAACAACACGGACTCAAAGGCCGGATGCGGGCCAGCAAAACAGGCTGTCTCGACGCCTGTGAATTGGGGGCTGTGGTCGTGATCTACCCCCAAGACCTGTGGTACGTGGGGGTCACCCCCGACGATGTCGAAGAAATTTTTCAGACCTCGATCTTGGGGGAGGGCGTGGTGGAACGTCTGGCCGCCAATGACGAAAGTTGGCAAAAACTAAAGGCGCTCCGCAATCGCGAGCGCCAGTCATAGCGTTGAGAGAGAAATTTTTAGAGACTATTTGCCTTCGCGCAGGAGATAAGCACCTGTGCCACCGGCTCCGCCGGTAAAGCCTCCGAGCATCGCACCACGCATGGCGCCCTGAGCGGGAGTCATGGCCTGGGTACTGAGAGCGACAGCCACGCCACCCAAGGCACCGATGGTCATACCAACCATGGCCCCTGTAGTCAGAGCCTCACACGTGCTATCGGTATTGCGTCCGGCAGCGGCGCCCACAATCCCACCTGCCAAAGCAGCTCCACCCATCATCGCCAAGGTGCTTTTTTCCATCAGGGGGGCTTTTAAAGAATCCAGAAGTGAGTGCCCTGCTTTGTTGCTCAGGGTATAATTGCCCACAACCATGGGCAAATAGACAGAGCTGCCTGCCAAAACGCCAATGCCCAGATCTTTGATATCAAGCGAGTCTTTGGCCAAAGGTTTGGGCGCAGCAGGATGAAAGGTCCCTGTTGAAGGGGGGACAAAAGCCTGGGGAGCTCCCTGGCGCACAGGCTGAATCGGGAATGGATTGTTTCCAACAGTTTGAAGCATGGTGAAATTCCTCTTTTACGCTACACAGATGATCCAATTATGGGAAGCTGGTCATGAATTCTGAAGTTGCAAGGTTAAAAACAGAGGAAGAAGGGCTTAAAATTTGTTTAACATTTCAAAATCATGACAATTTTCGCCGAATTCAGCTTAACACAACTGAGACCAAAATGGGCTTTCGCTTTCAGACCTGCGCTGGCAATTGAAATTCGGGGTTGTAAATAATCCCAAAGAAATTGCCCCAGGGATCGCGGAAATCGGCCATTTCAATGCCACCACCGACATTTTCAATCTCACACTGCGGCTCGGCACCCAAGGCCTTTAAACGCTCAAAAGCGGCGTGAATATCTTCCACGCCCCAATAACAGGCCACGGAATTGCCACGTACAGGGGCCGGTTTTTCGGGATCTTCGGGCATTAATCCCAATTCATAGCCACCGACATTAAAACCGATATAAAACGGTTCGTCAAAATAGGGTTCAACATTCAATACCTCAACATACCACTTGCGGGCAACAGCCAGATCGGGCACCTGAAAGATCAACGAGCGCAGTCCCTGAAACATGATATCCTCCTCAGAAAGCTTAGATTTTATACAAAACGGCGAGCCCCAGCCCCCAAAGCAGCTGATCTCCACGGGTTCCATTGCCAAAGGTCAGATTAAACAGATCATAGCGCAATTGGGCAAAGGCATCCAAAGAGAGCATCGGCAATAAATGCAATTGCGCCCCTGGACGCAACGCAATTGAAAAGCCCCCAAAATGGCGGGTCATATAATTGAGTTCGGCCCCCAAATAGGGCTCAATCAGGGGCAGGGGCAAAAACAAACGGGCATCGATTCCCAGCTCGATTGCACTGTCTTGCATCGAAAAAAGCAGGTGCCCACCTGAGCCAAACCAAGTTTCTTGGCGATGTAAAGTCTGCAAACCAATCCAATTTTCGCCCGCCAAAGCTTGGTTTTTAACGCTGTCGTAGCCAATGCCATCCCGTTTAAACACAGGGCCAATATACCACTGCGAGACATAGAGCGGGGGCTCCGTTGCAGCGGGGGCCTCAGCAGAGGGAGCACTTTCTTGGGCTTGGGCTGGCATGGGTGCCAAGGTCCAGGCAGGCAATGGCAAGCAAAAAGCGAGCAACCATCCCCACCATACGTGCCTGTTCCCCCGTGGCAAAGTGTTATTCCACCGTGACAGACTTGGCCAGATTGCGGGGCTGATCGACATCGTAGCCCCGGCGCAGAGCCACATAATAGGCCAAGAGCTGCAATGGGATAACGTTAATCACCGGAGAGAGCCACTCGGGTACAGCAGGCACATAGATCACTTCGTTGGCCACATCTTTGATGCGCTCATCCCCAACGGTGGCCACAGCGATCACCAAGCCATCGCGGGCCCTGACTTCTTTGAGATTGCTGATCACTTTGTCGTAGGCATCGCCTTCAGTGACCACTGCAATCACAGGCATCAAAGCATCGATCAGGGCAATCGGGCCGTGTTTCATTTCGCCAGAGGCATAACCTTCGGCGTGAATATATGAAATTTCTTTGAGCTTGAGTGCCCCTTCAAGGGCAATCGGGAAATTGATGCCCCGGCCCAAATAGAGACAGTGGTGGTAACGCAGCAAGACCGTGGACAGTGCATTAACGGGTGCTTCGACAGCATGGAGGGTCTCTTCCATCAGACGGGGCAAGCGGCGCAATTCATGCATCGCTGCGGTAAGCTCGGGCAGGGAGATCTGCTCACGCACCTGGGCAAAGTGCAAAGCCAGCAAATTGACAGCTGCCAACATGGCTATAAAGGCCTTGGTTGAAGCAACACTGATCTCTGGCCCCGCATGGATATACAAAGTGCCATCGGTGACACGGGTAATCGCACTGCCTTTGACATTGATCACGCCCATCGTCAGGGCCCCCTGCTGTTTGGCCAATTTCATGGCCGTTAAGGTGTCTGCGGTTTCACCTGATTGGCTGATCGCAATCACCAGGGTCTGGCTGTCGAGAATCGGGTTGCGGTAGCGGAATTCAGAGGCGACATCAACCTCAACCGGAATGCGGGCAAATTTTTCGATCAGGTATTTGCCGACCATGCCGGCATAATAGGCCGTGCCACAGGCCACAATATAGATCCGATTGAGGCCTTTGAGCTGCTCTGGCGTGAGATTGATCTCATCCAAATACAGGCGCTGATGGCCTTCGGAAATACGACCACCGAGGGTCTGGGCAAAAGCCGTGGGCTGTTCGTGGATCTCTTTGAGCATGAAGTGGTCATAGCCCATTTTTTCAGCAGCCACAAGGTTCCAATCAATATGTTGGACGGGCCGCTCCAGAGGCGAGCCATCGATCCGGAAAAGCTCAAGTTTATCAGGGTAAACCACAGCCATATCACCATCTTCGAGATAGATAATGTCGCGGGTGTGGCGCAAAATCGCGGGAATATCCGAGGCGATAAAGTTCATGCCATCGCCAATGCCCAATAAAAGCGGGCTGCTGGTTTTGGCTGCCACCAGATAATTGGGCTCTTTGACATGCATCACACAAATCGAATAAGCCCCCTCCAAGCGCAGCAGGGTTTTTTGCACAGCTTCTTTGAGATCGCCCTGATAATAATGGGAAATCAGATGGGCAATCACTTCGGTGTCGGTTTCGGAGGCAAATTGATGGCCCAAGGCCGCCAATTCTTCTTTGAGATCGAGGTAATTTTCGATGATACCGTTGTGAACCACAACCAGCTGTTTGTCGGGATCCGTATGGGGATGTGCATTGTATTCGGTTGGGCGACCGTGGGTGGCCCAGCGGGTATGTCCAATCCCAGCACGGCCAATCAACTCAATACTGGCCAATTTTTTGACCAAATTGCTCAGTTTGCCCACTTCACGCTGCAGTTCCAGGCCAGCTTCAGTCATGACAGCCACACCGGCGGAGTCATAACCCCGGTACTCCAGTCTCTGCAGGCCGTCGATTAAAATATCTACAATTTCGGGGTTGGGTTCATGTCCAATATAACCAATAATTCCACACATCAGCTTTATTCCTTTAAAAATGCCATCACACTGCAAGTATAATCCAAAAGCAGGGCAGGGGTTAAGTGTAAGGGAAAAGCCGTCTTGCCAAAACCGAAGACCTTTCCGCCTAGATCCTATTCAAACCACTTTCTCACCGCGTTTGTATACGCTCTGCACCAGATTCACACCAAAATGATAAGGCACGCCCATATGATTGGGTGTATCTAAGACCACCAGATCGGCCTGTCGCCCAGGCGCAATCACTCCCGCGCTCTGGCCGCGGTCAATCGCCCAAGCTGCGTTGACGGTGACCCCGACCAGGGCTTCAATCGGCAACATTCCCATCTGGGTACAGGCCAAAACACACATAAAGAGCTGCGACTCACAATAACAGCCCCCCGGATTGAGATCGGTGGAGATCGCCAAGGGCAAATCCAATTCGCGCATGGCAGCGGTATCGGCATAAGGCAGACCCAGATAAAAAGCGGTACCGGGCAAAAGCACGGGAATGGTACCTGCGGCTTTCATTTTTTGCAAACCTTCAGGCGGGGCAAATTGTAAATGGTCTGCCGAAATGGCCCCCAACTCGCCCGCCAGAATCGATCCCCCAGATGCGGCTAACTCATCGGCATGGAGCTTGAGTTTGAGGCCATGTTCGCGGGCCTTAAGCAAAATCCGCCGGGTCTCTTCGGGGGTAAAAAAGCCCTGTTCGCAGAAGACATCACAAAACTCCGCCAATTTGCGCTCGGCCACAATCGGAATCATGGCCAGCACTTCTTCGACATAATCGGCCTGAGAATAGCCAGCGGGCACAGCATGGGCCCCCAAAAAAGTCGAGACCAGCTCAATCGGTTGGCTTGCCAAGCTCGCCACAACTTCCAGCAGGCGCAGTTCATGTTCTAAATTGAGGCCATAGCCACTTTTGGCTTCAGCCGTGGTGGTGCCGTGGGCCAACATCCGCGCCAAGCGGCCCAACGCCGCTTGCTGCAAGTCTTCAAAAGAAGCCTCACGGGTTTTGCTGACGGTAAAATTGATCCCCCCTGCCATGCGCTGGTCTTTGGGCTGATTGCGGGCCGTGCGAATGCGCTGAACCAATTCATGCTCGCGGGTACCTGCAAAGACCAAATGGGTGTGGGGATCCACCAAACCAGGCAAAACAGTGCGGCCCTGGACAGAGACCGTGGGCAGGTTCTGGCTATTTTCAAGTTCAGCCATCGGGCCGATGCCGACGATCTGGCCCGCTGCGATTTCGAGATAAGCCGTTTGCAAAATCTGAATCTGCCCCATTTGCGAGGGCAAGATCGGGCCTTTTTGGCCCGGAATAAACATCGTTACCAACTCAGCGATATCGGTTAGAAAAAAAGCCCCATTTTGTGTGCTGGCGTCCATAAACTCCCCCTAATGCGTAAAATCCCTAGTCAAGCTAACACACCCAGAAGCAAGATGGGTTTGTATTTTGAGAGCAATTCAGATTAAAATAAAGCTACCATCAACAGGAAAAGGGAAACTGTGCCCCCGCATTCAAAAGGGACACAGTCTGACAGGATGTTTGATCACAGCACAGGATTGGGTTCGGGCTCTTTAGAACTCTTGGCACAAATGCCCGTGATGACATTGGTCTGGCACAACGCTCCACAGGCGACACTGGAGCCAACGCCAAAGCCAACGCAAGAGCCTATGCTCTTTTTTGCCAGCCCCCACCTCTTGCAGCAGACCGGTTACAGCCAAGATACCTTGCTCAGTTCAGCGATGGGCTGGCAAAATCTCTTTCCAGAAGACACAGCCGCTCTAACCGCTTGGCTCAAGCAGCCAGAGAAACTGCCCCAAACACTTGAGGTCTCTTGTCGCCATGCCTCAGGCAGTGAAGTAAAGCTCCGCCTGACCCTGAGTCGACTCCAAGACAACACAGGTCAGGCTATTTTGGGTTGTTTAGAATCCCTGCCGCACTCCCAACCCCACTCAGCCCGCCAGGCCCAAGAACTTCTAACAGCCATCATTGAAGCCTCACCTCTGCCTGTTTATTCAATCACGACCACAGGCCTTGTCACGAGTTGGAATCCAGCGGCAGAAGCTGTTTTTGGTTTTTCGCAAGCCGAGGCCTTGGGCCAACCGCTGCCAATTGTTCAGCCCGAACACAGCGAAGAATTTGATCGAATCCGCCGCCAGGTCTTAGCCGGTCAAAGCTACCAGGGGATCGAGGTCGTGCGAAAAAATCGCCAAGGACAAGACCTGTTTTTAAGCCTAAATATGGCTCCGCTCTACGACCACAAGGGCCAAGCCAATGGTATTTTGGCTGTCACCGAAGACATCACAAAACGCAAACAGGCCGAACAGGAGTTACTCTCTCTCAATTCGGGTTTAGAAGAGCGTGTACGTGAACGTACGCGGGAATTAGAGACTGAAATTTTACAGCGCACCCAGATGGAGTTACAGCTCAAACAAACCAACGCCGAATTGTCCCACGCAGTGCGCATCAAAGATGAATTTTTGGCAAATATGAGCCATGAGTTGCGCACCCCACTGACGGCAATTTTGGGTTTAACCGAACTTCTTTTGGACAAAGATTTCAGCGCACAAAACCTGCAATTTTTAAACACCATTCACGACAGCGGACAACACCTTTTGTCTCTGATCAATGATATCCTCGACCTCGCCAAAATCGGGGCAGGGCACCTTTCTCTGCGACCAGAACCCTTGCTGCTCGATGAAGTTTGTGAAAACAGCCTACGCCTGGTGCGCCAAATGGCCCTGAACAAACGCCAGACCCTGCGCTACGAAGCATTTCCCGAGCCGCTCTGGATTCATGCCGACCGCATTCGCATCAAACAAATTTTGGTCAATTTGCTCAGCAATGCGGTCAAATTTACCTGGCCCGGTGGCCAAATTTGTCTGCGCACGCGTTTGAGTGAAGCCACCCAAGAGGTCATCATCGAGGTCGAAGATACCGGGATTGGCATCGCCAGTGAAGATCAGGAACAAATCTTTAAGCCTTTCATTCAGCTCGACAGCGGCCTCAATCGCCACGCCGGAGGCACCGGCCTGGGACTTGCGCTGGTGCGCCACCTGACTCAATTGCATGCCGGAAAAATCCATGTTGAAAGCCATCCTGGTCAGGGCAGCCGATTTGCCCTTTACCTGCCTTGGAATCCCTTGGAACAGAACGACATTTACCCCCAAAACGCTGCCCATCCTTCGGCTCCACGGGGACAGGGCGAGCGCATTTTATTGGTCGAAGACCAGTCCGAAAATGTCTTTATGTTGGAGTCGTATCTGTCTGAATTGGGGTATGAAGTACAAGTGGCACAAACCGGCTATGAAGCAATTGAGATCAACAGCCCCTGGCCTGACCTGATTCTGCTGGATATTCACCTGCCAGGGATCAATGGTTACGAGGTATTAAACCATTTGCAAGCCCAGGGCCACGAAAATATTCCGGTCATGGCTCTGACCGCATTGGCAGGCTCTGGTCACCGCGAAAAGATTCTCGCGGCGGGTGCCAAGCAATGTCTGCACAAACCCTTTCCACTCTATGAATTGGCGCAAAAAATGCGCGAATTGCTTGCAAGTTAGTTCGAAGCAAGCAACCGAGAGGCTCAACTAGAGGCTGAAAGAATAGCTCAAAACAGGGGTTTTGTCGAGACTGGCTGTGAGTGAAAGGGGGGCCAATAACTCACTGATGCGGTATTTGTCTTCCAACATGCGGTTGTATTCGTCTGTCATGACATAGGCATCACGAATATTCCAGAGATGGTAGCCCAAGAGCGTCAGGGTAATCATCAAATTGCCCAAGCCAGCCGCCTCTTGGGGTCGATTTGAAAGCAATGCAAAACCGGCCAAACCACCGGCCAAAAGGACGGTTCCTCCGCCCATGATCCAGAAAGAACGGGGATTGTCATTGCCCACATAGAGCTGCCCCAGACCGGGATACAGCGTAGAGAGCAAAAGCGCCCGTGCGGGATCGCGTTTCATTTCACTCAGACTTTCTTGCCGACGCCGATCGAGTTGGGCCAGTTCGATTTTTTCAGACAGGCTCAGAGTCGTTGAAAAAAGAGGGCTGCTCTGCTCTGACAGCTCGGGTGCGGCCTGAGCAGGAAACGCCAAAGAAGCAGTCATCAGACCGCAAACAGCCAGGGATTTCCACTGAAATTTTCTCATGTGTTCCAGAATACCATACCTTATCGTAATTGTTGATAGCCCTGATCACAAATTCGCCCAGGATCTCAATCAGGGACTGAAACAAGACTCAATCGACCCAGCCAATCAGCCCCCCCAAGCGCCCGGTTACCCCGCTGTCGCGGCGAAAAGAGAAAAAGAGTTCAGGCTCGCTCACAGTGCAACGATCCAAGCTCCAAATCGCCGCTGGGTGTAATCCTGCACGCAGGGCCTGACGCCGGTTAATTTCAACCAAATCGAGGTGGTATTTGTCCCCTTTGGAGCGCGCCAAGCGGGAATCGTTCAGATCGATTTGATCGGCAAAAGCTTCAGCCACCTCGGGCCCCACTTCGAATTGTTCAAACCCAATGCCCGGACCAATCGCCGCCTGAATCTGGGTGGGCTCAGCCCCAAATTCAGCACAGAGTCGCTCAATCGCACGCGTCAGAATCTGGGCCTGGGTCCCACGCCAACCGGCATGAACCGCCCCCACGGCATGCACCTCGGGAGCGACCAAGAGAATCGGCAAACAATCGGCCACTTGAATCAAAAGCGGCACTTGGCTGTCGGCGGTGATCAATCCATCGGTCTCGGGCAAACCCGCCTCTTGCGATAAGGCCCCACTGCCAGCATGGCTGGCATTGACCGTTTGAATGCCAGCCCCGTGGCATTGGCGACAGGCCACCCAACGGGAAGCATCCAACTCCAGTGCTTGGCCCAAACGGCGGCGATTTTCGCTGACGGCTTCAAAGGTCTCATTTTCGCCTGTCGGGTATTTGAGGTTAAGCGCGGCATAAGGGCCTTCGCTCACCCCACCAAGACGGGTCGAAAAGCCGTGGCGCAGACCGGGAATCTGATTCCAGTGGGGGTTGCTCAAAAAAAGAGGGGAAGACATCACCTGGCTCCTAAGAGAATCAATGGCGGGTTTTGCGCCCAGAATTAACAGCCGTTAAAACCAGGGCCACCACGCCAAATGCCAGGGCCAGAGATTGAAAAACCAGGGTGAGTATTCGTAAGCGCATGGGTTCTATTATAGCCCAAAGTGCTCATTTAGCCCAAAATGCTCATTTAGCCCCAAAGCAGGTCTGACTCGGGTTATTGATATTTTTGTGGTTTGTGTTTTGAAGTTGATCAAAGGGCGGGCCTGCCCAGTCTTTGCGATAGACAACAGCCCCTGGGCGCAAAGACACGGGCTGATCCACCAAAAGCCCTTGATAAAACTCCCAGAGATTCCAGCCCAAACGCAGTTCCCAAGGCTGACCGTGGGCCTGCCCCAAAAAGAGCGAACGGGAGAGAGACAGGCTGTCTTGCAAAAGTCCAGCCGGCAAAGCCAAGCCCTGTTCCTGCAGCAGATTTTCCAAAACCACTTGATTCTGTTGGTAGAAAACATCCAAACTCTGACTCTGCAAAATACCCATCATGACATAATCATGGGCCTCCAGCCAGACTTGAAGCGGCGAATTGCTGACCAGCGGTCCCAAACAAAAAGGGGTCTCCCCCAAGCTGGCAGCGTGGGCTTTGCGCAAAAAAAACTGCCAGATATCTTCCAACATCCAAGCCTGGCTGGGCTGGGGCCGCATATACGCCTCAAACAGGGTGCGGAAAGAGAGCCCCAACTCCAGATTGAGCAGCATCAACGGCAATTGCAAGAGTTTGCGGTTAAAGTGCAGCAATTCGCTGAACCAGGCATAGGTCTTCATTTTGACCCAATCTTCACGGCGATAGCTCTTGCAGGCCACCACCATTTGTTGCTGCTCGCCCAAACCATCGCGGGATTCACTCACCGCATCGTTGGAAAAGACGTAGGGAATCGTGACAAACTCCACGCCGTATTCGGCCTGGTAAGCGGTGTCCCCCATTTCAGCATTGGGTAAGATATAACAATTAAAATAGCGAATATGGTGGTGCTGGCCTTCGCTGATGACCTGTGCAATCCCATCGGCGAAAGAATCATAGCTCTCGCCTGGCAGACCGACAATCATATCGGTATAAGTCGGCACGCCATCCCGGCGAAAGCGGATCTGCAATTCGCGGTAGCTCTGCAAAGAGATATTTTCACGGCGAATCGCTTTGAGTACCTCGGGATTGAGCGATTGCAGCGAGAGTGTGGCGGACTGGTTCAAGCCACTTTCACAGAGCCGTTTTTGAATCTGGTAAGCCCGATCAGTCACATTTTTGGTGTTTTGTATCACAAAGGTCTGGGGAAAGCCGTGTCTCTGATGGGCCTGAACGATGGCCTCGGTGATCTGCTGATCGCGTTTGAGAATGCCAAAATTGGCATCACAGCTAAACACCACTTTGATCCGGTGTTTGACAAACCAGCCGATCTCCGCCTCCAAGCGCTGATCGCCGAAACCCAAAACCTTGCTCCGGGTAGCCGAGCCCCAATCACAAAAACTGCACGAAAACGGACAGCCCCGATTGGTTTCCCAGAGGGCAATCCAGTCTTCCGAAGGGTGGGTTTTCATCAGCAGGTCAAAGGCCCCACTCAGATAAGGTGAGGGGATATCTTCAAGGGTATTGATCCGGGGCGCATTGGCCTGACGAAAATACGCTCCCGCCTTGAGATAAGAGATACCCGCAATTCCCGACCAATCAGCACTGGGCAAAGACTCCAAAAGAGCCAAAAAGCTGCGCTCGCCTTCGGCATGTACACAGAGATCCACCCAGGGCTGAGCACGCAAAAAGGCTTCTGAGCGCTCAGGCACCTCGGGGCCACCGACCACAATCAGGGTTTGGGGTTGGCGGCGCTTGAGCTCTTGGGCCACCGCCAGGGAAAAACGGGAATTCCAGGTATAGAGGCTGAAGCCTGCCACATCAACCAAGCGAAAGGCCTGAACAGCCTGTTCAAGGGCCATTCGGCGAAAGAGTGGAGGTAAAAAAGTATAGCGAGAGGGGTTTTGAGCATGGCCACGCACATAACTTTCGAGCAAGCCAGCGGCATAAGGCAGATAGATCTGCCCCATATGCGGCTGGTTGACCTGCATCAAGCGAATAATCAGCGAAGAACTGAGCTTGCCCATTGGGGGTAACATAAGGGTGATACGCTCGGGGAAAAGGTTGTTTTTATTCTAACATAGCGGCTGAAAGGGCCCGATCAGAGCCTGTTATGTTAAACTCCATTTCAACACGACAGGAAGAGCCAAAATGTCCCACCGCTACTGGGCCCTGCAAATGGCCTATGACGGCCGTCAATTTCAAGGCTTTCAGGCCCTGCCGGGCAAACGCACGGTGCAGGCCGAGCTGGAAAAAGCCCTGAAACAACTGCTGCGGAAACCCGTTCAGGTGGTCTGCGCAGGCCGTACCGATGCGGGTGTACATGCCCATGGCCAACTGGTCAGTTTTGGGGCTCAACTGCCTTTTCCAGCAGCAGAATTCCGGCGTTTATTGCCCCATTTTTTGCCCGAAGACCTGGCTCTAAAAGCAGTCTGGCCCATACCAGAAGACTTCCATGCCCGCTTCAGCGCACGGGCCCGGCATTACCGTTATCTGCTGCGCCTCAATGCCGCTCCCGACCCCTTTCAAGCACCACGCTGCTGGCAATATCCACACCCTGTCGACCCCGATGCATTGGCAAAAGCCTGGGCCCAATGCCAGGGCCAATATGATTTTGGCCCCCTGGCCCGCAGCCAGAGCAACCAGATAGACAGACATTTATCCGTCTATCTCAGTGAATTACGCCCACTTGGGGAGTGGTATGCGCTTGAGATTGTGGCCAACCGCTTTCTCACTTCGCTGGTTCGCCGCTTGGTCGGCACGGCCCTGGACATGGCACGGGGCCGTTTGCCTGCAGATTATCTGAGCCACGTCTTGAGAGGTAAAATCACCCCCAGCGAACCCTTGGGAACATTGGCCCCCGCTCAGGGCCTTTATCTCTGTCGTGTACTTTATCCTCCAGAATACGGCCTAGAACTGTTCTACCCGGATCCCCTGCCCGCAGCCAGCGAAGCACAAATTCCTGCCCAAGCCCTCTGCAATCCGGGCAAATGGTGGCAAGATTGAGTGCTTAAAGCGGCAAACTCACCGTAAACGTGCTGCCCAGCTTATTGACTTGATTGTTGACTTGATTGTTGACTTGACTGCTGACTTGACTGCTGACTTGGATTTTGCCCTTGAGCTGACGCAGGGTCTCGGCGACAATAAACAACCCCAAACCATTGCCTTTGGTCGCTTCGTGGCCACTCACGCGGTAAAAGCGCCTGAAGATCTTTTTGATTTCGGTCTCAGGAATCCCCAAGCCCTGATCGGCAATCGCCACAGGCAAAAAAGCCCTGTTTTCAGGGCCAATTTGAATCTGAATCGTGGGGGGATCTGGGGAATATTTGATCGCGTTATCCAGCAGGTTCATAAAAACCAAACGCAGACCGACCAGATCTGAGCGCAGGGGCAAGGCCTGACCGTCAATTTGAATAGCGGTGTCTGGCAGACTGTAACGCCGGGTCAGGGTCTCTTTGCACTCTTGCAAAAGCAGATTGAGATCGACCGTTTCGAGGCGTTCAGGATCGCGCCGGTATTCAATTCGCACAGCTTCAAGCAGATGACTTACCAGCAGATCCAGGTGTTCAATATCTTTGAGCATGGTCTCCAAGAGCCAAGTTTGTTTTTCGGGCTCCACCCTGTGGCGCTGCAGGGTTTCGACATAAAGGCGCAGCGAGGTTAAAGGGGTTTTGAGCTCATGGGTGACGCTGTCGATAAAGTTTTTTTGCAATTGATTGAGAATGATCTGGCGCGACATAAAGACAATGAAAAGAATAATCCCTGTGATAATGATCACAAACAAGAGACTGCCCACCCCCAGAATCACCCACTGTGACCAAATGCTCTTGAGATGGGGGCCCGCATAGGCTTTGAGCTGCAGGGTATTGTAGATCAAGACAATATTCCAGAGCGTGGTCAAAGCCAAACAAAAGACCAGCAAGATCGAACCGAGGGTAATCGTGAGGGGCAGGGCCTTATTGGAATTTTTCACAGAGGTTGTGTGTGCGACTGGCTATTTTCCGACTGGGTCCGAAAGCGCTGGCCTGTTTGCCAAATCTGCTTGAACTCTTGTTCAAACTTGAGGGGCTCGGCATTCCAAAGCGCAGCGTGATCGGCATGGGGAAAAACACTAAATTGATGGGGATAACCTTGGGGTAGCGCCAAATAGGCCTGTTTAGCCATCGCCACCGTCACCAATTGATCTTTGGCACCGGTCTGAACCAAGGTGGGACGCTTGAGGTTTTTGAGTAAACGGGTCGGCGCACAGCTAAAAAAGTCTTGCCCCGCCTGTAAACCCGCCAGAGCCGTGGTCAGATCTGAGAGAAAGCCCGGCAGCTTGGCAGCTTTATTGCCCACCAGAGCGCGGACAGAAGGGGGCGGGTTTTCGAGGACCACCGCCACAATGCGCTTGGCATAAGGAGCTTGTAGTAACTCTGCAGAGGCATTGGCAATGCCCATGGTGCCTGTCGAGGTACCTGCCAGCAGCAAGTCGGCTTGGGGATAGGTTCTGGCAATAAAATCGACCATGGCAGTGACATCGGCCTTTTCCCGGCAGCCAAACCCCACCCCTTTGCCATTATTGCCCGAAATGCCATGGTTGCTCATATCCAAACTGGCCAAGTTAAACCCCAAGCGCTTGGCCATCAGCAGATAGCGGGTGGCATCCAGCCAAGTACTGGTGGTGCCCGAGATATACACCAGCCAAGGGCGCTGGGGCTCAGGGCCGGTCAGGTGCCGCACTGTGTGTAATTTGAGGCCATCGCGATTGAGAATCTCGCTGTGCAAAGCGGGCAAAGCCAGAGCCTCCTCACAGGCCAATTCCAGCGGTTTATCACCGTTTTGACCCGGACGTTGACCTGGGCGCTGATCAGCATAGACCAGGGCCTTGCGCGCAGGCGAGCAAATCGCGGGGCGTTGCTGTGCCCATTTGGCTTTGCCATATTTGTAATAGAGCAATTTTTCGGCCTGCTGATTCAAAAACAGCAAACCAGCAAGCGGCAAAGCCAAGATCAACAGACCCAAAATTTCCAAATAGCGACGTAAAATCCGCTGACGGGGCTGCGTTTGCGTTTCTGACTGATCAGGGATGGGGTCTAAAGGTGGCATCTCTCGCTTGCCTGACCTCAGCGGGAATAGTGATTGCGGTGCATATAATTGCTAAAGAGCTGAATGTGTTCGGCTCCCTCGCCCTTGAGCGCCTGGGCATGGTTATCCGTGAGCTGAGAATGGCTGATCTGAAGACGTCCGGGACCTTTGACCGAGAGCAGGGCCTTGCTGTAATCTTTGGACTTTAAAGCCTGGTTGTGGATAAACTGGCTGCCCACCACACGGGCCTGAGAATGGTTCCAGAGATTGAGTCCCCCCGCATTGTCGACAAAGAGACTGTTGCGGAAGGTGATCTGGCGGGATTCAGACAAAAACGCAATGCCCTGCGAGCACTCTTTGATTACGGAGTTGTCGAGGTTGAGTTGCTGGGTGTTTTCGAGCCAAAGGCCAAAGGTGCCGCTGCCAAAGAGATTGAGATTGCGCAGCGAGATATTTTTACTGGAATGAAAGCCCAAGACAGCCCCCAAACAAATGGCATGGGATTGCGGCACATGCCCAATTTCCAGGGATTCAAGCTGAATCTGATGGCTGTCTTGAAAGCTCAAGACATGGGGGGCCAATTCACTGATCACAATTTTGGTAGCGCGGACGTCTTCGCCGCGCAGCGTGAGCTGCTTGATATTCTTAATGATCAGCCCGCCAGTGTCTTTGTTCCGCTCCAGATAGGGATGGTTGGCAGGTACAGCCAATCCACTGAGATTATAAGTATTGGGGCGCAAGATAATCGTGCGATGGGGAGCAATCGCTTTGAGCAACTCTGAGGCGGTATTGACATAGATCGTCTGGTGGCGCTGGACCTGACTGCGGGCCTGAGCCAGGGACAGATCTCTGGAGATCTGTGGCACAGTCATGGCGATAAGGGCTCCTGTGGCAAGAATTCCCAAGGCTCTCTGAATCAACATCTTTAAAAAAACCTCATTTTATAGATCATTGGTTTTGCACGGATAGTCAAGTATAGCCTAAAATTGAGCGATTTGCGCTTGTCTGGAAGGCCCAAAAATGTCAGAATAAAGCGGGAATCAGCGCGCAGCCCTCAGCGTATCACGCAGCGGGTTTTGCCCATCGCCCCAGGTCAAAACAGACTCACACGCTGTTTCACACACGGGTTCGACTCCTCATCGCTTGAACACCACCGTCAGCCTGAGCTTTCGGGCACCCCCAACTGGGCTTTGCAGGTTCAGACCTCCGTCCAGGCGGCGGGACGGTGAGGTTTAGGCTCTATACCAAAGGAGAAAGAAGATGAACTGGCCTTTAACCCTGTTGAGTGGCATCTTTGTGCTGATGCTGATCCTGGTCTGGGAAAAGTTGTTTGAGCACGTGACCGTCTATGAATACGAAACTGGATTTAAATACCACAATGGCAAACACATTGCGACACTCAAATCGGGCCGCTATCACCTGCGCCGGGGGCATACCGAAGTGCGCAAGCTCGATTTGCGCCCCCAATTTTTGACCCTGCCGGGCCAAGAAATTCTAACGGCAGATCGGATTCAGCTCAAAATCAGCTTGGTACTGCAATTTGAGCTGCAAGATCCCCTCAAAGCCCTGCACGGGGTCGACAATTATCAGAATGCCCTCTATTTGCGTCTGCAATTGCTTTTACGCGAAACTGTGCAAAGCTATACGCTTGAAAGCCTTTTGGCCGATCAGGCCGGTCTTTTGGCTCAATTAGAGGCAAAAGGCCAGCCCGCCTTGGCCGAATGGGGACTGAACTTGAAAACACTTTCGGTCAAAGACATTATGCTGCCAGGAGACCTAAAACGGGCCTACGCACAGGTTCTCAAGGTTCAAAAAGAGGCCCAAGCAGCCCTGGAAAAAGCCCGCGGAGAACAGGCCTGTTTACGCAGTTTGGCCAATGCCGCCCGGATGTTTGACAAAAATCCCTCGCTGTTGCAATTGCGCCTGATTCAGACGCTTGAGAATGGTCAAACACGTCCCACAATCGTCTTTCAGCCCAGCAGTACAACCGGCTATAGCGCCAACACAGATTTCCCCCCGGATTCGGCTGAGAGCTAAACAAAAGCCCACTCCGGGCATTGTGTTATAATTCCCCTAATAAAACTCAGGACAGGCAATACCGTGTTTGGTGACAAACTGAAAGAATTGTTTCAGCGTTTTTGGCCCGTTTCCCCCCATGAACCCGTTGAACCCCAACGTCTTGGTCAAGTGCTGCTGCGCATGTCGGCCCTGACCCAAGAGCAATTGCAACACGCGCTGCTGGTCAAAGAGCAACACCCCCATAAGCTACTGGGACAAATCCTGATTTCTGAAGGCATCTGTACACAAGAACAAATCGCACGTGCCATCGAACAGCAGCGCGAAGAGACCCAATTGGGCCAAGTCTTGTTGCGCAGTGAAATTGTCAGCCAGGAGCAATTGGATGCAGCCTTGGTCGAGCAAAAACGCAGTGGTCGCATGTTGGGCTTTATTCTGGTCGAACGCGGCCTGTGTAGCCCCGAAGAACTCAAAGAGGCCCTGCGGCAACAGCGCCATGACAACCGCTTGGGTGCCATGTTGCTGCGCGAAAAAAAGATCAGCGAAAAGCAACTCGAAAAAGCCCTGCATCTGCAAGAAGAATCCCAAGTATTGCTGGGCGAAATCCTAATTCAGTTGGACTATATTTCCGCCGAGGAATTGGAACAGGTCCTGGCAAAACAAGAGGCCATTCTCTTCAAATTGCCAACCCCCTCCCCGCATGATTAAAGCTGAGTTATAATGAATTTGTTTCGGGCATTTAGCTCAGTTGGTAGAGCGCTGCCTTCACACGGCAGAGGTTTCACTGGTTCGAGTCCAGTAATGCCCACTTTTTTTTAAAGCTTTAACCCCCTGTAGATGTACATGCCAAAACGTCTCCGTTTTTCTCACACCCTATTGCCCATTTTGGTGCTTTTTTTGTTTTTTGGCTGTGCCAATAAAGTCACACGGGGCGTGGCCGCAACCCAAAAACAAATTGTGTTTGAATTTACGGTCAAAGGCAAATTGGCCCTCAATAACCCCAATGTGACTTATTACATCGCCATTTACGCCCCAGCAGACAAAAAGGGCCAAGATATCGCAGCCTCTACCGATGGCCCCCGATTTAACGGCCCCGCTCTCAATTTTGGACCTCAGGTGCTGGATGGACGTTTGCCGTTTGTTGGCCTTTTGCCAGGCGATCAAACCTCAAAATGGACCGATTTTTATTATTTAAAGGGCTCCGGCGATGGGCAAGGAACCATGGGGCGAGGCAAACTCAATGCCGGCCAACAACCTGAAATCGTGCAACCCAATTACCCCTTCAACAATCTCTGGCGCGTCAAGAGCCCATCGACCTTTGAAGTCCAAATTCGGCTGGCAGATTTGACCTCTGGGATTGAAAACGCCCCCAATAATTTCGTCTTCCAAATCGGAACGGGAGACAATATCGACGAAGGCGGACAGGGTTTTGTCTTTGACTATTGGCGCACCAATCTGCCCTTTGCCATACAAACGACCCAGTTTAACAGCCCGATTCAGGACCGCGACGAAACAGCACAGCTGATCATGCGTCAGATCCCCGGCAAACCACTGCCACAACTCCCAGCGGGGGTAACCCCCAATGACGTCGATATCCTCAGCTATAGCTACCGGATCATTCAATAATGGCTATTCTGCCTTCTGACGGCAGTGCTGCCCAGCCAGCGCCTCCTCCCCGGGTGGTCCAGCCCGAACCCCGCCGCGAAGATCAGGGTGAACTCAGCCTGCGGCCACGCAATTTGCAAGAATACCTCGGCCAAGCCGAACTTAAACAGAGTCTGGCCGTCACCATTGCCGCAGCCTTGCAGCGCGGCGACCCCCTCGATCACCTGCTCTTTTATGGCCCACCGGGCCTGGGCAAAACCACACTCTCGATGCTCATTGCCGCTGAAATGAAAACCCAAATTCGGATTACCTCAGCCCCCGCCTTGGAGCGCCCCCGCGATATAGCTGGGCTTTTGCTCTCACTGCAGGCCGGGGATATTCTTTTTATCGACGAGATCCACCGCCTCAACCGTGTGACCGAAGAAATGCTCTACCCAGCGATGGAAGACTTTATGCTGGATATCACGATTGGCAAAGGCCAAGCTGCCCGGATCAAACGCCTGCCCCTGAAGCGCTTTACCCTGATTGGCGCAACCACCCGTGCTGGCGCCATCTCTGCCCCTCTGCGGGCCCGCTTTGGTCTGGTTGAGCGCCTGCGTTTTTATAACGAGCTTGAGATGCAACAAATTCTCTTGCAAAGCGCCAAATTGTTAGAAATTCAACTTGCACCCGAAGGTGCCCAGGCCATGGGCCGACGCGCGCGGGGCACCCCCCGTGTCGCCAATCGACTGCTCAAACGCGTGCGCGATTTTGCCCAGGTGCAGGGCAAAACCGAAATCACGGCCGAAGTGGCGGAACAGGCCTTGGATCTGCTACAGGTCGATCGTTTTGGGCTCGACCCCACCGATCGTTTGCTGCTGGAGACGATCATTCGGAATTACCAAGGCGGCCCTGTCGGCATCGATACCCTGGCTGCCGCAATCAGTGAAGACACCACAACCATAGAAGAGGTCTATGAGCCCTTTTTGATGCAGACGGGATTTTTGCAGCGCACCTCACGGGGCCGGGTCGTTTCACCCCAAGCGTATACCCATCTGGGCTTTGAGCCGCCCAGCACAGGTTTAATTCTGGAGCAATTGCCGCTGTTTGAAGCTGGCCCTGACTAAACGAGCTTGGACTCGGCCCGCTTGATCAGGGCCGTCAAAGCCAAGGCATACCCCTCTGGGCCCAAGCCACTGATCTGGCCCCAAGCCACGGGGGCGATCATGGAGTGATGGCGAAAGGCCTCGCGTTTGTAAATATTACTCAAATGGACCTCGATCACGGTCAGGCCTGTGGCACTGATGGCATCCGCCAGGGCAATGCTGGTGTGGGTATAGGCACCCGGATTAAAGATCACGCCCTGAGCCCAACTGCGGGCCTCGTGCAGCCAATCAAGCAATTGGCCCTCGTGGTTGCTTTGCTGACAGATCAGCTCTGCACCCAATACCTGGGCTTGGCTCTGCAAGGCCGATTCCAAGTCTGCCAAAGTGGTTGCGCCATAAATGCCCGGTTCGCGTTCGCCCAACAAATTGAGATTGGGCCCATTTAAAAGCAAAATTTTGATTTTATCAGTCATGTTACGTGTCCCAAAATTTTGGTGATATAGGCATTTTCATTTTCATTGACCAACACAGGATAATCCCGACAGGCCGTAGCAATCAATTGCCGGGCCCGCTGACGGTCGTAATTGGCATGCCAGAGCAGAATATTTTTGGCCTCTTCGGGCTCTTTGTCGGCAACGTAGCGCAATAAAAGCGCAATGGTGTGCGACAGATCGTGAATCAAAATGTATTTCAGCATAATTGCCAATTTGCGCTTGCTGATCCCCAGTGGGGCAGGAAAATCATTGGCGGCATGAAAGAGAAACTCCATATAATCACTCACCGCCTCTGAGCGCCCTGAAGAATCCACCTCCTGCATCACCGTGACCAATTTGTATTTCTTTTCTTCGCCCACCCATTTGACCGCTGTCTGGGACTCCAGACGGGCCGAATAATCAGCCATCAGATTGCCTTCGAGGCGATTGCCCCGGTAATCAAAGATCCGATCGCGGAAGGCATACATACCACAGGCCCTGAGCAGGCTCATTTCAAGCGCTGAAAAAGAGACTTTTACCCCCTGACGGGGAGGCTCGGCACTGACAAATCCCAAGACAAAGCGCTCGCCTGTCCAGTCCACATAATTGCGAATGGGCTCAATTAAAACAGGAGGCAAAATCGGGTTTCCCGCTTCGTCTTGTTCAAAAAGATTGACGTGGATTTGAAATATTTTCTCCAGGGCAGCACTGACATTTTGCAATGTGGCAAGGCAATCCTGAAGGGGATCCGGGCAGTGTTTGAGATGTACATCCAACAAAATCCGCGCCGTGCTCTCAGGAATTTTAAAGGGGGATTTACGCGCGCCGGCAACGGCATAATTGCCCGTGGCTGCCACATTGTTTTTGATCAGGCGAATAGTTTCCTCATCAAAAATCAAATCATCGCGGTCCCTTACGCTGCCGATATCCTGGGTACCAGCTTTGATCAACTTGCCTGTGATTTCTTTGAGTTTTTTATTTTGCAGATCAATTTCCACACTGTGGGTTTGCATCTGGCTGGCAATTTGGGCCATGCGCTCCGCATGCATTTCCAGATCTTGTCCCAAACGGCGGTAAGAGGGATCTCTCAAAACATGAGAAATTTCGTCCCGCTCTTCGTAAGGCACTTCGCGCAGCCCCACCACCTGATTGTAATAGCGGGATTTGGCCAACATCTCTTCCATTTTCGGGATTTGCATGGCCGCCTGTTTATAATCAATCATCAGACCATCCATGCGGCGAAACAGCTCGCGGCTCTGATTGAGCAAGGCGTAATAGGTATTGTTGAGAATGGTGGTCTGCTCCCGCGAGAGCGCAATTTGGGTATCCAAGCTGCGGGTTGCGCGAAACTTGGCCAGGCTTTTTTTATCCAACCCTTCGGGTTCCAATACCCCCAAAGCAATTGCATTGTACTGGTCTTCACAGCGATAGAGGGTGTGGCTCCAGACCGGTAAATGGGTATTGTCGAAATCCAAGGTGATCTCACTCAAACGCCGATAGAGTTCTGGATCGAGCAGTTGCAGTATAAACTGTTGGCCTTTTTGATCTTCAAAAATAATCTGATCGGCAATGGCTCCGGTATTTAAAAAGAGACGCTGAGCGGGAGTGAGAGAGCCCAGACGCTGTTCAATCAGGTAATTGACCAAAGCCGTATAGGCATAGCGCACGGTATCAATCTTTTCAGCATAATTCATCTGCGGGCCGTGATCGGCTATCAGGGATTTTTCGGTACTCAGCAGCGCCAAAGCATCAATCACCAACGAGGCAATATCATCAGGAACCCCTGACAGGCTTTGATTGAGATAATAATTCAGCTCGTGGGTTTCATCTACCATGGGTTGAACGAATCCTGTCTGAAGGCGTGAGATTGAAGCAATTATACCACTGAGCAGTGAGATTTCAGCCCCTGCCAAGATCTGCTTGTCTTATCCCGCCGCAAGGCGCATAATCGGATCAGGGGGAAAATCTTTCAGATGCGCTCAATCCGGCTCAGTCTGCTCATACTCTTCGCCTGTCTGGGCTTGTCTGCTCAGGCTTCAACGCCTCATGTGACTCCTCTGGACGCTCTATTACTGCCCCGAACCCCCTTTAAAACGCTGCAAGCGGGAGGGAAGAGCCCTGTTTATCTCCAACTGAGTCACCGTCCTCACACAGAGGTTTTGGCCCATTACCTGGCTTTGACCCGCCAGAAAGAATGGGAACTGGATTTTCCCAGCTTGAATGAAGCCCAAATTTGGGTTCAAGCCCTGAAAAAAAGCCGAGAACCCGAGGTCTTTATGTTGAATTTATCCCATAAAAAATCTAAATTTAATGCCTATTTAACCATCGGTGCCCTGACTGGCACAAGCGCCCAAGCGGGCCGGACTATAATTACCATATATACAACGCCCCAGGCATTTGGGCGTTCCGGGAGGTAGAGAAAAGTGTCTTCAATGGATCATCTGCGCAATAAATTGCGTGTCAATCAACAGGATACCCAGGATTTGCCTCCGGTCCAGATCGATGCGGGGACAACCTCTCGCACCCCTTTTCGCCGCCCAGCACCCAGTTTTACCGACGAATTGCCCGGCACCGCCGATCTCGACGACTCGATCTTCCAAGAGCCTGTGAGTGCTTCCCCTCCCCCACGACAGGGCTCGGGGGCTGATTCTCGCTCGAATGCGGACTCAACATCCAGCAATGAAACAAAAGCCAAACGTTGGCCATTGCTCGAAAAACTACAACAACTTGAAGTCAATCGCAAAATGCTGGTGATCTCCCTTGGCATCGCAGGCATCGCCACCATCCTCTCGATGAGCTATCTCACCGGCATCGCCGAGCCACTTAAAGGCAAATCCAAGATGGTGCGTGTGGTAACACTCGCTAAAGATGTCCCTCCTCGCACCCCTTTAAGTGAAGACATGGTTCAAATCAAAGAAGTGCCTGCGGCGTATGTGCCAGAAGGTGCTACCGTGATTGAAAAAGACAAAACCACAGTGGTCTTGGGCATGTTGACGATCACCCAGCTCTACAAAGGCGAAATGCTGATGACAGGGCGCATGTCCGACCCCAATAGCAATACGGGTCTGGCCACCCAAATTCCCGAAGGCCACCGCGCAATTACCGTACCCACTGACAATGCCTATCTGATGAAACCCGGTGACTATGTCGATGTGATTGCTGCGATCAGCGATTTGAACCCCGTGCGCCGCGGCAAAATCATTTCGATTCCGCTCTTACAACGGGCCAAAATTTTGGCCGTGGGCAATCAATTTAGTGCCGAAAACAACAGCAATACAAATTCGGGCAGCACGCCGCGCGAAATCACGGTGGCCGTACCCGATGAGCGCGTCAAGCTGATGAGCCTGCTCAAACAGAGCAATGGTAAATTTGATGTCATCCAGCGGGCCTCTGGCGATCAGAGCATTCAGCCTGAGCAGTACACCATTCAAGAAATCGAAGACGCCCTGCAAGGCAAATTTGAATCCAGCACCAGCGCAGAGACCCCTGCCAAAGAAGAAAAAACCCCAGTCAAAACAGTGACCAAAGAAAAAGAAGAAGATCCGACTGAGGAAGACATCAGCAAATTGATTGATCGTTCCCAACCAGCCGCGGCTCCAGCGTATACCCCGCCCCGGAATAGCTATCGGGCCCCAGCGTATACCCCGCCCCGCAACACCTACCGGGCCCCTGTGCAGCGGGCAGCCCCGCCAGTGCGCCAAGCTGCGCCAGCCCCGGTGCGCCAAGCGCCACGCCCTGTCAGAGCCCCTGTTGTGATTCAAAATGGGGTCCAAACACAGTAATTTCTTAAACAAATTACGCAAAAAAATCCCGCCGAAATCGGCGGGATTTGAGCTTTTTGGCGGCTCGTTTCAAGGGTTACATCTTTATTCTGCGACACAATTCTTGAAGCTACAGCAACAAAGCCAACACCCCAAATGAGAGCTTCGTCACACCACAGGCTAGAAAAAACGGGTACAACTAGCATGGACAGATGTAATCAGACCCCGGCGGTGAAAAAAGACAGCCCATCCCAAACTCTGATTACCCGCCTACAGAAATCCCAAAAAAGCTGTGCTAAAATGAATTCTGTCTGTTTTGGGACTGAAAATTTCGCATCTGATCGAAAAGGATACCTTACATGAGCAAACGAGTTGGAAAATCTGGTACTGTCATCTTTTTATCCAGCATAGTCGGACTAATGACGAGTTGTGGACCTCCCCCCCAACAACCCACCAATGTCAAACCCATTCCGGTACCTGTTCCTTCAATCATTGCTCCTACCCCTTTGCCTGGCTCCAGTCTTTTACCCGTTCCTGGCCAAACCCCATTGCCTGGCCAAACCCCGTTGCCCGGCCAAACACCTCAGCCAGGAGCCTCCCTGATCCCCACTCCCCCCCCTTCGGCAGGCCCAGGACAATTGGCTATCTCAACAGGAACCTTGCCGACTGCAGCCCTTAATTTCACCTATACAGCCGCTTTAAGCGCTGTCGGCGGAAGCGGCTCTTACCGCTGGAATCTGGCGTCTGGCAGTTTGCCAAACGGCTTAATTCTCGATCAGGCCACCGGCCAGATTTTTGGAAAACCCACCCAAACAGGCACCTTCAGTTTTGAAATCCAGGCCATCGATACGGCTGCCAACGCCTCGCGCCGCAGCATGTTTATCTTGGTTTCTGACACCAATAGCGGGATTAACTCCGTGGGTGTCTTGACCACCAGCTTGGCCAGTGGCACAATCGACCGCCGTTATTCCCAGACGATCAACGCCGGTGGTGGAACCGCCCCTTATTCTTGGAGTATCAGCAGCGGAGCGCTGCCCGACGGATTGAATATCAATGCCTCTACTGGCGAAATCAGCGGTACCCCCAAACTCCAAAGCGAAGAGACCTTTACGGTCAAAGTGGTGGATGCCCGCGGCCAGGTCGCAACCAAAGCCCTGAGTATCACGATTAATCGCACCGACTCCAATATCTCGATTTTGACAGCCGCACTGCCAATTGGGATTATCAACCGGGCCTACGTTCGCACTGGCTGCGGTACCAATTTTTCAGGTCAATTGGCAGCCACGGGCGGCAACAGCACCTATACCTGGGAAGTTAGCAGTGGCACCCTGCCAGCAGGTCTGACCCTCTCCAGCACTGGCAACTTGACCGGCACACCGACAGCGACAGGCTCCTCCACCTTCACGGTGCGGGTCGCCGACAACGACAATAATCGCACCAGCAAGGTCTTCACGGTTGAAATTCGGGATATTCTCGTTCACCGCTTCTCACCCACCTCTGGTGGCGAAGGCCTGCGCATGGTGGTTGAAGGCGAAAACTTTGGTGCCAATGCCGATGTTTATAACGTCGAATTTGGTGGCACCAACCAGACCACAATCAGTGCCGTGGATAATACCACCGATCCCAATTGCCACAAAATCACCTTGCCCATTCCTGCCACGGCCAAAACCGGTGTGCTGCTGGTGAAAAACACCACCACCGGCAAAAACGGCTCCAGTACCACGCCATTTTTGAATACCGACATCGTAATCAACGAGATCTTTACCAATCCAGATAACAGCACCAACCAATTTGTGGAATTGCTCAACAAAGGTTCCAGCTCGGCCAGTATTGCGGGTTGGCACCTGCGTTATACAGATACGGCAGGCGCATTGGCCGATTTCACCATTCCATCCGAAACGCCGCCTTTGGCACCGGGTGCCGTCACGGTGATCAATATCAACCGCGCGGGTGGCAGCACCGCCACCAACCTCTACACGGGTACTGGCTTGGCTGAACTGCGATTTGCCCCAACCGTCGCCGCCCCCAATAATCTGACCCAAATGGCACTTTGTACCGATGCAGCCTGTACAGTGACTGCCACCGACACCAATTACCGCGACTACCTGCAATTTGGCCCCAACGCGGCAACCGACGGCGGCGCCCTGGAAAACAACGCAGTGACTTCTGGGATTTGGACCAATGACGCGACCGTCGATGCAACAGGTTTGATCGGCACCCTGGATACCGCCGGTATCACCAATGCCAATGCCCACAATGGTACCAACGATGCCACAGCCAACCGTGGCTTGCTCTTAACCGCCGGTGAAAGTGGCAAGTTTGCAGTCAATAATGTGGTGGTGGTAGACAACCTGGCCACGGGCGGCAAGGTCAATCGCCTCAAACGCACAGTCAATTCCATTAACGGCAACCGTGTGACCATCGACTCGGCTCTGTTTACCTCCAATATTCAAAGCACCAATACCGGCAATGGCTCGGTGGGCAATGGTCTCTTGGTCGACAAAATCACAGACACCTTCAGCGCCTTGACCGTCTTGGACTTTGTCAATGTTTTGGCGGGCGGCACAATCCGCACCATTCAAGGCCTGCCCACCACCGGCCCCAAAATTGAAGTAGATACGGTACTGGATGCTCAAATCCAAGCAGGCAATACCAGTGATGGTACCAATAACGGCGGATTCCTGATCGATGCCAGCGCCGTCATCGCAGGTTCTCCAACCGTCAGTATCACCATCGGTCAAGGCACGGGTAACGCCTTTACAGTGGTGAGAAACTTGGTTAGCACCCCTGATGGAACCCATGCGATTGTGAATCAATCTGTGGCTTCTGCCCCCGTTCCCAACACCAATCTGGGCGATGGTATGGCTGGTACAGGCATTTCTGTCAGCAGCACTGCCAATTTTGTCACGGGCCGCACGGTGTCTCACTCCAGCTTTGGCACACAATTGCGCACCATCACCCTGAACGGCAGTACCTTGGAGCTGAATCAACCACTTGCGAGCTTGCAGATTGCGGCAACCAATACGGGCACAGGCGCTGCAGGTAGCGAGATTGTGGTCAATGCCACGACGGGCTTTAACAACGGTGATAAAGTGAGAATGAATGGCCAAGTTCGCACCATTTCCAATATTCTCTCCACCCCCGCCCGTGTTCAACTCGATCAGCCGATCTCAATGACCATTACCAATACCGCTGGAGACGGCACGGCTGGCAATGGCGTGGGCGTCTCTGCGACCCAAGGGTTTGCCACGGGCAACCAGGTCTTGATTGCAGGCCAACAAAAAACCATCACGATTGTCGGAAATACCTTGGAGTTGGACACCCCAATCAGCACCAACATTACGGCTGGTAATCTAGGTGATGGAGGCCCAACAGCACGCATAGATATGACCAACGCCTCTGCGTTTCAAGTCGGAAATACATTGCGCTTCCCAACACTGGGCCTGACCCGTACTGTGGTGAGCAAATTGGGCAATAGCGTGGAAATTAGCAGTCCCTTGATTGCTACGACCACGACAGCACCCAGTGCTGCATCTACCACGGTAACCGTAGCCAATACGTCGGGTATGGCCGCAAATGATTTCATCAACTTCCCAGGAACGGGTACCCGTCAGATCCAATCGGTCGACTCAGGAACACAACTCACCCTTACGGCTGTTGTTACTTTAGCAACAGGTGCTGTGGTTAATCTGATTCCCCGCAATATCCAGGTCAATCTGGTACCCACTGCAGGCACGATTGTGATGCAGGCCAACGCCAATGCTGCGGACTTCTTGGATGTCATGAATCTGGTGCCCACCGCTGGCTCCTTTAATATTGTGCCGATCAATCCGGCCCAGGATCGCATCAGCCGTATTCCAACCAGTGGAACGGTCTTACTGGCTCCCACCACGGGAACTGTACGCAAGTTCTTCTCGATCAAATACAGCGGTGCGGGCAATACGGCGGCAGGTTTGACTGCCACTTCTGGCCCCAATGCGGGAACCAATCAAAACCCCTAGGTCTTGATAGATTAAAACAACCAAGGCCCGCCAAATGGCGGGCCTTGTGCTGTTTCTATAGATACGACAATGATTCAATCAATGGTTTAAGGTATTTGCAGGAGCTGAGCCAGACGGCTGTAGCGCTTTTGCTCTTGAAAATTGTTCACCGCCAATTCTATGGCTTTGACCTGCCCGACCAGAATCAACAATTTGCGGGCCCGGGTCATAGCGGTATAGAGCAAATTGCGCTGTAGCATCAAAAAATGCTGGGTACACAGGGGCAGAATCACCACTGGGTATTCGCTGCCCTGGGATTTGTGTACCGTCAGGGCATACGCCAGCCCCAGCTCGTCGAGATCGGCAAAATCATAGTCGACCTGGGTCTCGCCAAAAGCGATCTTTAAAAGCTGCTCTTCCCCATCCAAATCCTGGACCTGTCCCAGATCGCCATTAAAGACCGCACGGTCATAATTATTGCGCAATTGAATCACCCGATCTCCCTGGCGCAGAATGCGGTTGCCACGCATCAACTCACTTTTTTCTCGACCGGGTGGATTTAAGACGGCCTGTAGCTCCTGATTTAAACGCTGAGCGCCGATCAAGCCCCGGTGCATGGGGCAAAGCACCTGCAGATCTTCAGCCCGATGCCCCGCAGTTGGCAGGCGGCGCGCAACCAGATCGAGAACGGCAGTTAAGATGGCCTCAGGGCTCTCAGCCCGTATAAAAAAGGCATCCGCTTCACGGTGACTCCCTGTGGGCGGCAAAAGCTCAGGCAACAGTCCGCTGTTGACGCGGTGGGCATTGCGCACAATCAAACTGGCTTCGGCCTGCCTAAAAATCTGTTTGAGCGTCACAGCTGGAACCTGACCCGAATCGAGAATATGCCTGAGCACCGCGCCTGGTCCCACCGAAGGCAATTGGTCGCTGTCACCAATCAGAATCAGATGAGCGGTTTCAGGCAGGGCTTTGAGCAGGGCATAAAAAAGGGGGAGGTCAATCATACTGACCTCATCAAGCACGAGCACGTCCAATTCCAAGGGAAAGTGCTGATCGCGCATAAAGGCCTGTTTGGAGGGGTCAAACTCCAGTAGGCGGTGCAGGGTTTTGGCTGAGCGGCCCGCCACTTCGCTCAGGCGTTTGGCCGCCCTGCCCGTGGGTGAGGCCAATTGAATTTTGGCTTTTTGCTTGGCAAACCAACCCAGAATGGCTTTGCTGACGGTGGTTTTGCCCGTCCCTGGCCCACCTGTAAGCACAAAGACCTTGCAAGCGGCCGCCAACCTTACAGCATCGCACTGTTCAGGCGCCAGTGCGAGCTGATTATCGCGTTCAAAGGCCACAAGCCAGTCGCTCAAAGCAGCCGGGTCTGGGGGATCTGAGCGTGAGAGCAAAAGACGCAAAAGCCGAGCGGCCTCACTTTCGGCAAGCCAAGCATCTTGCAAATAGAGATCGGGGTTCTCTGGATCACCAGAGTCGCCAAGCTCATGATGAGCCACCAATTGCTGAGCTGCGATCAACAGCGCCAAAACCGGAACACACAGATCCGGTTCGACCTCTAGCAAGGCTGCCGTTTTGTCGAGCAATTCGGCACGGGGCAAATAAAGGTGGCCGTCTTGACTGGCTTTTTGCAGGGCATAAAAAAGCCCGGCCCGCAAGCGCAAAGGGCTGTGGGGATCTAGCCCCAGACTTTGGGCCAAAGCATCGGCCGTTTTGAAGCCAATCCCCCAGATATCTTCGGCCAAGCGGTAAGGATTGGCCTGAACCACAGCAATGGCTTGGTCGCGGTACTTTTTATAAATTTTAACCGCATAGGTCGTGGAGACCCCGTGTTCTTGCAAAAAGACCATCACATTTTGAATCTCACGGTGTTCAAGCCAACTGCTGACAATCATTTCGCGCTTGCGCGGACCAATTTTGGGCACCTCTTGCAAGCGTTCAGGGTGCAGCTCAATCACATCAATGATCTCGGTACCAAAGGCCTGGATCAGACGTTTGGCCGTTACAGGCCCAACCCCGCGAATCAGGCCCGAAGCGAGGTATTTTTCCAGGCCCACAGCCGTCGCAGGCATGAGTTTTTCAATTTTGTTGACCCGAAATTGGGAGCCATGTTTGGGGTGCAGGGTCCAGGCCCCGTAAAGACGCACAGATTCGCCAGCATAAACTGGGGGCATCTCTCCCACAGCGGTGATCCATTCAGGCTGCTGGCCCGGCTGCAGAGCCTGCTGCTGCTCCTGCTTCTGATTTTGGGTCAGCAGCTTTAAGACGGCATAACCCGATGCCTCTGACTGGTAAGTCACGCGCTCAATGATACCTTCGAGGATGTCCATGTCCCTATTTTACCCCGGCGCAGGGCTTGACTGCTTTTGTGCTAGAATAGGGCCATTATGCCGCCAGGAGTCTTCTTATGCCAAATGCCCGCGCCCAAGCCCCAAAATCGCAATCGCAATCCCCCCAGGCGGCTTTAAACAAACTCTTTTCCCGCCTCAAACTGATTCGCAATCTCTCTCTCGGTGCCGCAGCCCTGGGCGGCGGTCTGTCTTATAACGCCCAGCGCAAAACCCTGGGCACCCCCAGTATCGTGGCCGCAGCCACCCTGACGGGACTGGCCCTGATTTCAGCCGCCACAGCACAAGTACTGTTGAGCCTCAACGAACAGCTTGAAGAGAGCTTGAATCAAGCCGGAACGCCCAAAGGCCCAGCCAAATCCCAAATGGAACCCACCCCCGAATCCACGCCAGAATCCAAGTCAACCCAGGCAGAATCAGAGCCCGAATCAGAATCACCGGCTGACCCCAACTAAAGCACAGAAGCAGAGCAAAAATACCCATAAAAAAGAGAGCGGTGTTCCGGTCTCTTTCTGTTTTAAAAGGCGTTTAAGCGATGGTCACGTCATTGCAGAGATAGACGTCTTGAATGGCGTGTAAAAGAGACGCCCCGGTTTGCATATCGCGCTGGAAAGCTTTGCGGCCAGAGATCAGACCCATGCCACCCGCACGTTTGTTGATGACAGCCGTGCGTACAGCTTCGGCCAGATCGGACTCGCCAGAAGAAGCGCCGCCGGAATTGATCAGGCCCGCGCGGCCCATATAACAATTGGCCACTTGGTAACGGGTCAGATCGATCGGGTGATCGGTGCTGAGCTGTTCGTAGACTTTTTTGTGGGTTTTGCCAAATTTGAGGGCATTGTAGCCACCATTGTTTTCGGGCATTTTCTGTTTAATAATATCCGCTTCGATGGTCACACCCAAATGATTGGCCTGGCCCGTTAAATCAGCAGCGACGTGGTAATCCATATCTGGCTGTTTGAATTCACCATTGCGCAGGTAACACCAAAGAATGGTGACCAAACCCAGTTCGTGGGCGTATTTAAAGGCCTGGCTGATCTCCCAGATCTGGCGGCGGGATTCTTCGGTGCCAAAGTAAATCGTGGCACCTACAGCGACTGCGCCCATATTAAAGGCCTGATCGACATCTGCAAACAGCGTCTGATCATAGGTATTGGGGTAACTGAGCAGTTCGTTGTGGTTGAGTTTGACAATAAAGGGAATGCGATGGGCATATTTGCGCGAAACCGAACCCAGCACGCCCAAGGTCGAAGCCACGGCGTTACAACCCCCTTCAATCGCCAGCTTGACGATATTGGCGGGATCAAAATAGATCGGGTTGGGGGCAAACGAAGCACCTGCAGAGTGCTCAATGCCTTGATCCACGGGCAGAATCGAAACATACCCAGTGCCACCAAGACGACCGGTATTGTAAATCAACTGCAAATTGCGCAAAACAGAAGGCGAGCGGTCGGTATCAACCATGACACGCTCAATGAAGTCAGAGCCGGGCAAGTGCAACACGTCTTTGGAAATCGTGCGGCACTCGTGATCCAGCAGGTAGGTTGCGTCTTTGCCCAGGAGTTCCTGGATTGTGGCAAAACTGCTCATAATATTACCTCTATTGAATATAACTTGACGTCAGGATCCAAACCAAAGGGGTGCGTTGTGATGCGCTGACGTATGCGCAGGCATTATACCACGGGGCTCCTTCAGCGTTTTGGAGAAGATTCGGATAAGGCATTTAATTTTGAAATTATATAACTCATAAGCCGTAAATATATATTATTAAAAATATTTTTCCGAAATATTGACATCAGATCCAAAATAAGACTATAATAAACTCATAAGGTTAAACAAAGATTAAGAAAAGAATAACAACTGGTTGTTCGAAGGACAAAAAATAGAATGAACGCAATGATCAAAACCACCCTGACCCTGACTGTCGCCACCCTGGCCCTGAGCCTGACTGGCTGTGGCAAAACCGCTCTGCCGATGCAATCGCAAGCCCCCGCGCTGGTACAAGCCTACCAAGCCCAAGCCCCCCGTCAATTGGTGGTCAAATTCAAATTGTCCATGAGCACCGCCGCTGTGCGTGAATTCAACGCCAAATATGGCTTCCGCACCGTCAAAGTCCTGCCCGAAATCAATGCCCATGTCGTCGAAGTCGACAGCACAGTGGGTCTGAAACTGGCCCAAATCATCAACTACCTCAAAGCCGACCCCACTGTCGCTTATGCCGAAGCCAATGGCACGATGCAAGTCGCTCCCATGCCTGTGATGAAAGTCAGCCCGATTCTCTAAAATTTATACGTAGTTAGTTACCATTACCCTCAAATATAATCCCTGAACTTTGGCCCCTCTTCTGAGGGGCTTTTTTATTTGGGCTGTGGAAAAACGGTTAAAACAGCCACACCCGAAATGGGCACATTGTAAAATTTGAGAATGCGCCCAGGCATACGGGCACTCAATTATCATAACAACAGGTTTGAAATAGCAGACCAATCACACAAACCCAATCAACGCAAAATAAACAGGGAGCCATCACAATCCATTATGCAGAAACAAAACCACACCTCTTTCATCAAACTCCTCACCGTGCTTTTGCTGTCGTTTACACTGATCACACCGGCTTTGGCAGACACCGCAGACAGCGCAGATGAATATATTCACATCCACAAAAAAGATCCCGGACGCGCAGCGCTCATGAATATCATCCCTTTTGGGGTGGGCTCTTTTCAACAGGGGGATATGATAGGCGGAACCAGCATTGCGGTGGTAGATGGCCTGAGTGTTTTGATCGGAATCGCACCCTTTACCTATGCACCTCAACTCAAAGAAGGAGGCGGATGGGGAATGCTTATGTCAACGGCCTGGGCCCTGGGAGGCCTGCTGCTCGGACGGGTGATGGGTGTGATTGCGCCTTTTCAACATTTTAATGATTATCAACGTGCAAAAGCCTCTCAGGTCAACGGGCTTTCAGAAGAAGAGCAGAGCCCTGCCACGGTTCAATTGCTCAATTATCAATTCAGTTTCTAAGCCTCGGTCAGAAATAAGTCGCAGATTTGCTCCCCTCCTGCAAATGGGGACTTTTTTCTTGGCCTTCTGGGTGTGAGTGGCTCAAGTTGGCGCAAGCCCCTGACGTTCGGGCCGCTCATTTCGCACGTCCTGTGCTCCATTCGCTAAGAGTCACCCCGCCTTTCGCCATCGTGGCGCGGCGGGGTTCCTGTTGCCCTCTCTTTTCAGGGGCTTGGCCAACGCCTGAGTCGTTCAAAGGGGAACAAAAATACAAGAGAAACGCCAGGCAATTGGTTTCATATTTAAGTGAAACAGGAGAATTTGTCTGACCAAAAGGGTATCGGAGCGTATTCACTGGCAAACAGCCACACATGATCGTGTTCGAACAGAAGATTAGAATTTAACAAAAAATTTTCAGTTACTTTAGCACCAAAACTAAAGTGTGGTAAAGAAAATTCGATCTCATTTAACGGTAAGGCCTCGACCTCTTTTAATGTTTGGGTAAAAGGCGGGGCTTCTTGATTCCTGAAATGCTCTTCAATATCATTTTCATTATTAATCATTTTAGGCAACTGTTTAAATAACCTAAACTGGATAAGTGTCGGATGATGCCGCCAATTTTCAATGGTGTTTTTCATTTTTATCCGAGCAGGTTTTTGAAACTGTAAACCATCAGGTTCGAACTTGACGACAGGAGAGACATAGGTCAAATCATAAGGCGTCAAGGCACTTGAAACTTGGCGCATAGAAAGAGCTGTCTTCTGAGTCAAGGCCCCATCTGGCACCGTCAAAGTCGCCACCCCCGGCAGCTCGATCTTTCCCCCCTCTGGCCCAATCTCCGCCACCCCCGGCGGAAACGGCGCTGACTCCCTGCGCTTTTGCCAAATGAGCTGAAACTCTTGCACTTGCTGGGCCTTAAAGCGCAGCACAAAGCTTTGACCGTCGGGGCTGTGCCAATCACCCGGCACAGGCAAGGGCCGCAAGCCCAGCTTGAACCAGGTGTTGTAACGCGCATCGGGGTGCCGCTTATGTTTGTTGCGCTCTTTGCTCAAGGTGTCTTTGACATAATACAGTTCATCGCTGACCTCTAAAGTGCCGCCATTGCGGCTCTCGTCTAAATGCACCCAGGTCTTGAGCGTGCTTGCAGGCATCTGCACCCGTGCTTCGCCATCGCGGGCATCGTTGTCCAGCAGCTCAAAGCGCGGGCCTGATGTGAGGGTAAGCTTGAACTCACCTGTCTCAGGCATCAAAATCTGGCGTTTGCCTTTGGCCTTTTTGCTTTTGAATTCGAGCACATAGGCGGCATTAGAATCATGCCCTTTGTCGTCTTTGTTCTTTTCACTGGCGGTGCTAAAGTCGGCGGCTTCTTCAGCTTGAAAGCTGGCCAGCAAAGCAGAGAGTTCATCTAAGTCGCTGGGCTCAGGATCGGACAGGGCGGTTTTTGTAACCATGTCAGGGAAGGTCACGGTCTTTTGGTTCATGCCTTGTGCCCCTGTGGCAGAGGGTGTACTCTGGCTATCGCTGGCGGTTTGTGTGCTCAGATTGGCTGGGCGCTGACTTTGGCCCACCGGGGTGGGCACCAGAGAACAGGCTGACAGCAAAAGGGCTGTCAGCCAAGGTAAAAAGGGACGTACAGGCTTCATTAAAACAGCCCTCCTTGAGATTGAATCAATTGCCAGACTTGGTTGCCCACCCGGTCGCGGGCGCGCACCTTGACCATGCGCCCATCCAGGCGGTAGGGCAGCTTAAACTCGACTTTGGCTGTGCGCGGGTCCACCGACTCGACCGTGATTTGGTTTTGTGGCAGGGCGCTGGCCACCCAAAAGCCATCGGGATCGCGCAGGGGGGTGGCAAAGAGCGGGGCGTCATCGACGTCGATTTGCAATTGCCATTTCTCCAGGTTCAGGCCAGCGGCCACCCCTTTGATCAGGGGGTCAAAGAGCTGAAATTTGACCGTGGTTTCGACCACTTCTTCGGGCTCAGTTTGCAACACATTGACCTGGATATCCAGCTCTTTGACCAGTGGCGGTGTACTGTCCACAGCCAATGTTTGCTCGCTGATCACGTTGCCTTGGCTGTCGCTGGCGCGCAGCACATATTTGTTTTCGGGCACACAGTTTTCTTCTGAAAAGCCATCCCAGACCACCTGTTGCGGGCCGGTGCCCGAGGTTTGCCAGAAGGGCTCGCCATCGAGATCATCCTGGGCAAACAGCTTCATATTCCAGCCCGAACCGGGGGGGACATCCAGTGGGATTGCCAAGCGATCAAACTGCACATTCTGGTCGCGGGGCGAAAAGAGGGCCGCTCCATCGAGGTAGACCACCTCTTCGCCTTCGGGGATGTCTAAGACATTTAAGCCCAAGGGGTTGATAATGTAGAGATTGGATGGTCTGTATTCTTTAATATAATCATTCTGCTCTTCTCTACGAACATTTTCAACAAGATCCAAAATTAATGGAATACCAGAAAAAAGCCGTTTGTTTTGAGTGTCGTTTTGGTTTATTCCATTTTGTTGTAAAAATTCAGATTTAAATCTGTAATCTTTGATAATAAGACTAAAAAAAGATTCTTCACTCAATCCACCTCCCTCACGGGACATATACATGCCACCGCTCCCCATATTGTAATAAAAATCAAAAGGGAGGTTATCTATGTAACCAGGATATCTAAAAAGATATTTTGGATAATCTAGAATGCTTGTATATTGATGGTTTTCTTGAAATTCAATTACATTTTTAGGATTGTTAAAAATCAATTCTGACATGGAAGCCGAATTCGCATTAATAAATCGCCCTTGAATGACCAAGTCATGTTTATATGGGTTTTGAGATTCTGGATTCGGGCGAAAATAGGCGTGAACAATCTGAACAGAAGTGCGTGGAGTCTTGAATTTTTTTAACTCCACAGGGTATGTTTGTTTTGTACCAGCAAAATATGCTGTATACAAAGAACCGGCTACTTCGAAACTTTTTTTTGGACATTGATTTATTAAGGGCTCTATAAATAATGGGAGTTTACTTTCCCAATTTGTTAATTGAATAATAAGTGTTTGAGTCTGAGTGAGCCGCTCTCTGGCTTTTTGAACCTCTTCTTGATCTGCTGGCAGGGGTGAATCCTTTTTCTCTTCAATAATTGCTTCATTTTTCTGAATAATATCATTACTGATATTTAAATAGATCTTTGCCATATCTTTCAGATATATGGATTGGTCGATGATTTGATGATACAGCTCATCTTTTTTATTTGCTTCTGGATGCTCTGAATAAAATGTTGCAGAAGGAATGGGTTCGGGTGTGGCAGTGGGTTCGGGTGTCGGTTCTTCTTCTGGTGGCATTTCATCTGAGGGCTCTTCTTCTGGTAGAACTTCATCTGTGAGAACTTTAAATAAATCAGTGCAAGAAAGAAATTGTAAAACCGGGGCAGTTCCTGTAGTTTGAAGGTATCAAGCCAATCCAAACAAGGAGCAAACCCCGGTGAACACAATGTTACGCCTAAGTGAGTCAGAGGTCAAA
>JBIKWL010000080.1:0-25210 GCA_044356335.1 Candidatus Sericytochromatia bacterium
CAAAGCGCTGCTCAATGAGGTCCTTGGTGTGCAAAGCCTGAGATTGGGTGACGCCGCCATTGCCGCCCACCAGAAATTGTTTGACCTGCAAAAATCCGGGCAGGGCAATCAGCAAGACCAAGATCCAACCCCAGAGCCAGCGCCGGGGATGATTCAAGACATTGTTGGCCAGGCTGTTTAAACCCTGGCGCAGCAGAGAGGCTTTTTTGGGGGGGTCTGCTTCAGGTTTGGTTTCGGGTTCTGCTTGGGTCATGCCTGCGACCAAAAGGGTTCAATCGCTTTTAAAATACCATCTTCGACCCTGAGTAAATAGTGCAGGCCCGCCAAAGGCACATTTTGGCCCGGTTTGAGAATCCAGCCCGCGTCGCTCCAGACTGGGATGCTCAGGGCCATGGGAGGGCCCTCTCCGCTCAAGACAATTTGCACAGCGCCTTCGATCGGCAATTCCCAGAGCGGGTGGTACCACTTGGTGATGCCGTGTTTTTGGGTCAGGCGCTTCCAGTTCACTGCCCGCTCCTCTTCTTTGGCCTCGGAGAAGGCGTGGTGCTGGTGATAAGCCTCTGTGCCCGCTTTAATAAACAGCATTTTCATGCCATATTGGGCAATGCGGTAGCCCAATTCGGTGTCTTCGTGGCCCCAGCCAACAAAGCCCTCATCAAAATTGCCGACTTTTTCCAGGTCTTCGCGCCAGATCGAGAGGGCATTGCTGTCGAGGTAATAGGTCTCTTCGACGGGTTCCTGGCGCTCAAACAAGCTGTAGCGGTCGCGGTTGTCGGGCTTGAGGTTGTGGATATGTTTGGGAATAAACTCCTGCGGAGGCAGACCCAAATCGTCATCCAAATCGTCACCAAAGGGTTCCAACATGCGCATGACATAGCTGTTGATCGCCACATTTTTGTGCTGTTGGTGGGCCTGCCAATGGGCCGCCAAAAAGCTGTCGGGCACGACTAGGTCGCTGTCCAAAAACACCACCAGCTTGCCACGGGCCCGGCGCATACCCAAATTGCGGGCCTCGGCAGCGCGAAAGCCCAAATCTTCTTGCCAGCGGTAACTCAGATTCAGCCGGTCTTTATAACTTTCAGCCACTTCGCGGGTATTGTCGGATGAGCCATCGTCGCAGATAATCACCTCAAAGGCCTTGAAGCTCTGCCAAGTCAAGGATTCCAGACAGTTCTTGAGGTTGCGGGCGCGGTTATACGTCGGAATAATCACCGAAATCTCTGGGGCCACAAAGGGCGTTTTGAGTGGCGATTCGGCCATGCGCGTGCTGCTGAACTCTGTCAAGAATTGGTGCCATTCCAAGGCCCGCTGCTGCCAGGTGTATTCAGTCAAAATGCGTTCACGGGCCGCTTGGCCCAGGGCCCTGCGCTTATCTGCATTTTGGAGCAGCTCCACCACAGCGCCGACAAAGGCCTCGCGATAGGCCTCACTGAAGGGATCGCCTTCAATCAAAATGCCGGTTTGGCCATCGAGCACCGTTTCGGGCAGAGCGCCCCGTGCGCTGGTGATCACGGGCAAACCTGCGGCCTGGGCTTCGATCGCGGCAATACACGAGGTCTCGGCCCAAAAACCCGTTAAATCCATCGGCTCGGCGGCATGATTGGGGTAGGTCATCAGGCTGCCTTGGAGCAGGGCCTGGGCCAATTGGGGATGGGGCAGCGGCTCGTGCAAAAACACACCGGGCAGGGAACGGGCTTTTTCGTAGAGCGGCCCCGCTTGGGCGGCGTTAAACTCCGCACTTTTGCCCCAGACCGTAAAGCTGGAATAGAGGTGCAATTCCACCTCGGGCACCTGGGCCTGGATTTCAGGAAAGAGTTCGAGCAGCAGGTCCAGTCCCCGATCGGGCACACTGGTATAGAGCAGGCGCGGCGGGGTGGCAGGCTCTGGATCAGACTCGAAATAACTGGCGTTGACAGCATTGCCGGTGATAAAAAAGTGTTCAAGCGGGATGTTTAAGACACTTGCCAGTTTTTCTGCGTGCCAGCGGCTGACGGCCACCAGTTTGTCTGCTTTGGTGGCCAGAATCTCAGACGTTTTGGCGCGTAAATCGGGCATTTCATCCCAGAGAAAACAATAGTCGTTGTGCGACCACCAGAGTGAATATTTGCTCGGAATGCCCAGTTTAAGCGCACTTTCGTCGGCGCAGGAGACAAAAAAATCAAGTGGGTTCTGGCGGGCAAAACGCGCCAACTCGGGCAGGTTGTGGTAGGTAACACCCGCAAAGACCCCGGCCTGTTCTTTGCAATTGCAAAAGACATGTACCTCATGGCCGAGGGCCTGCAATTCGCGGGCCAAATAGACCAAGGCGCTTTGGGTGCCCCCGAGCGGTTCACGCTCAACGGTCTCACCATTAAAGGCCCGAGAGATGCGGGAGAGAAAAGCAATGCGCATGAAAGCCCCTGCCAGAAAAAGAGTTCTTTGTATTATAGCAGCAGGGGGGGAGGGGGATGATTGAGGTGTTAGGTGTTAGGTGTTAGGTGTTGGGTTTTCGGTTTTAGGAAACAGCCGTTTTGCCCGACTCTCGCTCCAATACCGGCATTTGCCCCAATTCGCGCTCCAATTCCCGCAGCAGCGCCTCACAGGCGGCCACGCGTTCAGGCTCTAGCGGTTGCGGATTGTACCGCAGCTCGTAATAATGCTCTGTCAGGGTTTCCAAAGCGGTTCTCAGTGTTTCACTCTCCTGCTCGGTCAAAATGCCCGAAACCCGCTCCCGTGGCGTGGCCCCCAGGGGCATGTCAATCCCCAGGCGTGCTTCGGCTTTTTCAAGCCAAGCCAGGTAGGGGGCGACGATGGCTTGGCGGGCGCTCTCTTGGCGATAAGCCGGTTGCCAGAGTGTGGCTGCCACACTGCGTTTAACGCGCAGAGAATTCAAATAGACCCCCGCCAGAATCAGGCCAATCAGGCCCGCGACCCAGACGGTGAGCTGGCCAGGAGAGACCACTTGCAGCAGGTTGTTCAGGGCTTTAAAGCCATTGGCCAGCCATTGTAAGCCAGCATTGAGTCCACTTTCGAGGGCCTTCTTGAGGCCTTCGGGCAAAAAGCGCATCAGAAACTTGCCCAGTTGGTTGGCGTTGTTTTCTTTGTTCACGCTCGGTTCGGCGATATATGCCACATAGCCGGGGGTGGGATCAAAGGGCACCCAGCCCTGATGGGGGAAATAGACCTCGGCCCAGCCATGGGCGTCGCTGCTGCGCACCTCAAAATAGCCGGTGATGGGATTGTATTGCCCCGAGGTATAACCCGTCACAAAGCGGGCGGGCAGGCTCAGGCTGCGCGCCATCACCACAAAGGCCGAGGCAAAGTGTTCACAATAGCCCGACTTTTGTTGAAAGAGAAAATAATCGACGGTGTCTGCTTTTTCTGGAAATTCGGGGATGTCCAGATTGTAGGGGTAGTTTTGTTTGAGCTTTTGTTCGATATTGCGCAAAGCCTGATAAGGCCCCTCGCTGTTGTTGCTCCAGCTTTTTGCCAGAGCAGTAACCCGCGCAGGCAGACGGGCGGGAATCTGTTTGTATTCGCTCGGTTGCTCTTGGCTGGGAATGGGGTTTAAGGCCTGTTCCCAGCGGATATTCGCCAATTTTGAAGTATCAAAGATCGGCACTTCGGAGATGACCGTGTAGACCGTGCCCTCAAAGAGTTCAATCGGGCTGCGCAGACCGCCGTAGAGGTCCATCAGCAGGTAGGTGGTGGGGAAATAGACCAGCTCGGCATAAGCGGCATGAAAGACCAGATTGCTCTGATCTTTTTCAATATAATAGGTTTGAATCAGGCGCTCGCGGGGCACCACATTTTGTTTGAGTTGGGCTGTCTGCCTCACCCAGAGGGGGTTTTGGCCTTGGCCCAGCCGCTTGAGGCGCATCGGGTGGGTCATGCTCCAGCTCTGGCCGTTGTAGACATCAAAAGACATGCCGCGCCAATAGGCCGGACGGTTACTTTGTACCCGCATCACGACCTGATCTGACAATTTGCCCCGGTAATTCAAATCGAGTTTGGTACTAAAGCCGTAATAGGCCATTGGATCAAATTTATCGCGTTTGCTCTGCACCTGATTATTGCCAGAGCTGTTTTGGTTATTGCGGTTTTGATAGGCCCGATTTTTGATCTCCCCCTGAAAAAAGGGCAGGTTTTTCATTTGAATCGAAACGGGAAAACTCTGGATTTTGAGACCTGAATAGCGGGGCATGACCACAAATGCCAGCAGGGCACCGAGCAGGGTCAGGCCCATCACAGGCAGCAGGATTTTGAGGCTGAGCCGGATCGGCGGGGCTTTGACATGCTGGCTCGAGAGATGGCTGTAATAGATGCTGAGCAGACTGAAAAAAGAGTAGGCGACTAAAAACAAGCTAAAATTGGCCTCGCGGCTGAGGGTGGCGGCCACACTGATCAGCACCAGGGCCACCCACAGCGAATAAAAGAGGTCTTTGCGCCGGGGCAGGTCAAAGCTGTGAAGCACCTGTAGCCAGATCAGCAGATGGGCCAGGGGCACACGGGCATCAAAGGGGTTGTCGCTGATTTCAAACATAAAATTGGCCAGGGCCACCAGCATCAGCAGGGCCAGGATCAGTTTGATCCACCAATTTTTTGCCTCACGCCGCTTCCAGCTCAGCCAACTGCCCCCCAGGGTCACGCTGATTGCCGCGCTGGGCAAAAACAGGGGGCTTTGGGCGGTAAATGCCGTGGCCAGAATCGCCACCATCACGGTCAAAAAGACCAGGGCCCGCGGTGTGAGTGCGTGCTCTACCTCGCGGGGCTTGTAGCCGTCTTGCTGAAAAATCTGTTTGAACATAGTACAAGCATAGTACAAGACTTTGCCAAAATTCAATCTGGCGACTTGGCAAGAAGCGCAGCAACATACGTTATAATTATTTTTAGGCAGCATCTCCCCACTTTTCTCCTGATTTTGCAATTGTGAGGTATTCTGCTGAGACTTATGAACAAGCGGCAAGCGCCGGAAATGGCTAAACACTGTGGCTGATAAGAAAAAACCCACCACCGATGAACTCTATCGGCGTTCGCAATGGAGTGACAATATGTCCTTCAGCCGCGAAGCCATTAACGAGAGCCAGAAAAAAAACACCCGTCAATTGCCTGCTCCTCCCGAAAGCTCAGTTCAAACGGGCAATTTGCCGGCTCCTCCTTTGCCAGCGGCACCTGTCGGTAAATCTGCGACCAAAGCCACCCCCAAATCCACGGCAATGGCTGGCGGTTCTGCGCCCCTGCCTGCCGCAGACAGCTTGCCCAAAGCCCTGCCTTCGACTTCGCGCCAGATCAAAGATGGTGTGCCCCAAGGCCCCTCCCGCCCTGTCAAACACAGCACCAACCATCTCGACCACTATGTCTCTGAGATGAATCAGGAGATAGACCGGGTTTCCAATGTGGTGGGCAACCGCATCGATAATTTTGGCGATCGGATCAGCAATGGTTTTCAGCGCCTGTTTGAACCCATTGTCGAAACGGTGATGGGCTTGGCGGATGCTTTGGCCCACTTTTTTCATAAAATTACGGTGGGTCTGGTCAAGGCCATCATTCAAGAATTTACCTTTGTCTTGCGCACCCTCACAGATAAACTCTTGGGCGGCAATCGCAGAGCGCCTGCTCGGGCTGTTCAGACCCACGTCCCTTTGGGCACAGCCCCCTTTGTTGAGGCTGAACCCGATGATTCTCAATTGCCCTCTTTCCGTTCGGGCTTTGGCAAATTGGTGGAACAAAAAATCTTTTTTTCCACAATTCACAACCGGCCCTTTTTAACTGAAAAAGACGTACGTGAACTGCTGCCTGGCAACAAACGCCAGGAGTACGATTGGATGACCCGTGCGATTGAAGAAATTCGCAACTGTGCCCCTTATGGGCAAAAATTACCCGCTCCCCCCCGTGGCCCATTTATGGGAATCCCCATGCATGATGTGCTGCGGGAGATCACCTATTCTGATCTCGAAAGTTTTCTGGTCTTTGTCAGCAACCGACCCCAACCTTTCCAGCAGAAGCCGCTTAAACTCTCCGAGGCATACGCAACATGGGCCCACAAAGGCGCTCCCGAACAATAGTTTTCTCTCTTACTCTGCTCGCTCTGCTCTTGACTCCTCCCATTTTTGCCGCAGATACAGCGGCTTTGGAGCAAAAAGCCTATCAGGCCTACAGCAGTAAAAATTATCCCGAGGCCATTCGCCATTATTTGGCTTTGCAAAAGCTGCGCCCGACCGATCCCCAGCTCCACTACAACCTGGGTGTGGTCTATTATTTTAATAAACAGACCACACAGGCGATTGAGGCCTACCGCCAGGCGATTGCCCTGAATGCCGATTATTTTGACGCTTATAACAATCTTGGGGTGGTGTATATCGAAACCAAGGCCTGGGACAAGGCCCTGGAAGTCTACCGCTATTTGCTCAAATTTCGCAGCGAAGATCCCGATGTTTGGTACAATCTGGCTATTTCTTACTCCCAATCCAATATGGCAGACAAAGCGATTGAAGCCTATCGCAAAGTGCTGACCCTTCAGCCCGAACATGTTGGGGCCCGCCAACAGCTGAGCCTGTTAGAGAAAAAGCAAAAGACAGCTCCGGCTGCCTCGTCCGGTGCCCGTTCGGCTTCTGCGATTCAGCACTACGAGGCGGGCAATCAGTTTAAATTGCAAAAGCGTTGGAAAGAGGCCATTCAGGCCTATCAACAGGCTTTGCTCCAAGACCCCTCTTTTAGCGAGGCCCATTACCAATTGGGCTGGATTTACAACCAGACCGGCAATTATAACGCCGCCTTGGCCGCCTTGGTGCAAGCTGTGGCCCAGGTGCCCACCCACGTCAATGCCCATCACCAGATGGCTTTGAGTTATGAGCGCCTCGGGCAAAATGCCAAGGCCCTGGGGGTGCTCAACAATCTGCTTTTGATTCGTCCCGATTATTTGCCCGCGCTCTATGATCAGGGGCGTTTACAAGAAGAGGGCGGCCAGCCCGAAATGGCGATCCGCAGCTTTGAGCAATTGGCCAAACAGGACAAAACCTATTCAGATACGCTCTATCGCCTGGGCAAACTCCATCTGCAGCAGAACAACCCTGATTTGGCTGAGGCCTATTTCCAGTCCAGCACTCAGCTCAAACCCCAATTTGTCGCAGCCTGGATTCAGCTCGGCAAATTGGCCTACCAGCAAGGCAATACCGACAAAGCCTTGAATCATTTTAATCAGGCCTTGAGTTTGGCCCCTCAAAATGCGGAATTGAACTACACACTTGCCAGTGTCTTGTTTGCCGATCCCGCCACCCGTGGCCGCTCCATGGCCTATCTCAACCAAGCACTTCAGATCAATCCCAACTACGCCGATGCATTGGCTCTGCGGGGGGTGCTCTATTACAATGCCCAGAATTATCCCCAGGCGATTGTGGACTTGCAGGCGGCTCTCAAACAGGACAAACAGCGGCCAGATATTTTACGTAATTTAGGGCTGACGTATGCCAAAATGGGGCAAATTCAGCCTGCGATCCAGCATTTTGAGGCCTATCTCAAACGAGAGCCCCAGGCCGAAGATGTGGTCAAGATTCGCAAGGTGATTCAGGATCTCAAAGAGCTGCAGAAAAACCGGTCCCGCTGATGGCTGTGTCGTTGGGGGGGGGGGCGCTTTTAACGGCCTCTCAACTGGGTTTTGCCCTGGGCGAACGTGATTTGGTCAAACGTGCCTTGGTCAAAGGGGTTTCGCTCAGTTTAAGGCCCGGTGAAATTCTGGCCCTGGTGGGCCCCAATGGCGCGGGCAAGTCCACCCTGCTCAAACTTTTGGCGGGGCTTCTCACCCCTTCTGTTGGACAGGTGCAATTGTTGGGTCGCCCGCTGCTCGATTATCCGACACCCGAAAGGGCAAAGCATGTGGCTGTGATCAATCCCCGAGAGGCGCTTCCCGCTTTCCCTTTGCGCCTGGGTGAGTATGTGGCCTTGGGCCGATCGCCCTTTCAGGATTGGCTGGGCCGCCTCAGTTCCTCTGACCGCAACGTTGTGGCCCAGGTGTTGGAGCGCTGTGATTTAACCGCCTTGGCTGAGCAACTGGTGCAGAGTCTGAGCAGTGGGGAATGGCAAAAAGCCCAACTGGCCAGGGCTTTGGCCCAAACGCCGCAATTGCTGCTTTTGGACGAACCCACAGCCCATTTGGATATTCAGGCCGAGGTTCAGGTCATGCGCTTGTTGCGTGAGATTGCGGGTAATCAGGTGGGCATTGTGGTGGTTTTGCACGATCTCAATTTGGCCGCCCATTTTGCCGATCAATTGCTTTTGCTCAATCAGGGCCAGGTGGTGGCTCAGGGGCCTGCCGAAGCGGTGATGCGCCCCGAAATTTTGGCGGAGATTTATGGCTCTTTTTGGCAATTGGAGCGCTCAAACAGTGGAAAACCCCTGCTTAGGCCCGACTATGCCTCTGAAGTCTAATTTTTTTCGCTTTTTAGCACCGAGAGAGGGAACCCCCACACTTTTGTCAGCGTCCCTATTTAAAATAGTCACTTACAAACGAGGCCCTTTGATTATGTTGGATCGCTTTAAATCGTCTTTTGCACTCACCCTGCTGATCGGTCTTCAAGCCTGTGCTCCTGCCACGAATATCACGACCAATCCGGTGATTGTGATCAACGCGCCTCCAGAAACCACTTCCAAGGTCCCTGTGGGCACCTTTCAGGTTTTGGGCGGTGGCGGTATCGACCCCACCGTGGCCCGTTTTTGTAGTGGACAGGCGGTCGCAGGAGAGCAGGGCTACGCCCGCGAAACCGCCCGTGAGTACCGTCAGATGATTGAAAAGCTCTTGGCCCTCAAAGGCCTTGGGCCCAGTGATCCCAGCCTGGGGTCAGGCAATATCTTTGGCGCCCCCCCGCCAGTGCCCGTCGGTACGCCTGTGCCGCAGAACACGCCCCTGCCCAGCGCCACTTCGGATATTTCGGTGATCGAAAAAACGACCTTCAATGGCAAGATCTTTGATGATCAGGGCAATCCTGTGGATGGCGTGACGGTCAAGGTGCGCTCGCTCAATAGCTCGGTTCCCTTTGAGGCCACAACAGTCACAGCAGGTGGCACCTACGCCTTTAATAACGCGCCCTCGGGCGTGCAGGTTGAAATTATTTTATCGAAAGAGGGCTTTACGGATCGCAGCCGTGTTGAAGTGCTCAAATCCAATAAACAGGGCGACCCCAATGCCAATCGCTATGATTTTGGGACCAGTGTAACGGGGGCACCCACTTTTTCCGCTGGTTATAATGGCCTGACCGACAAGCCCGAAGTGCGCGCCGCTGCTTGGCTGCGCGAAAAAGCGGATGCGCTACCACAGGGGTTGACCCTCAATTTCAGTGAACCGATGGACAAAGCCTCGGTCGAAAAGAATATTGCTTTGCATCTGCGCAATGCCAATGTTCTGGGAGAACAGGTTGCCAGCCCTGCACAGTTTCAATTTGTTTGGTCGAGTGATGATCTTGTGGTACAGGTTAAATTGCCTTCAAACTTGGTTTTGGATAGCGATTTGAGCAAATACAGCTGGGGTCTGCAGGCTGGAGATGGCAAAATTCTCGACAAATCTGGGGTGGCCCGCACAGAAAAATACTTTAAATTGACCGATGGCGATTATGAGGCAATTTTGTTCCCCAACCGCATTCGGCTGACTTCTTCGACCACTGTGCCCGCCCCGCTGGTGACCCCCATTCCCACTCCTACTAGCTTGCCCACGGCAACACCGACCGCCATCCCAACCCCCGTTCCAACCCCGATGGTCACCCCCCTGCCAGCCCCCAAAAACCCGCGTGAATCGTTTTACTTCTCTTACGACGACTCGGCCAGTACTGCTGGAGTGGAATTGGCCAAACAGGCCCTGCAGGCCAATCGATTGCCCAAACCCGAATGGGCCCGCCCCTGGGAATTTTTGAATTATGAAAACTTTGATCATGTCAAACAGACCTCCACAGGCCTTTTTCAGGTTTCGATGGGCATGACCCGCCGCGCCCATCTCAGCCATCCACTTTTGGATACCTATGAGTTGGGGGTACATGTCACAGCGCCCTATCGCTGTAAAAGCACACGTAAAAATGTGGTTTTAACTGTGGTGGCCGATGTCTCCAATTCCATGACCGAATATGCGCCGATTGCCGATGAGCCAGGCAAATCTCCGCCTTCGCGCCTGGACTTGCTCAAAGCAGGCTTGCAGCAAATGCTCGATCAACTCAAACCGGGTGATGTGCTCAACTTGGTGACCTTTGCCGCCAAGCCCTTTAAAGAAATTGAAGGGCTTAAATTTGGCACCGATCTCAAACCCTATTTGCAGGTTGTGAGCAAATTGGAGCCCCTGGGCAATACCAATTTGCAGGCGGCACTGGAAGAGGGGTACCGTGTGGCCGAAAAATACCGCGATGCCAGCAAAAATAACCGCCTTTTGTTTATTACCGATGCCCTGCCCACCGAAGGCAGCAAAGATCTGGCCCCGCTCCAAGAGTTGGCCGCCCGACGCAATCAGCAAGGAATCTTCCTTTCAGCGATTGGGTTGGGTTATGAGCACAATCAGGAATTGCTGAATGCCTTAACCGAAGCGGGCCGGGGTGCCTATTACAGTGTGGTCAGCAAAACGGATATGAAAGAGGCCATGACCGATCGTTTTATTCCCCTGATCGATTTGGCAGCCCGCAATGTGCGTTTTAAACTGGATTACCCCGGTCAACTCTATCATGGTGAATCTGCCGCAGAGCAGGTCTCGCAAGATCCCAGCAAAGTCCAGCCCACCAATTTTTCGTTTAATACCTCGCAGTATTTTTGGGAACAGTTCAAAGCCAATAAAGTCGAAAACCTGCTCGATCAGAAGATCAAATTGGAAATTCGCTACAACGATGTCGACAACCGCGTAGCCAAGACAGAGACCTACGAAAAATCTCTGCGCGAGTTAATCGGCCAAGATACCGCCAATATTCAGGCCGCTCATTTGGTTTATCTCTTTACGGCTTTGGCCAAAGGCACCGTCACGGGCGCTGAGGTTCAGGCGGAACTCAACGGCCCTTTTCAAGAAATTGGAAAATAGCGCTGTTTAAGGCCTCTGACTGGGTGTCATCACTGAGCATCTCCCGCTGCTGGACTGCTGTCTGGTGCGGGTGATGTCGGTGTGTTTGGCGTGGAAGGTGGGGCTTCCTCTGCCTGGGCTGGGCTGGGTACTGGCAAGGGGGTTAAGGGCGGAAAAGGCAGCGCCGGTAAATCTGTAAAACCTGTATTGGTATTGGCCTGCGCGGGTTGAGCCGGGGGAGCGGGCTGAGATAGAGGGGGCAGGGGTGCAAATCCGTCACTCCAGCCCATATTGCCCTGCAATGCCGAATTGCGTTTGACCACCGCTTCGGGCAAATCTTCGCAGGCGCTCAGAGCTGTGCTCACAACAGAGAGAGCTAAAAACAGAACCAGATAACGCGGCATGGCTTATCTCCTGGATTTTCTGTTTTTTATTCTCTCACAAAGTGGCTGGCTGCGGCTATACTAAAAGCAGCTTGCGAACAGGAGTGATCCTATGTCTGAGACCCTTGCCGTTGCTAATGCTGGAATGCCAGGCTATCGCCGCTATCAGGGCTTACATGTGCTCAATATTGGCGGCAGTGACTACGAAATGGGTTTTCAGCATGGGCAAATGCTCAAAGCTGCCATTCCCCAAGGAGCTGTGCCTTATTTTGCGGTCTATCTGGAAAAGATTTTGCGCCAAGCAGTGGGAGAGCGAGCGGCCAAAACCCTTAAAAAAGGCCTGGACCGCTGGGTTGGACGCCAATTGGTGTCGGAATTTCCGGCCCATGTCAAGGCCCATGTCAAAGGGCTGGCGGAAGGGGCAGGTTTGCCCGAAGCTTTGATTTGGCAGGCTTTTGTGTTGCCCGATAGCTTTCTCTGGCTCTCTTGCCAGAGTCAAAAAATGCGCAAGCTCGAATTGGCCCCGCAATTGGCTGTCCAGACCATGGGCTGTTCCAGTGCTGTGGCCCAGGGCAGCGCTACCAAACAAGGTCAGCTCTTACATGCCCGCAATCTCGACTATATGGGGGCCGAAGTCTGGGATCGCGAAGCTGCCGTGATTTTTTCTCAGCCCGAAGATGGCTTGAATTACCTCTCGATAACCTCAGCCGGGATTCCCTTGGGTGGGGTCACGGCCATGAACGAAGCAGGGCTGACCCTGGCTGTGCATCAACATATAGCCTGTCTCAATTTGCAATTGGGTGGGCAGCCCGTGGGGATTGTCGGCGATGAAGTCATGCGCAAGGCCCAGACCCTGGATCAGGCCCGTCAAATTCTCGATGCCCATCGGCCCACCGCCTGTTGGACGTATATCATCACCTCGGCGGCAGAAAAGGCCTTGCTCTGTTACGAAGTCACGGGCACAGAACGCCACTGGTTTATCACCGATCAGGAGACCTTTGCTTACAGCAATATGTATCTCAGCAAAAAGCTCGCCGACCGTGAGACCCATCTCTACCCCTCGCAGTGGCGCTCCAATCTGGGCCGATACCAACATATCGACAGCTATCTCAAAGCCCGACATGGCCAGCTCGAAGCCCAAGACATGGCCTATTTGCTCGGCGATCGGGTGGATGCCCGCTGTCGCATGCGTACGCCTCTGGCGATGTTGCTGACGGTGTCTTCGGCGGTGTTTGAACCCGATGCTGGGCGGGCCTGGGTCGGGGCGGGTACGGTGCCCACCTCCACCCGGCCTTATTATGCCTTTGACCTCAAACAGGGAACGGTGTGCGAAAACCTGCCTCCACTGCAGGGCCGAAACGTGCCCGAACAAGAAGAGCAGGCCTTTGCCCACTATACCCGTGCCTACCGGGCCTATTTTGATGAGAATGACAAAATCCAAGCGCTCAGCGCCATGGAGGACGCCTGCCAAGAGGCCCCGCGTGAGTCGGTTTATGCTTATATTGCTGGATTGGTGGCACTTTCGGCCCAACGCCCCGAAGCGGCTCTTCCCTATTTGCACAGGGCCTTGGAGTTGGGGCACCCAGATCCTGAGCGGGTGGCTGCTTTTTATCTCTGGCGCGGGCGGGCCTTTGATGCCGCCGGTCTGCGTTCAGAGGCCAAACGCAATTATGCCGCGGTACTTGAGCAACCTGCCGTGGATACCGTCGTGCGACAGGCGGCAGAAAAGAATTTGAACAGACCCTGGAAAGCCAAATCTTTGGCAATTGAATTTAATTATGCGGATGTGCTTATTCCATGACCCCATTGACGATTCGTTTTTTAGGTGCGGCAGGAACCGTGACCGGTTCTCGTTTTTTGGTTCAGGCCGAAGGCCATACGCTGTTGATCGATTGTGGCCTCTTTCAGGGACTCAAACAATTGCGGCTGCAAAATTGGGAGCCCTTGCCCTTTCCTGCCAAAGAGATCGACGCTGTTTTGTTGACCCACGGCCACATGGACCACACGGGTTATTTGCCCTGTCTCTTGCAGCAGGGCTTTCGGGGGCCGATCTATGCCACGGCGCCGACCCGGGCCGTGACTGAAATTATTCTGCGTGACAGCGGCAAGGTACAAGAAGAAGAGGCTGAAAGGGCCAATTTGCATGGCTATTCCAAACATGCCCCAGCCAAACCGCTCTATACCATCCGCGAGGCCGAAAAAACCCTCAGCCATTTGCAGACGGTGTCCCAGCAAGAGTGGCTCGAACTCTTTCCCGAGGCGGGGATTCGCGCGCGCTGGCATTATAACGGCCATATTTTGGGAGCCTGTTTTATTGAGCTGGAAATCGCGGGCAAAACCCTGATTTTTTCGGGGGATATTGGTCGCAGCGATGACATGCTGCTCTATCCGCCCCAAAAGCCCGACAAAGCCGATCTCTTGTTGATTGAATCGACTTACGGCAATCGGCTCCATCCCCACGAAGACGTGGCCGAGCGTTTGGCCGAATTGGCGGCAGAAACCCTCTCAGACGGGGGCTCACTTTTGATCCCCGGTTTTGCCGTGGAGCGCACCCAAACCCTGCTCTTGTTGCTCTCACAATTGATCCGTCAAAAACGCCTGCCTTCGGTGCCAATTATTCTCGATAGCCCGATGGGCTCAGCTGTTCTCAAACTCTTTGCTGAGTTTCCTGAGTGGCACAAACTGAGTGAGGCCGATGCGCAAGCTCTGACTGCGGGCATTCATGTTGTAACCCAGGCCCAGGAGAGCTTGAAGATCGCCAAGCGCCAACAGCCCAAAATTGTTTTGGCAGGCAGCGGCATGCTCACAGGGGGACGTATGTTGGGGTATTTGCTCTATGAATTGCCCAACCCGGCCTCAACGGTTTTGCTCTCAGGTTATCAGGCTGAAGGTACCCGTGGTCGCGATCTCTTGGAAGGCGCTTCGCATCTCAAAATCCAAGGGGTGCATTACCCTGTGCGGGCCCGGGTTGAACAATTACACGGCCTCTCGGCCCATGCCGACCAAGCCGGCCTGCTGGATTGGCTCTCCGAGCTGTCGAGCGCGCCCCAACAGCTGTTTATTGTGCATGGCGAACCCGACGCGGCCCTGGCCCTGCAAAACCGTCTGGCTGAGGCCAAAGGCTGGCAGAGCCAGATTGCGCAAGCGGGTCAAGTGCTTGCGCTGACGCTTTAACCAGGGCTCAGCGGGAGACAGCAGATTTCGGCAAAAAGCTCTGCATCAGCTCTTTTTCAAGCTCGCTGATCCCCGGGTGGGGTTTGGCCAGGCTGGTGATGACCTGCTGATAGAGTTGCAGGTTTTTCATTTGGATCGCTTTTAGGCCCAAGGCCCGAATGGTGGCCGGTTGCAAAGCCTGGGGAGGCACTTTTAAAAGGGCTTGCATGGCGGGAATACTTTTGCGCAGATCTGGATCCGCAAAATGCTGAAAGAGCTCAAACTCCACCCATTGCACCTGCAGGGCTGGGCTGCTCTTCAAATACTGCTTGTATTTTTGCAATGTGGGGTGGCTCCAATTTAAAATGGGCATAAAACGCGTGAGCAGGTATTTAAAGTCCTTGCGCAGGCGTTCGGGGTCTTGTAATTTGGCTCTTTGTGTCAATTTATAGTCCAAGTCTTTTAAGAGCAGGTTTAAACGGTTTTCGCCTTTTTTGAGGCGCTCTATGAGCAAGGGGTGGAAATCGGGCTCGAAAAAAGACTGGTAATAGACCGGTGTAAACAGCAAAAATTCGTGAATATTCACAAAGTTATTCAAAAAACGGTGTTTTTCGGCCTGAGAGTCTACCACAGGAAAGAAGTCAGAGTTGGCATTGTAGTTGGCGATCAGGGCCTGCAGGGTCTGTTGGGTGGCGATGCGATAGGTGCCATCAAAATCACGGGTCGTCATTTTCAGCCGCTTTAAATCTGCATCGAGTTCGGGAATCCTGCGCAAATGGGGACCCGAGGGAAATTGAATCGCTGAAGCGCTGGCAAAGATCAAGAGGTTGGAGGGCAGTGTTTGGTCGGATTCAAGGCCAGGTAGGCCATAAATCGAGATATGTGGGAATTGGGTTTTTAAAGCCTTTAAAATAGAGAGCAATAGCTGAGAATCGAACTCATACGAGTGAATCCACTGTACCAAGACCCCTTCGGGTTTTAAAAAACGGCGCATATCCCGGTAAAATTCCTGAGTAAACAGACTGGAAACCCCACTGATCCAAGGATTGGAAGGCTCGGAGACAATCAGGTCATACTGTTTGTTCTGGCTGTAAAAAAAGGTCCGTGCGTCTTCAAACGCCATTTTGATTTTGGGGCTTTGGTAGACCGCTTGATTAAAGGGAGCGAACCCTTTGGCCAGTTCATAGACTTCTGGTTCAATTTCAATCATATCCAGGTGTTGTAATTGGGGATCGCGCAAGAGGTAATGGGCGGTCATGCCACTGCCAAGGCCGATCATGGCTGCTTGATAGGGCTTTTTCATGAGCTGAACAGGATAGAGTGCCAAAGCGGCCTGGGTAATTTCATCATTGGGCTGGCTCATATCTGGCACAGTGGCCACGCTGGCATCGGGTTTGCCGTTGGTTTTGATCGTTTTAAGATTGCCATAGTCATGAAAAGAAATGCTGGCTGTACGGCCATGGCGAATTTCTGGGGGAATGCGGTGCCGTGCCTCACTGGCCTTGAAGTCCAGCGATTCGCGAAACACGCCCGAAGTGAGCGTAAAGCCATTGAGATTGACACCCACAACCGGTACCATCAAGACAAGTGAAAGGCCCGTTGCCCAGACCAGACGGGTCTTTGCTTTGGGGGTCAAACTGAGCAAACCCAGGCCCACGCCAAGATCGATCAGGGCAGCCAAAACCAATGTGCCTTTGAGTTGCAGCCAAGGCAAGAAAAACAGGCCTCCCAGGGCCGAGCCCAAGATGGCACCGAAGGTATTGTAGGCATAGACCTGTCCGACAAAGCGCTCGTGTTTGAGCAGGTGCAAAACAGCCCAGGTAATCAGGGGCAGGGTCATGCCTGCAAAGAAACTGGCGGGAAACATCAAGAGCAAGCTCAGGCCGTATCTGAAGACAGAATACAGACCATAGGCACCAGGGGTGGGGGTCAAAATGCTGTGCGACTGGTTCATAAAGACAAACAATTGCTCATAAAAGACCAGGCTAAGGCCTGCACAGAGTCCCATTAAAATCTGAACCCAGGCCAAGACTTTGAGGGCCGCTCCGGTTTTTTGCATGACAAAGCGCACGACCAAACTGCCTGAAGCCAGTCCGAGAATAAAAGCTGAGACCATTAAATCAAAGGCATGGGTCGAAGCGCCCATCAGCAGGGCCAAAAGCCGTATCCAGCAAATTTCATACAAAAAAGAGGAGAATCCGGTGAGTAATGAAACGCCCAAGAGGCTTTTGCCCAGCGTCGTTGGGGATAATTGACTTTCCAAATCGAGGTTCTGTGCCGGGGCTGTAGGGGCTTTGGGATTATCTTCTCGGATGTCTTCTGGATCCGGCCAGAACTGCCGTGTAAGTAAATAAAAGGCCAGACCCAAGCCAATATTCAGGCTGCCAGCCAGAGAGAGGGTGCCAATGGTGCCAAAATGGTCAATCAGATAAAACGAAGTGACCAAAATGCCCAGGGCACCTCCCAAGGAATTGGTGAAATACAGCCAGGGCAGGCTCTCTCGGCCTGCATCTTCACTCAGATCCATCACCCCAATCGCCAGGGCCGGAAAGGTGATTCCAAGCAAAATGGCCCAGGGCAAGGTGATCAGCAGGGCGGCCCCGCCTTTGAGGCCCCAGAGTAGCCAGGTATTGCCAGAAAATGAGCCTGCCAGTTGAAAGACACCCTGACTGGCCAGTTTATAGAGGTAGTGGTAAAACAGACCCCCAATGCCAATCAGCACTTCTGCCAAGGCGTATAAATACAGCGGTTTTTTGAAAATGCGGGCATATTTGCCGCCCAAAAAAGAACCCAGTCCCAGTCCCCCCATAAAGATCACCAAGGTCAGGATTTGACCATAAGAAGAGTGACCCAAGATCAATTTCATATATCGGGCCCAAAGCGCTTCATAAATCAGGCCGGCAAAACCTGAGAGTGAAAACAAAAGATAGACCGGAAGCAAGAGCCTTAATTTGGACATAATCGTGCTATTCTCTCATTGCGGAATGGTTTTCAGAGTAACACACATTCAATTGTTCAAGCAGCCGCTGCTCCTCACGGTTGATGGCAAAGACACCTGTCTGTAGCTGCTGCTCCAGGCGTTGCAGCCAGGCTTGGGCAAGTGACTGGGCCGCTGGAGAGGGGGTGGCTTGACTGTCTTGGCTCCAAGCTTTCAGGTGGTGCCAGCGGCTTTGGCGGTAACGGTACCAGAAAGTGCTGTTCAAAATTTGCACGTCTGTCAGGGCCTGTTGCTTTTCAGGGGCTGCCGTTTGTTTCTGTTGGGAGAGGGCCAAAGTTAGGGCCAAACGCTGGCTGGCAATGGGCTGATCGAGCAGGTCTAATGCATGTTCGAGGTCTTGTAAATAGACCAATAAAAAGCCGGCAGCCAAATACAGAGCCAAAAGAACCAGGCCCCAGCCCCAGACCAGCAAGGGTTCCACTTGGGTCAACCCCAGTCCCAGCAGGGCGAGCAAACCCAGGCCAATTTGCGCCCTGCGTTGATTCTGAGGGGGGGTGATGGCTTGCGCTTGTATTTCGTTCTGGGGTTTGTTTTGGGTTTGGGTTTGGTAGACCCAAAGGGTGTGGGGATAACGGGCCATAAAGCGGGCTTCATAGGCCTTTTGGCTGCCTGTAATGATGCGAAAATTAAGTAAAATCACATACAGGTAAGAGGGCCCAAAGGCTTTGACTGTCTTGGATATCTGGCCATCTCCTGTCCAATGGCTGAGAAATCCGGCCCCGTAAAAGACCAGCGAAAAAAGCACAAAGGGCAAAGGTTGATGCAAATGTACCAGGGCGTAAATGACCCAGGGAAAAACAGGCACAATGGCAACGCCCCCCAAGACATGGATCCATTGAATCTGGGGATTGAGATGTAAATAGAGAAAATAATCCTCAAAATTGTCAAAATCGTAAACTGTGTAGCGATTGAGATTTTTTTTGCGAAAGGCACGCGAGGTCGTGGTTTTACACATCTGAATAGAACCGACCACAATGGGGTGTCAGTTTTAACGCGCGCTGATTGGGGTTCTGTGGCAGTCGCTGTGGCATCAGTTAAATCTCTTGGCTGTTGAAAGAGAAGTGGGCATGGAGTCTATTGTATAATGACTACCAGAATTAAGGCGGGAAAAGTGGAAGCCAAAGCAGAACTTCAGCATTTTGAGGAGGCCCAGCAACTGCAAGCGCAGGGGCTGTTGGACCTGGCTGCTTTGCATTATCAAATGGCACTGGAATTGGCGCCAAATATGACTGAAGCCGCTTATGAATTGGGGCTTTTGCAGATTGAGCGCCATGAATATGCCCCTGCGATCCGGGCCTTTAAGCAGGTTTTGGATCACAACCCGGTTTTTGCCCCCGCCTATTTCCAATTGGGTCAGATTTATCAGCGCTATTTTGGGGCCTTTGAAGAGGCCCTGGACTATTACCAAAAGACCTTCAAATTGGATTTGCAATTCAGCGAAGCCTATTACCATGCTGGCTTTCTCTGCCGCGAATTAAACCAACCGGCCCAAGCGATTCAACACTTTCTCAAATACCTGCAGTTTCACCCCGATCGCGCAGATATTTTGGTGGTGCTGGGAGATCTCTTTCTCTCGATGCAGTCCCTGGATAAAGCCGCTCAGTATTATTTTAAAGCCCTGCAATTGGAGCCTGAACATCCCCAGGCCCTGAGCATGTGGCTGCAGATTGAAACCGGCAAAAATCCAGAACAGACCATGGATTTTTTGATTTCACTTGCCACGTCTTACCCTGCTTTGCGCCATTTGATTGCCGCACGTGTCGGCATTTTGATGGAAAGTGAATACCAATTGGAAGAGGCCCAAAAATGTTATCAGATGGCTTTGGAGGACCCGGCTTTGCCCGATCGCTTGGCCTGGGAACTCAAACAGGGTCTGATCATGCCTCTTTTTCCCGCTTCAGTTGAGAGCCAAAACCAAGCTGTGCAGGCCTTAAAGACTCATTTGGCTCATTTCAGCTTGTTGGCAGACTTGCCAGAGGGGGCCCAGATTTGGCCGGATTTTAGCAATGTCGAACCCTATTTCTCCAATTGGTTGCCCCTGCACAATCTGGTTTATACTGGCGCCGAAGCCCTTGTCCCACGCCAACAATTGGCACGTTTGCTGCAGCGTTTGCTGCCACCGTTGCAGGCCGAGCCCCCGGCTTTGCCCAGGTCAGCTCAGCAGCGGCGCGTGGCTTTTGTCTTTGGCCCTGCTCATCCGGCCCTGAGACAGTTCTTTCAGCTGATTCTGCGTCTGCCCTTGGAAGGGCTCGATTTGCAATGGGTGTTTACAGATTTTTTCGCCTTTCAGAGTTTTCAGCCCCTGCCTCCAGATTGCGACTTTACGATCTTGTCTGATCAGATTCCCGAAGCCTTGGGCCAATTATTGGCCTTGGATCTCGATCTGCTCTGTTTGACTGAGCCCCATGCCGAGCAGAGTCTGCAATTGTTGCTGGCCTCTTATCGCTTGGCTCCTGTGCAATTGACTTCCTTGCTCAGTCTGGGCACGACAGGTCTGCCCGAAATGGACTATGTTATCTCTGCCACAGCTGTCGAACCCCCTGAAAATCCCCAGCGTTTTTACAGCGAAAAGCTGATCCAGTTGGAGGCGTTGCCCGCTTTTTTTCAGCCGCCGGACTTTGTCTTGCGCCATCCAGAAGGGCAGCTTTGGCCGCGTTCGGACTATGGCCTGCCCGCAGAGGGTGCACTTTACCTCTGCCCCCATCGCCTCTCCAAGCTGCAGCCAGAATTTGAGCTGATCTTGGCGGAGATCTTGCGCAGTGATCGCAATGGGCATTTGGTTTTGCTGACCTGGCCCGACGATGAAAAAGCCCGCGAAGCACTGCTGCGGCGCTTTGAAACGAACCTGAGTGATCTCATGCCCCGTATTTGGTTCTTGCCTCCGCTTGCACACGATGAATACCTCAATTTACTCTCTTTGGGCAGCGTGATGCTCGACCCCCGGCCCTGTGGGGGCGGCACAGCGATCTTCGAGGCACTTTCATTGGGGCTGCCAGTGATCACTTGGCCGACGGAAATGGCCCAGGGGCGTGTCGCTTTGGCCGCTTATCTCAAATTGGGTCTGCCTGATTGCGTCGTTGGCAGCGCAGCAGCGTATATTGAAAAAGCCCTGCAAGTGGCGAACGACCCAGATCTCAACCAGGCCTTACGTGAAAAAATCCGGGCCCAAGCACCCGCTTTGTGGGAAGACCCTTTGGCTCCATTGGCCTGGGCCCGCTGTTTAAAAGAATTGGAGCCGCGTTGATGTCCGAAGCCGAAACCGTTGTCTACCTGATTGGCGATATCCATGGCTGTTATCAAGAACTCTTGGCCTTGGAGGCCAAAATCAAGCGCCAAGCCGTTCGCAGAGGTTGGAAGCCGCTGATTGTCTCTGTCGGCGATCTGATCGATCGGGGCCCCGATTCGTTGGGGGTGGTGCAACATTTTTTGAAAGGGGTGCGCGCAGGCACCCATGCTGTGGTGATGGGCAATCATGAGCTGATGATGTTGGAATGTTTGCAGGAGTGGGCTCCCTTTAATTTTGAGAATATGACTTGGCCGCGTTGGCTCAATACCTATCGCCAAAGTTGGCGTTCTCAGGCGGGATTCAGCCGCTGGCTGAGTTGGGAAGACTACCGCAATTATGCCCGCTGTCTCTGGGTCAGTCAGGGCGGGTATCAGACCCTGCGCAGTTTTGGCTGCGACCCGGAACAGCCTGAAAGTTGGAAAATTGAACCAGAACTGCTGCATTTCCTGATGCATCTGCCCTATGTCTGGAGTGATCAGCAAGTCGTGGTCACCCATGCCCTGGCGCGTCCCAAAGATTTGACAATGATTTACGCCTTGCAGCCGGTGCGGCTGAGCAATGCGGATGCGGCCCAGGCTTTTTTACAACACAGCCATTCTCTGGTCTGGAACCGGGTGCCCCCGAGTTCCCCGCCTGACAGTTTGCGTTTGCATGTCTCGGGCCATACGCCCGTGGCCCGGCTCAAACGCTGGAAAAAAGCCCAGTGTCTGCAAATAGATACCGCTTGTGTCTATGGGGGCCGTTTGAGTGCTTGGTGCAGTGCCACCGAGGCCTCACTTTCGATTCCCGCGGCCAAAAATTATCTGCGCAGTCCTTAACTCTGTTTTAAAACCCCAATCCTTTCAAAAGCTTCGCGCAGCAGCGCTTTGCCTCCCGTTTGCACCAACTCGCCGTGGCTGAGTACAATCCGATCAAAGTCCCAGGCCAAGACGGTGTCTAAAGATTTTGCCAAAGCATGCGGGTCTTTGAGAACCATTTTGCGCAGCATGCGACTCGGACCCAATTTGCCGTAGGCGTCGTTCAGGCGCAAAAATAAGCGACTCCAAGCATGGTCAGAGTGTTGCAAATTAAAGACCAGATCGGTTACGATCAGACTTCGACTAGATGGGTGAAAAAAAGCCGTTTCTTGTAAAAAACTCAGGCCATCCAAACGGGTTTGCTCAATATCTTCCCGCCACAGATCTGGAGCCTCGTTTGTAAGCGGCTCAATCGCCAATGTGGGCTGTTTGCGTTTCACTCCACTGGGCCCATAGACCCGGGCTTCTGGAAAGAGCTGAATCGCTTCAGGTAAAAATAGATGGTGCATGGTGTTGGGAGCGACGATGGCTGTGACAGGCCCCAAAGCAGCTAAGTCTTTTTTTAAGCTACCCAGGCCTGCTCCTGGTGAGAGCAGCCACAGATTTCCGTTACGGAGTCGTATTACCGTGGTGTGAGTGCCCATTTTGACTTTCAGGACTTCAAAGGGGTGAGCCACCACCCAAAGATTGTCGGCCACGGCTTGTAAAGATAAGGTCATTTTTGAGAGCATCCTTTCGCTTGCGCTACTTGGTCAAGTAGGTTTACTATTTAGTTTGAACCATCACCTCGAATTAGTCAAGCAGGTTTACTAAATGCAAGAAGAGATCTTCAAGGCCCAGCTTGAAGCAGCCAAACAAGCCAGTGTCGCCCAATTGCTTTTTAAGGCCGCGCGGCTTTGGAACAGCCTGGCGATCGAAAAAATCCAGCAGCAGACAGGGGGCCAGCCCTTTCGCCTGGCGCATACTGCGCTTTTGCCACATTTGGATCTGGAAGGCACCCGGATTACGGATTTGAGTAGCCGTTTGGGTATCAGCAAGCAGGCCACCAGCCAATTGGTCAAAGAAATGGAAAGTTTGGGGCTGGTAGAAATGCAAGCAGATCCAGATGACAGAAGGGCTCGGCGGGTGTGTTTTAGCGCAGCAGGCCGCGCTGCTTTGTTCCATGGTTTGGATTTATTGCAAACCATGGAAAAAGACCTGGCCCAGTCTTTTGGCAAAGAAGATATGCAGTATTTACAACATCTTTTGAAACGCCTGCTTAAACTATTGGAAAATACCCCTCAGGAGTAACAATGAAAAACCTCAACTCACGGGCCCTGAAACTGGAGCACGATCGCCTTTTCTTATTGGATCAGCAGGCCCTGCCCCATGGCGAACTCTGGTTGGATGCCACCGACCCTGCAGCCATGATTGCCGCGATCAAAGCCCTCAAAGTGCGCGGCGCGCCTTTAATTGGCGTGGCAGCAGCTCTGTCTTTGGCCTGTTTTAGCCAAAAGCAAACCGACCCTGCTGGTCTGCGTTCTTTGGCGCTCCAGCTGCGTCAGAGCCGTCCAACGGCTGTGAATTTGATGTGGGCCATTGATCGGCTCTTGCCGCTCTGTGCAGAACCAGCGCGTTTGCAAGCTGAGGCGGTGGCGATTTTTGAAGAAGACCAACGTCTCTGCGCCCAAATGGGAGAAATGGGCGCTGCGTTGATCGCAGATGGCGATCATATTTTGACCCATTGCAATAGCGGAGGCTTGGCCACGGCGGGCATTGGCACGGCTTTGGGGGTGATTTACACCGCTTGGGCTGCTGGCAAAAAGCTGCATGTCTATGTTGACGAAACCCGTCCGCTTTTGCAGGGTGCCCGTTTGACCGCCTGGGAGCTGAGCAAATGGGGCATTCCCTATACCCTGATCTGTGACAATATGGCAGCGATGCTGATGCGCCAGGGCGCCATTCACAAGGTTTTTCTGGGGGCCGATCGGGTGGCTTTGAATGGGGATTTTGCCAATAAAATTGGCACGTATAACGTGGCGGTCAACGCCTTTTACCACAACTTGCCTTTTTATCCCGTGGCTCCTTACTCGACCTTGGATTTCCAGGCGGCTGATGGCAGCGCCATTCCCATTGAACAGCGGGGAGCAGAAGAGGTGCGGGGGCTGGTCCAGCATACCGGAGCCTTGAATTGGGCTCCCCACGAAGCGCCGGTCTACAATCCCGCTTTTGACGTCACGCCCGTGGAATTGGTGACGGCACTGGTGACGGATCGGGGGATTTTTAGGCGCGAAGAGCTACAAGCCGGTGTCTTAAAGCAATTCAGCCCAGGCTAAAACTGCAGCTGTTGCACCGTAAGATGAGAAACCGCAGGCGATTCTGGCTGGGAGAGTTCCCAGGCCAGATAGGCCGAAGAGCTGGATGCCGGTGCCAATTGGGGATTGACATTGCGCAGCCCATTTTGGGTCAATTGTTTGGGAGCACTCCAGGCCTGTAGGTCGTTGGAACTGCGTTTGTAGAGCTCCCAGGCACCACTTTCAGTTTGGGTTGAAAAGACCAAGGTGGTGTTTTTGCTACCAGAGACCAAGCGGCCCCAGCGTGAGCGGCTGTTTTCTCCCAAATCTTGGCCCAGTGCCTGTGGGGCAGTCCACTTTTTGAGATCGCTGCTGCTGGAGAGGTAGATCGTCCAGCCTGTGTCGGTGGGGCCTTCATAGGCCAAGGCATAACGCCCTTGGGCTGTGCGCACCAGAGAAGGGGCTTCGCCGCTCTCGGAAATTTGAGTGGGTTGACTCCAGCTCAGGCCGTCACTTGAGCGGCTTAAAAAGAGACCGCCCCCAAAGGCCTGGTAGCAGAGCAAATATTCTTTGTTGCTGTAGAAGAGGCTGGAGTCCGAAATTTGGCTTTCGGGCAGGTCTACTTTGCGGGGAGGGGTCCAGGTTTGTCCGTCGCTGGACTCAGAAACGTAGAGCTGCCAAGCTTCACTTTGATTGCTGTGGTAAAAGAGTTTGAGTTTGCCAGAGGCCTCTTCGACTATTTGGGGGTGGCTGACCGAGAGATTGTTGTGGCTGACCTGAACAGGGCTGTCCCAGCTCTGGCCATCGCGGGAACGGCGCACGTAGATTTGGCGGCTGTCAGCTTGCAGGCCACGATAGGCCAAAAGCAAACCCTGGCGGCTTTTGAAAATAAACGGGGCTGCTGCGGGTTGGTTGAACAGGGCCTCACGCGGCGGACTGGCCGTGGCCTGGGTACGAAAAGAGACAGACCCCAGCGGCGCAGTAGATTGACAACCTACCAGCAGGAGGGGCACACAAGACAGTGCCAGACACAGCTTTTTGCTTAAGAAACGGCTCAACAAGGTCTTATCCCTTAACGGTTAAATTCTTCCACTTGTATTGTAGCCAGCCAGAGCGGAAAAATGAAGTTAGATTAAACAAAATAATGCAAAAATATAACCTTTTCTTAACCAGGAAAAAGGCAGGGTGCTCGCCGGAGCAAAAAATGGGAAGAACCCCGGCGAACTTAAACTTCGTGCGTCCTTGACCGTCTCATGGAGTTTTCACCGTTGATCGGCGGGAAGGTCCCTCTCAGGTTTCCCGGTTGCACTCTTGGCGTTTTCAC
>JBIKWL010000005.1:0-79708 GCA_044356335.1 Candidatus Sericytochromatia bacterium
TTTGACCTCTGACTCACTTAGGCGTAACATTGTGTTCACCGGGGTTTGCTCCTTGTTTGGATTGGCTTGATACCTTCAAACTACAGGAACTGCCCCGGTTTTACAATTTCTTTCTTGCACTGATTTAATTGTATCCGATGGCTTTTTCTGTGGCGAAAAAGTGGGTTAATGCCGCCAAAGCGGATTCTGGATCGCTTTCAGCCAGCAAAATGCCTTTGACCCGCAGTGGGTTGCCACTCAAGGCCTGCCAGTCTTGGTCTTGAAACTGGCTCAAAAAGCTCTCCGACCACTGATTGCCAAACAGTCTGATCCAGGTATCTTTTTCGATCTCAGCGATAGATTTGCGCTGAAAGGGCACAGAGAAAGGGTCTTGACCCTGGACTTGCCAGAGCAGGTCAAAGGCCCCATGGTAAAGAGAACCGTCTTCCAAGGCGGGCCAAGTATAGCCCCAGAGGGTCTGCAAAAGCGTTTCGGCTTCAGACAAAAAGCCAGCTGCTGCCCAGAAACAGGCCTGTTCGAGCAAAGAGATATACAGCCGCTCCAAGGGATCTTTGGCAATCTGATTCAGCAGGCGTTTACTCATCACGCTGGCCCCCCTCTGTGTATATTTCCCATCATTTTATCCGTCATTTTATCCGTCATTCTGGCGAACACTATAACATGCAGCTATTTTTCAACCAAGCAGAGGCGAGTCCCTGTGGTAAGCTGACTAAAATCGCGAATCGAAAGGAATCCCGCTTATGTCTATGCGGTCTATGCGCCACCTGATCTGTCTCTCACTGCTGCTGGGCAGTGCCTCCTTTTCCCCGGCTCCCGCTTTTGCTGCCACAGACGTCTTTTCTCCCGGCTGGGAGCAAATGCGCCAAGACTACGCCGAACGGGCCCTGATTCACAAATTTTACACAGCCTTTCAAAAGGGCGATGGGGCCACCATGGCTGCTGCTTACCACCCCGACGCCAGCTTCAGCGATCCGATCTTTGGTCCCCTCAAAGGCAAAGAAATTGGCGCCATGTGGCAAATGCTGCTGGAGATCAGCCAGGGCCAGCTCAAAATTGAATACGATCAAGTTGATGTCAAAGCCGGTCAGGGCAAAGCCCATTGGGATGCAAGTTACCACTTCTCGGCCACAGGTCTGCCCGTCATGAATCACATCGATGCCCAATTCACCTTTAAAGACGGCCTGATCTACACCCACACCGACCATTTTGATATCCACCGCTGGAGCAGCCAAGCCCTGGGACTGCCGGGCTTTTTATTCGGCCATACGCCTTTTTTGCAAGAGGCCATGCGCAAACAGGTCAAAGCCCGCTTGAGCGACTGGATCAAGGCCCATCCTTAAGCCACTTGCAAGCCATTGACTCTGACGCTGGGTCAGGCTTTAGACTCTGAGATTATCTTCTGGAGTGCTTTTTTATGCTCAACCCACATCACCGCCACAGCCTCGACCAAGCGGGGTGGCTTTTGTTGCCCAGATTAATCCCCGCCAAAGAGCTGCCCGACTGGCAAGCCGCCTTTGAAGCCGCAGATAACAAGGGCCAACACCTGGATCGCAACCGGCGGGGCACCCGCCACCCCGACCTGCACCCCCAAGAGGCACTCTGGCAGCCACTCTTACATCACCCGCGGGTACAAGCAGCTTTGACCCACCTGCTTACGGAAGATTATGTGCTGCGGGATTTTAAGGGCCGCGACCCCCAGTCCGGCTTTGGTGAACAGGGTTTGCACAGCGACGCTCTGCCCCGCAGCGCGGGGGAACCCACCTATGTGGGCACGGTGCTCTGGCTCTTAGATCCCTTTTTACCCGACAATGGCGCCACCCGGCTTGTGCCCGGCTCCCATCACTACTACAGCCCCCTGCCCAAAAACTTCAGTCAGCCCCACAGCCGCCACCCAGAAGAAATCACGGTCACGGGCCCAGCGGGCTCGGCCCTGATCTTCAATGGCCATCTCTGGCACAGCGGCACCCGCAACCGCAGTCAAGTCTCCCGCCGGGTCTTACAGGCCGTCTATTACCGGCAGAACAATGGCTGAGCTGAGTCCCGACCAACTCACACGCTGGCAGCAGGGCCTGGAAGAATTCAACCAAGGGGCTTTTTTTGAGGCTCACGAAAGCCTTGAAGATCTCTGGCGCAGCGACCTTACCCCCGCCCTCAAGACCGGGATCCAGGGCCTGATTCAGGTGGCGGTGGCCTGTGTCCACCTGCAGCGGGGCAATGAAAAAGGCGCGCAAGGAGTCTTGGCACGGGCAGAGAAGAATTTGCGGGCCGGAGAACTGCCCCTAGGTCAACCCCAGCCCCTGCTCACAGCCATCTGCGCTTGGCAAGCTTGGCTTGGCTTGGCTCCTGCAGAGCGGGGAGCAGCGCCGCCCTGGCCGCAATTTTTGCTTTAAACACAGCAGACAAAAAAGAGGTGCAAACAATCCAAAAACATGAAATACTAAAAAGCATCAGCTCTGCGAACACCGAGGAGACAGGCCATGTTAACTGCCGAACTCAAATTGACCGACTCGCTTTTTGACGAAGTTGAAGCCAAATTGGAGGGCCTGGTCACGGCCTACCGCACCACCGATTTGCCCAAAGCCTCGTTGGATCCGGTGGTCTTAAAACAGCTGGGAAAAGATCAGATCTTTCTCAAAAAGACCTGCGACAGCCTGCGTGAACAATTGAAGCAATTGGACAGCTCTCACCAACACGAGACCACCCGCCTGCACCTCAATTTTGATCTGCTGCTGCAGCGTTTGGCTCATTTTGACGAGGCCCTGCGCATTTCAGAGGTGATCAAAGCGCTGAATGAACGGCTCAAGGCCGAAATTGCCGAGATCCGCGAGGCCAGCATTGCCCTGAGCAAGCAGATCCTGCCTTATAACCTGCCCAAGTTTGAAGCCGGTCTGGAGATGTTTATGGACCGCTGTGATCAGGTCGCCGACCAGCTCGATGCCCTCGAAAACCAAAGCCAAGATATTGCGCCGCTGATGCCTTTGTACGAGCAGTGGATGTTTCTGGTCGAACAATTTGGTGAGATTCTCGACGAACGCACCGAAATCCTCAAACCCAAAGTAACGCAACCGGCATGAGGCGCGTTTATTACTCCCTCCCACTCCTGGCCCTGACTCTCTGGGGGTGCACGGCCACAGCCGGTGCCAATTGGAGCTTCTTTCAGGGTCTCAAACTCAGCAGCGGCAGTGCCTCCAGCCGGGTTGCCAATGGCCGAATCCAGATCAACTGGGAGCGCACAGCAGAAAACAAAGTCAAAGTCACAGGCAATTTGGACTTTGACCTCGACAAGGTCTATTTGCGCCTGATGCGCAACCAGGGAATGGTCCACCAGGAAGTGGTCAAACCCGATGCCGAGCGCAAATTTTCGGCGGTCTTGCCCGACCCGCAATTTGCCGATCAGATCTGTGTCGAAACGGATTGTTTTGCTCTATGAGCAAGCCCACCCCGCCGACCATCTGCTCGCGCTGCAGCAAACGCTTGGGGCCCCAGGTCGTGCGCGCTGTGGGCAAACAGTTTCATCCGGCCTGTTTTGTCTGCGACAGCTGCAAAAAACCGCTCGAAAAGAGCTTTGTGCCACGGGGTGAGCGCCTCTACCACGGGGAGTGCCACGACAAACTCTTTACGCCCAAATGCAGCGAATGTGGTTTGCCGATTCAAGGCGCTTATACCAAAGACGAGCGGGGCCGCTACCACACCGACTGTTACCGCACACTGCACAATCTCGTCTGCAGCCTCTGCCAGGGAGCGATTGAAGGCAGCTATCTCTACGATGGCTGGGGCCAAAAAGCCCACCCCGAACACGATCAGCATCCCACCGGCCAATGCCACGTCTGCGCCCGCCTGATGTCTCCAGCGGCGACCACGGGCAGCAAGGTGCTTAGCGATGGCCGCCTGCTCTGCAGCTTTTGCCACAGCGCTGAGATCCACGACTTTAGGCAGATTCAGGCCGCCAAATTGGATGTCATCGCCCAAATGCAGGCCGTTGGCTTTGACTATATCCCCGACTATATCCAGGTCAAACTCGACGAAGACCAGCAATTGGTCAACCAGCGCCTGCGGGCCTCTGCCACGGGCAATATTCACGGCTATACCCGCACGGCCCAGCGCAATATTCCGGGCTATGGCTTGATTCTCGAACATGGCATTCATGTGCTCAGTGGCCTGCCCAAGGTGGCTTTTAAAGGCGTTTTGGCCCATGAACTTTTGCATGTTTGGATCAACGAGCGCCCGCTCAAACACCTCAGCCACGAACAGGTTGAGGGCTTCTGCAATCTGGGCAGTGCTCTGATCTGCCAAAATGCCCTCAAACACGAAGGTGATGAATTGGCCCGTGTGCTGTTGCAGCGCATGGACGAAGACCCCGATCCCGCTTATGGCCATGGCTACCGCGCCATGGCCTGGCGTTTAGAACAGATGGGTTGGCCCGCCCTGCTGCAGGCCCTGCAAAACCCCGACATTCCCCTGCCCGAGCCCGAGGCCAGTGTCACCCAGCCCCGTGCCAAACAGGCCCTTTTGCCCCCAGAGCCCAGCAAAACGCCCGACAGAGCGAACCCCAACACCAACACCAACACCAACACCAACCCCAAAACCATGAGCAGCGCCGAAAAACTGGCAGAGATCAAAGCCAAACTCGACCAACAGCGCATGCAAAACAAACCCGCAGCAGCGGCAGTCACGCCAAGTCCGCCACCCTCGCCCCCAAGCTCCCTGAGCAAACCAGAAGGGCAAGCCCCCAAAACCGAGGTAGACCCAGATATTGCAGAGAAAATCCGGGCCCGCTTTGCGCAGCGCACACAGCAAAAACCCAATGCTGGCCCCAGCGGTAAATTGGGCAAGCTCAAAAAACCAGGCAAAAGTTGAAGCGCGTCGTCTTGTCCAGGCCGATTCTGTTTATGTCTCTGGTTCTGGCTCTGTTACTGATCGCGGCATTCAAGTTCTCGCCCGCCCAGGCTCAAAGTCAGGCCCCCGCAAAAATAACCTTCTGGAAAACCCAGCGCAAAGGGGCCAATTGTTTTAATCTGAGGCCAGAGATGGCCTGGTTTCAAGCGGCCAAAGCCCAGCGGCTGGGCTGGGTTCGTTTGGCGTACGACAAATGGCAAGGCCAGGAGCGCGACTTTTTGCTGGGCAATGCCGACCAGTTTAAACATCTCCAGCCCCAGGATCTGGCCCAGCTCAAACGGGTGCTCGACATGGCCCAGCAGGCCGGGGTCAAAGTGGTGATGACCCCCTTGAGCCTGCCCGGCGCCCGCTGGCGGCAAAACAACAACGACCAAGCGGATCTCAGGCTCTGGCAGGACAAAGCCTATTGGCAACAGGCGGCGCTGTTTTGGCAAGAATTGGCCCAGGCCCTCAAAGATCACCCGGCGGTGGTGGGGTATAACCTGATCAACGAACCCACGCCCGAAATGGGCACCGGGCTCTCAGAGCAAGGCCCCCCTCAGCGCTATCTCGATTGGTATGCACGTTACCGAGGCACATCCCATGATCTGCCCGCCTTTTACCAAACGGTGATCTCTGCTATTCGACAGGTAGATCCAGAGACCCCCATTTTGCTGGATGCGGGTTGGTACGCTCAGCCCACCGCGTTTGTCCATTGGCAACGCCTGTCAGATCCCAACCTGCTCTATGCCTTTCACATGTACGAGCCCTATGCCTTTACCAATGTTGCCAATTTTAAAGCAGGCCAGCCCTATCGCTATCCCGGCATGATCCCCCTGGAGAAAGAGCCCATCAACTGGAATACCGTTACTCTCAAGCGCCATTTGCAGCCTTTTTTAGACTGGGCCCGCCTGCAAAAATTGGCTCCCCACCAAATTGTGGCTTCAGAATTTGGCTGTTACCGCCGAAATACGGGTTGTGCCCAGTATTTGCAGGATCTGATCCAACTTTGGAACAAAGAGCGCTTTCACTGGGCTTTTTATTCTTTTCGCGAAGATGAATGGGACGGGTATGATTACGAAGTGGGCACAGGGCCTCTGCCTGAAGGCTATTGGGAAACACTCGAGCGGGGAGAACATCCAGAACCGCCACGCAAAGCCAATCCGCTCTTTGAGGTTCTGGCCAAGGAGTTTCGGGGCCTTTAAACGCGGCCCGACTGAAAAAAAACATATGAAAAAACCCGGCAGACAATAGGGGGGGGCGTCCGCCGGGTCAGGCCTTCAAGGATACCCCTGAGGGCACAAGCCTTGAAAACCAAACAAATTACTGCATCGCTGTCCTTCTTGAAGTCTTCGTTTCTGCCAGGCAACTTCCCATTTCAGGTGCCTCAACCACTTTCAGTGTTTCTCCCTCACCTTGCGGTAAGAGCACTCTTAGCGGCCTGTATCTGACATCCACTATTCCACATTGCTGCGGAATCCTTCTACAAGGTTCTCGCGCCACTACAGGGTGTTCTCCCCTGTCGGCGTGTGTGCGAACAAACCTTTCGGCTCCTTCGCACCTTGGCGCTCCTGGCCTTTTTCAGACCTTCAACGCTTTGCACTCCAACAGAATCCTTTGCCTTGCGGCCAGTGACCCTCATGCGGTTACACCTTCAGGGTTTTGCACTTAACGGTTATCTGCCACTGTCACCAGCGCCTGCCGCTCTTGTCTTTTTTCCATTTCTGGCTGAGACTTCAGCGGTTTATGCCAACCGTTGCGTGTGTTGGGCGAACCCAACCTTGACCCTCTTGGGCGTTCATCCTTCCAGGGAATTCCCCTCTCAACCAGCGGCCACCTGCTTCCAGGTCGCTCCCGTTTTGCTGTTTCGACAACTTGACGGTTTTGTTCCGATTGAGAGTTGGCTTGCTATTTTTGCGCTGTTCTTTGGCTTTCGCCCACTAACAACACCCGCTGCCGCCCCTCTGAGGCTTCTTGGCCCGGGTTCTCACCGGGTCCGTTTGCGACGCTTCTTCGATTGTTTTCCGAAGCTCGTATATTCATAATAAAACTTCTGGTTAAAAATGTCAAGAGCAGGATAAAAATAATTTAAGGAAAACTAAAAAACATTTAAAAATAGACTAAGAACAGACCCGACTTGCCGAATTAAGGGGCCATGTTAAACTGAAGCACGGCTGATGGGTCGCACCAGAATCTTTGCTGCTGGCCACCTGCGAAGCCAAATTATTCGATCTACAAAGGAAATTTGATTCATGTCTAAATTGATGATTCTCGGCAGCGCCCTGCTGGCCCTCTCCCTGACCGCCTGTGGCCCCAACCCCGCTGGCAGTGGTACCACCCCTGGTAACGGCACAACGACAGGTACTGGCGCCACCCCTGGCACAGGCGCCACAACAGGAACAGGTTCAGGTTCCACCGCCACAGCCACCGCCTCAATCATGGCCAGTAAAGCCACCTATATTGCCTTCTTGAATTGCGCCAAAGGCAAAAGTGAAATCAGCGCCGATGCCAAAGCCGCCATCGACACCCAGATTGCCGCCTTGAACCTGGTGCCCGATAGCACCTGGGCCGTCATTTCCGCTCAATACAGCGCAGCTCTCCAGACCAGCTATGCAGCGGCTCTGGCCTCTTGCAACACCGCAAAATAACCCGCTTTTCAAGCGCAAAGCCCTCTGTCATCAAAAACAGAGGGCTGTTTGCGAAAACCGAACCCCTAAAGGTGCTTCCGCACCGCCTGGGCCACGGTCTCGCCCTTCCAAACATAGGGGTTGAGTAAATCACCCGGTGAGGGAATCAATGTTGAGCCGCTGTTGGCCAGCATCACGTCGAAATTGGTGGCGTTGCGGCTCCAGCCGTAAACTTCGGAGCCCAGCACGTCTTCCCATTTGTCTTCTTTTCGGGTCGTTTGACAGGCCTGGAAATACGTCATTTTGAGTTTTTTGCTGACTTCAGCTTTGTTCAGGTCTTCGGGCCCGAGCCAGCCGTGTTCTTCGTAGGTCGCCAGATCGCCTTCGCCACCGTGGCCGAGATAGACCATGCCTGCGGTATTGGGGTTGTAAAAAGCGGCTTTCATGTCTTCGCTGGTGGCCGTATTGTCGATCACGACCGTATAACCTTTGGCGCGCAGCAGGGCCATTTCATCCTGTTGCAGGGCCTTGTTGGGCGCTCCCATGATCGGGTCAATCAGGGTGGATTTCCAGCCCTTGTCGGAATTGCCCAGGGCCCGCATAAAATACACCACTTCGCCTTTGTCTTTGCCAATCGGGGCCTGCAGATATTGGCCACCTTGCACACTCGCGCCATCATCGCCGACAAAATCCACCACACCCGCGGCTTTGCCCGAGGCATTGAGGGCAAACGACTCCCCCAGATTCAAATCGTCGAAATACGCGCCATCATCAATTTTATACGCAGCAAAGCGCCCATCGACCTGTTGCACAATCGCGCCCTGAGAACCGGATTTGACAATTGCTTTTTGGGCGTCGAGGCGGTTGGTATAGCTGCCGCCAATTTGGCCTTGAGCGGTGATCGCGGCCTCACCCATTGTGCTTTTCCAAGTTCCCAAGCGCGTACCAGTGGCAATAGGCATAAAAATACCAACCTTTTTTAAATATTCACTTTTTTTTAGGGGATTTATTTTGAATCTACAAGAATCATTTGGATTCTTTCGATAAGGTATTATCGTCAGAAAGTTCCCATAAGCTGTGTGATTGCCTTGCGATTTAGACAAAATTTAGCATGAGCTTAATTGCCAAAACCAGAAAAAGACTTTCTCTGTTGATTGGTAAGGCTTTCAGCCTTTTTGCCCGAGTTATATCTTTGTTGTGGTGAACTTAGCTCAGGCTTAATACTTGTAGCGATGAACTACATCCCTCCAACCCGAAAGGGTATGGAGGGAGTTTCGTGCTTCGCAGAGAAATACTTCTCTCCACACAGGGCCGATTCCCGACCCTTAAAACTCTCTAATGCCCAGTTTAAGATCACACGCGCAGCATTCTGATCGCGACTCAACGTTAAGCCACATGGACATGTGTGCTGCCTTTCGGATAAAGGCTTCTTTGCCTGATTGCCACAACCACTGCAAGTCTGACTGGGCTTGACTTTACGTGTCGGCACTTCGATGTATCTCGTACCAGCCTCTGCCGCTTTGTACTTCAACATCGTGTGAAATGCCCCTGGGGCTGTGCTCAATATTTCTCGGTTGAGTCCCTTTTTCCTCTGACCACCCTTGGCCGTCATTCCTTTGGTATTCAGCTTCTCGACAGCAATTAACCCATTTGCTTTGACCACCAAGGCACTGCTCTGGTGCAGAAATTCATGGCGCTTGCGGGCTATTTTGCTGTGTAATGCCGCAACCTTTTTCTTTGCTTTATGCCAATTGCGTGAACCCAGCTTCTTGTGCGACATTGTCCGCTGCAATTGAGCCAGCTTTTGCAATTCAAGCCTTAAATGCCGTTCGTTTTCAATCCGGCTGTAATCACCGCTATCATGGGCCAAAGTGGCAAAGCTCTCCACGCCCCAATCCAGACCCACAGCTCCCTTGACCAGAGGGGGCTCATGCTCCTTGGGGTTGCGTTCAGGTTCACAAGCCAAGACCACAGAGGCATACCATTTTCCCCCTTTGTACAAAATGTCCAAGGTCTTGGGTATGCCTAAAGTTCTGGCCTGACCCCGGATCTGAATATACCCCACCCCTGAAAGTTTGAGGAAGCCATGTTTCTTTTGGGGGAACAAGCGCCAGCCATCTCCGTGGGTTTTAAAACCCCAACCAGAATAGCGCTGGAGTGGTTTGAAGCGCGGGAAGCCCACTTTCTCAGCGTTTTCTTTGACCCGTCTGAAGAAGTGTTGAAAAGCATGTTCAAGCCGCTTGAGGACGGCAGCCGTAAGCGACGTCAGGAGCTGTACGGATGGCGATAGCCGTGCTGTCACTTGACAGGATTGGGCGTTGAGAGCATCGTATTCAGGCATGGCTTGACGCAAGTCGGTCAGATCTTTGCACTGCTGAGCAAAATTAAGCGAGACGCCACACCTGCGATAAGCGGTAATCCGTTGTTCGAGAGCTGCGTTGTAAAGTTGCTGATGCAAAGCTCGGATTTTAAGCATCTCAGCTTCTTGCGCTTGGTTGGGGTACAAGCGATATGTGACTCTGCGATTTTGACTTTGAGAAGATTCCATACACTTAGTATACCACTGTTTATTGTGCCAAAGCGGTATTTTGGAGCCGTTCGTATTGCCTATTGAGCTGTGGCGGTGCACCATTGTCTGTGATTAAACAGTATATTGAACAACAAAAGCTGGATTGAGCGGCGTTCCGCCGCTATCGCACTTCCCCCCCCACCAAGCCTCTCGGCTATGGCAGGAGCACTGTGCGATAATTTGGTAGCCCCCTGCACAGGGCTGGGGTACAATGGCTGCAGATCGTGCTCCCAAAGGAGACCCTGCATGAATCCAATTCAAACCCTGCGCCTAACAGGACTGCTCGAAGGCCTGTCTTATCTGTTTTTGCTCGGCATTGCCATGCCGCTCAAATACCTGGCCCACCAACCGCTGGCGGTCCAAATCGGGGGCTGGTTCCACGGCCTGTTTTTTGTGCTCTTCTGCTTTGCCCTGCTGCGGGCCAAACTCAGCTACAAATGGTCGTTTTTTCAGTCGGGACTGGCGTTTGCCGCCGCCTGGATTCCCTTTGGCACCTTTGTGCTCGATCGCAAACTCAAACAGATCGCATCTCCGGGGGAATAAACGATGCAGAGCATGGATATGTTCGAGATTCTGCTCTATTCCGAAGCGGGTGCGGGTGAGGTCTTTAGCACACACCCGCTGGCCATTCCAGGCCTCGAAGGCGAACGCCCACTGACCCTCTACTTGCCCCCAGACTACCTGCTCAACCCCGAAAAAGTCTACCCCGTGGCCTATTTTTTCGATGGCCAAAACCTCTACGAAGGCCAAGACAGCGGCCCACCGGGTTGGAATTTGCACAGCATTCTCGATCAGCGCTTTGCCGAAGGCCTGGAGGTGCCGATTGCAGTGGGCATTCACCATGGACTCAACCGCGACGAAGAACTCTGCCCTTGGCCTGCCGAAAAGGGCCAAACCCCACGCGGCGACGCCCTGCTGCAATGGCTGGTCGAAGACTTACACCCCCAATTGGTCGAACAATTGCGCATCGACGACCGGCCCGAAATGCGGCTCGTGGGTGGCTCTTCTTTGGGCGGTCTCTTGGCATTGTATGCCGGGTTCAGCTACAGCGATTTCTTTGGCAAGGTCATGTCTATGTCCCCTTCGCTTTGGGTCGGCAATGGCGCCATCTACGACTATATCGCCGAGGCGGCATTTTTACACAACCTGGATTTTCTCAAATTGTATATCGACTGCGGGGCGCTCGAAGACGACGATGATCCCGAAGCCTGGAGTGATGAATACTGGGAGGAATCCGCGGACGACGACAATGCTGACGACAACGCCGACGAAACCACCCCCACAGAAACCAAGTCGGCTGCCGCCTTCTCTGTTCCCAATCAGGCAGCAAGCGACGACGACAATGAAGATGAAGACGAGTCAGAAGAGGACGAGGAAGAGTGGGACACCGACCCGCTTGAAGACGCTGAGTATTTGATTGAAATCCTCGAAGCCAAAGGCTTTGAAGACGGCGAGCACTTTCTCTGGGTGCCCGACCCCGAAGGCGAACACAACGAATGGCATTGGAGCAAACGCCTGCCTTTGGCATTGGCTTGGCTTTTTGAAGATGACACCTCACTGTTAAAATAGAGCATCTTGCTCTCCAAGGAAGCCTTTCACATATGGAATTTGCGACACCGATCTTGATTGTCTTGGCCGCAGTGGCCCTGTTTTTGGCGCTATTTAGTCGCAGTGTAAATAAATAGCGCTTGTTTTAGGCGCGCACGAGGATCCTGCCCCAACAGGCATCCACAGGCAAAGGTGAGCAAGTGGGCCCCAGCTCAAAGCTTTGGCCGGGATGTAAAAGATCGCGATACAAGCCAGGTTTGATACCTGCCGACAGGGGCAAAGCCACAGCCTGATCGGCCATATTTACAGCCACCACCAGGTCTTGGCTTCCCTGAAGTGCAAAGGCCAATTGCTCCGAGCGCACACACAGGGGCAAATATACGCCCTGAAAGTATTCTGAATGGGTTTTGCGCAAGTGAATCAGGCGCTGAAAATCCTGCCAGAGAGGGGATGTTTGGGCTTGCTCCCAAGCGGTCTGAACGGAGAGTGCAGGGCGCAGCGGGGTATCGTCTCCCCCGCGTTTTTCCCCCAAGAGGCCCCATTCACTGCCGGCATAAAGCGAGGGAATACCGGGCATGCTCATCAGCAACAATGAAAGCGGAGCGAGGTGACGTTTGTTTTTGAGCAGGCTGGCCACGCGGTTGACGTCGTGGTTGTCGGCAAAATTATACAGCGGTTTTTCACGGCACAGGCCCCCTGCCCCAAAGAGCCGTTCCAGGGCATGGGACAGTTCAAAATAGTTTTTGTCGTTGTGGGCCGAGTGCAGCGCTTTGTAGCCTTCGTAATTGGTGACCGAATCGAGTAAGCCGGGTTCCAAATAAGAGCGATAACCACCGTGAATCACCTCACCGAGCAGCCAAAAACCGGGTTTGATGCGCTGGCAATGCAAGGCCAAGGCCTTTAAAAAATCCGGTTCCAGGGCATAAGCGACATCCAGACGCAGGCCGTCGATTTCAAATGCATGGATCCAGCTCGAAATGGCATCAAAGAGATAAGCCTGCACTTCTGGGTTACGCAAATTGAGCTTGACCAATTCGCTGTGACCTTCCCAACAGGCGTAGCCAAAGGCATCACCCTGGCTCAAGTGGCGGTTAAAATCCAGCTCAAACCAGCCTGTGTAGCGCGAATGTCTGCCGTTTTGGCGCACATCGGCAAAGGCGAAAAAATCCCGGCCCACGTGGTGAAAGACCCCATCGAGCAAGACCTGAATGCCCGCAGCATGTAAATCTCCGACCAGAGTTGTGAGATCGTGGTTCTGGCCCAGGCGGCGATCCAGTTGAAAATAGTCCACGGTATCGTAACCATGGCTCATGGATTCAAAGACAGGCCCCAAATACAGGGCCTCAATCCCCAATTTTTGCCAATAGGGAACCCACTCGCGCAATTGGGCCAAACGCGGGACCGGGGCGGCGTGGGGGGTATTCTGGGCCGGTGCCCCACAGAGCCCGAGCGGATAGACATGGTAAAAACAGGCGGGCATAAAGGGCTTGGGGTCTTGAGCGCTGAGTGGGTGAAAAACCGGCTGAATAGGCGATTGAGACTGAATCTGAGTGGCTGTAAAAGACATAAAAGAGACTCCTTGAGAGATGTTTAAAAATACAAAGTGATTTTCTATACCTACCGTTTGGTATAGTTCTGTGAAAAAAAATTTAAAGCTTACAAAACGTAGATCCCATACATATAGTGTTTGACCAATTGGTGGATTTCCTGTCCCGAAAAGCCGACACCGGTGCGAGCGGCATCGCGCTTTAACAGCGCCAGGGCCTGATGATTTAAGCTGCCGGTTAAACTGCTTGCCAAAAAGACGGCATGGCCGCGCAAATTGCCGTGTTGAGGCACCGCCTGTACAAACAGTGTTTCGAGCAGATTGTGCAATTGCAAACGAAAGGGCTGAATCAAAGGCTCTGTTTCGTGTTCGGCGGGCAGGTAATTCATCGAAAGCATCAGGTAAAAAAAGTCGGGTTCGGCCTGGGCACTCTCGAAATAGGCGGCGGCCACCTGCTCCAAGCTGGCGATCAGATCGCCCTGGTAATCCGCAGCCCGCTGTAGCCGTGCCAGAAAAGCCGGGCTGTAGGTCGCCAAAATGGCGCTGAGCAGGCCCTGTTTATGGCCAAAATAGTGGTAAAGCGTGGGTTTGCTCAGGCCCGCCGCAGTCACGATCTCCTGCACACCCACGGAGCTATAGCCCCGGCGGGCAAAGAGCGAAAGTGCTGTTTGCAAGAGAATTTGGCGATTGTCTGAGCTGGATGATTTTGTCATGGATTCATTCTATACCGATTGGTATAGAATGGCAAGCAAATATCTCTAAAGCAGTTTTTATAATAATTTAAAAATGCCTTTAAGGGCTGTGCGGATCTTCTTTTCGGCATCCGCAGGCAAGAGCCAAACCTTGTCGGAGCTGTCCCAGCGAGCCCCATCAATTTTTTTGATCAGGCGGATGCTCTTGGGATCGTAAGGTACCCCCAGCGCCACGCAGCCCTCTTGTTTGTCAAAGGTCACGCGTGGGTGTTCAAAATCTGTCGCCAGACTCTCCAGTACCATGTCCACCATTTCGAGCCGCATTTCTGCGCGGGCCTCAGCTTTGGCGGCTTCACGCCGGAAAAATTCGCGCAGACCCTCAACGGTATCGCGCACGGCATAGAGATTGCGTGGCGTAATCGGCAAAGACCAGGATTTGTCCGAGGGGTGGTATTGCGCGCCCTCAATATGTTTGATCGAGGCAACCGCTGTTTTGTGGTACGGAAAATTCAGACCCAAATCGGTGTCGCTGAGCGTGACCGCCACTTCGTCCAGTTCGCCTTCGAGTGGGGCCAGAACCAGGGCAACCAGATCTGGGGAGAGCTTCTCGGCCTGGGCTTCTGCCGCCTCTCTCTCGGAGTCAGACAGATCCGAAACCAACGCGTACGGGCTCAACATAAATAAGCGCCTCTTTTTCACAGATATATACATATTGTATCACAATGTATATATCTGTGTGCAGCTGAGCGACCTGCGCGAACTGCGCGAACTTAAGCGGCCCGGAGCTGGTTGACCCGTTCCATAAAAGCTGCGGTGCGGTCATAATCCACCCCGTTTTGCCATTGGCCCAAGGTCTTCAAATCCGAGCCCACGATCAAGGCATCGGCCAAGGGCAAATAATCGTGTACATTTGCCCGGCTCACCCCCGAGCCCACCAAGACAGGCAGATCCACGCCTGCTTTGACAGCCTTGAGTTCTGCAAGATCTGCCGTTTTGCCCGTGGCGCTGCCGGTCAGAATCAGTCCATCACTGCGAAAAAAGGACGCGGCCTGGGCTGTTTCGACAATATCCACATCTTGTGTCATCGCGTGGGAGCTGTGTTTCTTTTTGATATCTGTTAAAACCAAAATATCTTGGGCCTCGATCTGCCGCCGGTAGCGCAGGAGTTCACCGGCACAGGCCTGCATCTGCCCTTCGTCAGCGATATGGGCAAAGACAAAACCTTCAGCGCGAATAAATTGCATGCCAGCAGAGGCAGCCACCGCCAGCGCGGCCTGATTGGCCCCCGCCAAAATCTGAATGCCACAGGGCACAGCTCCACAGCGCTGCTTGACGGCATGGGCCACAATGCTCATTTGCGCCACAATTTCGGGCCCCACCTCGCGGTTGAGATAGGGCAAATCGTGCATATTTTCAATCATCAGGGCATCGACCCCTGCGCGCAAATAAAGCTCAACTTCTGCCAGGGCGGCATCCAAAACCGCAGCTGCTGGCCCCTGATAAGCAGGGGTACCCATCAAGGGCAAAAGGTGAATCATCGCAATCACAGGCTTGGGGGTGGTAAAAACCGTATCAAAACGAGACATCATCGTTCAACCTCTTCATCTTTTTTTAAAAACGGCGCAGCCAAATCGCTGTTGTCGAGCACAACACGGGCCCAGCGCCAGGGCTCGCAGCGCTGCAGATACATCTGTTGTCCCTGCACATAACGCCGTTGGCCGGGGGCTTCGGGGTCGGGGTCACTGCCATCACGTTGGGCCAGGCGGGCCACAGAAACGGCAAAAGGCACGTCCAAAAACAGCGAAAAATCCCAATAGCTGCGCAATTCAGGTCGGTGCAAAAAAATGCCGTCCAAGAGCAAAACAGCGCCCGCTTGGGCCTGCTGCCAAGGCAAATCCAGGCGCTGATCCAAACGGTGATCAAAAACCGCCGGGCGGTAAGCCAAATTGCCCCCTGGCGAAAGCGGATCGAGCAGATTGGCTTTTAATTGAGAATAGTCATACGAATCCTCAAAAAAGCCCAGAGGGGAGTCTTTGCCCTGCCGGTAGCGCAGAACACGGGGGTGGTGAAAACCATCCACCGAAGCACGGATCACCGGCACTCCCTGAGCCAGCAAAAGCGCTCCCAATTCATGGGCCAGCGTGGTCTTGCCCGCCCCATCCACCCCATCGATCGCCACCCGCAATACAGGCTGGGGTTGAATCCGCCTGATCTGGCCCAGCACTTGCGTTAAAACCCACGAACGCGACACGTTTAGCGCTTTCCGGCTGAGAGACAGGCATCCCGCAGTGCAAAGAACTGGGTGCGGTGGGCGTCGATCTGTGCTGGCTGACAGTTCAGACAGCGCCAAGGTTTGCCTTTGCCGGTTAACATCACCATCGTCGTTGACTGTTTACAGGTTTTACACAAAATACCCTGATAAGCTTCACTGACAGGCGCAAACAAATCACAGTCCACCTCAGGCAGCAGGGCAGCCAAACGGGCGATTTCTTCCATTTCAAACTGATTGGAAAGCAATAAATACTTGAGTTTTGGCAAATGTGTCAGGGCATCTAAGCTGGGTTCTTCCAAAATGAGGGTCGTCAGCATCAGGCGTTTAAGCTGTGTAAGCCTGGCAAGCGGTGCCAGATTCTTGATTTTGACTTTTTTTAGACTGTTGCGCTGACCCGTAATGCTCAGCGACTCCAGCGCGGTCAGGGGTTCGAGAAAACGCAAATCGCAGACCCCTGGGTTGTTTTCAATTTCGAGATCCACCAGCGTCGTCAATTGGCTCAAAACCGATATGGGCTCAGCAGAAGGGGCACTGCCCAGATGCAAATGCCTGATTTTTTTTAATTGCAAAAGCGGTTCCAGAGAGCGAAGCGCCCCCCATTTGATATACAGGCTTTCCAAATGGGGCATCTGACAGGCCGCTTCAAACAGCTCTTGGGTCACTTTGGTCTGAAACCAGAGAATTTTGACCGAATCACAGCTGGGCAGCTTTTCACACCAAGCGGCCACCAACTTCTTTTGCTGAGACGCGGGCAAATCCGTTTGGGTACAGGCCAAAGACAGGCGTTCTCCCCCCTCAAAATCTGCCGGGTCTCGCGGTGAAGGCGGTGGAAAATTCAAAGCCGGGCGATGATACCAATAGCTTTGCCAAGGATGAATCTCCAGGCTGCGCACCGCTATCTCGGCTTTGATCCCCTGAATAAATTCCTGGAAGACGCCGTTACTCATTCAGGCCCATTTAGGCCCAAGACCTTTAAAAAGAAGGCATATTTAAACGCCACCTCTTTAAGGTAATCATAACGGCCAGAGGCACCCGCATGACCGGCACTCATATTGGTGTGCAACATCAGCAGGTTTTGGTCGGTTTTGGTGGCGCGCAGCTTGGCGACAAATTTGGCGGGCTCCCAATACTTTACGCGGGGGTCGTTGAGGCCTGCCAGCACGAGCATATTCGGGTAGTTTTTGGCGGCAATATTGTCGTAAGGTGAGTAGGTCTTGATATAGTCGTAATACGCCTTTTGATTGGGATTTCCCCATTCGTCGTATTCGATCACGGTCAAAGGCAAACTCGGATCAAGCATGGTGCTCAGGGCATCGACAAAAGGCACATCGGCGATCACGCCTTGAAAGAGATCCGGGCGCAAATTGGTCACAGCCCCCATCAACAGGCCACCGGCGCTGCCACCTTCAATCACCAGCTTTTGGGGCGAGGTAAAGCCGTTTTTGATCAGGGCCTCGGCACTGGCGACAAAATCGGTAAAGGTATTGCGTTTATTGAGCAATTTGCCATTGAGGTACCATTCACGGCCCAGGTCTTCACCGCCGCGAATATGGGCCAGGGCGTAGACAAAGCCGCGTTCGAGCAAGGCAATTCGGTTGGCGTCAAAATCTGTGTCGGTGCTGGAGCCATAGGCCCCATAGCTGTAGAGCAGGGTTGGGTTTTGTCCCGTCTTTTTGAGACCCCGTTTGTAGATCAGCGAAACCGGCACACGCACGCCGTCGGGGGCTGTGGCGTAGATCCGCTCAGTCACATAGCGGCCCGCATCATACCCAGGCACCGGGGATTGTTTTTTCAGGGCCAATTCCTGGGTATTCAGTTCGATGTCAAAGACCGAAGGGGGGGTCAACATCGAGGAATAGCCGACACGCAGCAGATTGCTATCGTGGTCCTGTTCAGCAGCGGGCCAAAGCGAGAAATGGTTTTCAGGAAAGCGCAGGGTAATCTGTTTGTCGGTCAGCAGGTGTTTGACCCGCACCTCTTGGCGCGCGTCTGTACGGTAAATCAGCGCGGCCCAACTGTCAAAGACCTTGACCGATTCCAGCTTGGCCCCCTTTTGTTCGGGCACAAAATCTTTCCATTGGCTGCGAGCAGGATTGGCAATCGGGGCCTGTTTCAGGCTGAAATTGAGCGAGCCATCATTGCTGTGAATCAGAAAACGCGGGCCGCTGTCCTCTACATGGTATTCCAGGCCTTCGATCCGGGGCTGAATCATCACGGGGGTGCTGTCGGGCTGATTCGCAGGGATATAGCGGCATTCAGTTGTGGTCAGACTCTCGATCTGGAGGATTAAATATTTGCCACTGGCGGTTTTGCCAATATTCACGTTATAGCGTTCATCGGGCTCTTCAAAGACCAAAGTGTCTTTGGCGGCCTCTGTGCCCAGGCGGTGGCGGAATAGGCGATAAGGCCGATTGGCGGCGTCGATCACGTTATAAAAGAGGGTTTGGCTGTCAGCGGCCCACTCGACGGTGTAATAGGTATTGGGAATGCGTTCAGCCAGCAATTGCCCTGTCTGCAAATCTTTGACCATCAGGGTAAAGGCCTCTGCTCCCGTGGTATCGAGTGAATAGGCCAAATAGCGCTGATCGGGGCTCACCTCATAAATACCCAGGGCCATAAAATCCTGGCCTTTGGCCTCGGTATTGAGATCGAGCAAAACCTCTTCAGGACCATTCATACTGCCTTTGCGGCGGCAATAGACCGGGTAATTCTGACCGGCATCAATGCGCGAATAATAAAAATAATCGCCCTTTTTGCGTGGCACGCTCTGATCTTTTTCAACCATGCGGCCCACCATTTCTTGATAAAGGGCCTTTTGCAAAGGCCGGGTATCTGCCATCTGGGCCTCGGTATAGCTATTTTCGGCCTGCAGGTAATTTAAAACACGGGGGTCTTCGGGGTAATTGCGCAGCCAGAAATAGGGATCTTCGCGGTTATCACCGTGTAAGCTGAGGGTTTTGGGCTGAAGAGGGGCCTGCGGAGGCTGCGTTTGTGCAGCCTGGGCGGGAAATGGGGACAAGGTCATGATTAAAACTCCTGTGAGAAAAGTGGAACGAAGCAGTTGCAGGGTCGGGGCCAAGGGCTGAAACCGGGTATTTTTCCGCATCAGATTGATCCTCAAATTGATTTTTTTTCAGTGAACCACAAAAATTGACCCGATCACAACTGTAGGCCTCCCAGACAAGGCCCAAAATAGATTGAGGATTCTTTCTTGACGAATGGGCGGATCCTTGGCTATGCTTATAATTGACGCGGTGTGTACAAAGATCTTCAATCCCTTTTTTGCGCTTGTCACACAGCTACTTGCAAACGAACTCGCGATTTGAAAGGTAATACCATGTCTGAAAAAACTGGATTTCTCCGCAACCTCTTCCTCGGCGATGTGATTGAAGAAGTTATTTTTCCCTTCCCCCGCATGAAAGCCGAAGAGCAGGAAACCATTGAGATGATTTCCGCCAGCATCAAGGCCTTTGGCAAAAAAGTTAACCAAGACAAAATCGACAAAGACGAAAAACTGCCGCCTGAGCTGCTGGAAGAAATGAAAGAACTGGGTCTCTTTGGTCTGATCATCCCCGAACAGTATGATGGCATTGGCCTGAGTGTCTCTGGTTACGCGCGCGTGCTCGAAGACCTGGCTGTGCTTGGCAGCGCCGTGGCAGCTACCGTTGGGGGCCACCAGAGCATTGGCATGAAAGGCCTGCTCTTGAGTGGCAACGATGTCCAGAAAAAGAAATATCTCTCCAAATTGGCCAGTGGTGAAATGATTGCCGCTTTCTGTTTGACCGAGCCCAATTCCGGCTCAGATGCCGCCAGCATCCGCACCCGCGCCGTCTTGAGCGAAGATGGCAGCCACTATATCCTCAACGGCGAAAAACAATTTATCACCAACGGTGGTTTTGCCGATTTTTACACCGTCTTTGCCCAAACCAGCATTGAAGAACAGGGCGTCAAACAGGACAAAATCACGGCCTTTATTGTCACCCGCGATCTTGGCGGTGTGAGCAGTGGCCCCGAAGAGCAGAAAATGGGCTGGAAAGGTTCTTCCACCACCATGGTCTTCTTCGAAGATGTCAAAGTGCCCGTCGAAAATGTGATTGGTGAACCTGGCAAAGGCTTTAAAGTTGCCATGGAAATTCTCAACAATGGCCGTCTCAGCACCTCCACCGCCTCTTTTGGCGTGGCCAAAATGCTGATCGATATGAGCATCAAATACGCCAATGAGCGCAAACAATTTGGCAAAGAGATTGGCCAATTCGACATTATCAAAGAGAAGATCGCCAATATGTCGATGCTGGCCTATGGCATGCAGTGCCTGGGTTATATGACGGCCGGGATCGTCGATCGTGGTGTGACCGATTATTCGATCGAAGCTGCAGTCGCCAAGGTCTTCAGCACCGAAGCGCTCTGGAAAATCTGCGACGAAGCGATGCAGATCCACGGCGGCATGGGCTATATGCGCGAATTGCCGATCGAACGCTTTATGCGCGATGCCCGTCTCGGTTTGATTATTGAAGGCACCAGCGAAATCTCCCGTGCCATGATCGCCCTCGAAGGCCTCAAAACCCTGGGCAAATTCCTGAAAAAAGCCGGTCTGCGCGGCTATGCCCAAAAAACCTTTACCCCTGCCAAAATGACCAAGGCCCACCCGATCTTCAGCAAAGAAGTCAACCTCTTTTGCAAAGGTGTCGACAAACTGAGCGCCTACGCCATGCAATTGCTGCGGGTCTACAAAAAAGACGTGATCCTGCTGCAATTGCACCAAAAGCGCATTGCCGAAGCCGTCATGGATCTCTACGTGATGTCCGCAATGCTGTCGCGCACCACGGCGTTGCTTGAAGCTGGCAAGAGCAAAGAAGAGGCCAAAACCGAGATCTACATGACCCGTTCTTACTGCCGCATGGCCTTTGAGCGGATCGAAAAGAACATGGATCAATTTGATCTCAACCACGACCATTACCTCGGACGTCTGGCCGACACCCTCTACGAAGATGGCGAGTTCGCTCCCACAATCTTTGATCTGGGTAGCTTAGAAGATATGCCGGCCGCCAAAGAATTGGCCACCGCCACTCCCTGAGCTTGAAAGACAGCAAGGCCCGATCTGAGATCGCCAGATCGGGCCTTTGTTATGATAAAGAGATGTCTCAATTTCCACACCATCAGACCTTGATCCAAAAATTGCTCACCCAGATCCAGCCAGATCCACGGTATCTGGGTCTGGCTGCGGGGGGCTCCTGGTCTGAAAAGCGCCTCGATCAGTGGTCCGATCTGGACCTGATTCTGTTCTGTGAGCCCCAGAGCCTGCCTGCACTGCTGGGCACACGTGTGTCACTGGCAGCTAAATTGGGAGACCTGCTTGAGAGTTTTAGCGGTCAACACCTGGGCGATGAACGCCTGTTGATCTGCCTGTATGGGGACCCCTTGATGCAGGTGGGTTTAAAATGGATCGCTTTGCCCGATTATGTGCAGCGGGTCGAAGATCCCGAATTGCTCTGGGAGCGGAATTCACAGGTATCTCAACTCTTGAGTGAGACATCCGGTGCCTATCCACGCCCAGATCTGGCCTGGATCGAAGCGCGTTTTTGGGTTTGGGTCCATCATGGTGCCCTCAAACTGGGCCGGGGAGAACTGCTTGAGCTGGCGGATCATTTGGGTTACTTGCGCAATCAGGTGCTGGGTCCGCTCTTGCTGATGCAATATGGACATCCCCCCCGGCGGGTCCGGCGGGTGGAAACAGACTTGCCGCCCGAAGCCTTGGCCCGACTTTTACAGACCTTGGCGGCTCATGATCGTGAGGCACAAGCCGAGGCACTGAGGGCTGCTGTCAGCCTCTACCGCGATTTACGTGTGTTCCACGGTTTGCCTGTCCAAGCCTGGAACCAGCAGGCAGAAAAAGCCGTGATGGAATTTTTCGAGGCCGTTCGCGGAAATAGGCCTGTGTTATAATTGCCGGAGACTTCTGAAATAACGCGAAATAGATATGTATAATAACAAAACCAAATCCAAAGCCCTTTTGAGTGATGCTGATGTATCATCCCATCTTGAGGCGCTTGTTGAATTACTTGAAGAGAAAAAAGCGATTGATCTGGCCAGTTTAGATCTGCGCCAACGCTCCACCGTTGCCGATTATTTTGTGGTGGGTGGCGCCAACTCACGTCCCCACGGCCAAGCATTGGTGGGAACCGTGCACCAATATGCCAAAGAGAAAGATTTACAGGTTTACAGCCTGGAAGGCCAAGGTGACGGCACCTGGATCTTGATCGATCTGGGCTTTCTCGTGGTACATATCATGCAAGAAGAGGAACGCCGTTTTTACAATCTGGAAGAGCTGTGGAGCCATGCAGAAGCAAGCCATTAAAGCAGGTTTTAAACGAGCCCACCAACAGGGGATGACGATCTATGAAATCCTGACGGTGTGCGTTATTATCTCTGTTCTGGTCATGATTGCTGTGCCCAATTTTATTGCCAATAAAGATCGGGCCAACGACTCCCAAATCGAAAGTAACGCACGTACACTGCGAATTATGCTTGAAACCTACAAAGTAGATCACAAGCTCTATCCTGAAGATCTGCGTACATTGGGCTACGAAGCCACCCAAGAAAAATACAACAAAGCCATGACCAACCCCTATAGCCAAGCCAGTGGCGAAGTGGAAAGCGGCAAATGGGCGATTGACTATGTTGGCCCCACCGGCCCAGCGGGTATGGTCACTTATCAACCTTTGGCTGGGGGCGATAAATATTATATTTTTGGCTATGCCAAAGACGGCTCTTTTCACAAAAAGAGCGGTAAAATTTTCACCATGAGCAATGGCTAACTGAGCAATAGCTAAACAAAGACAATAAGGGAAAACAGAGATGGCAGAACGCAGCTACCGCCGCACCCAGTATTTTGTCAAACCGGATTTACAAACCAAATATGCCTTTATGTTTGTACTGGCCATTGGGGTGGGCCTCAATTTGGGAGTCATTCTGGCGCTATTGGCTCCGATGCTCAAAAATGACTCACCGGTTTTTCCTTTGCTCTATTTGCTCTTGGCCCTCTCATTTGTCGTGCTCGTAGCGGGTATCAGCATTCTCTTTACCCATAAAATCGCCGGGCCGATCTTCAAGATCGAGCGCAGTTTTCGCCAGATCATCGACGAAAAAGATCTGAGCTTGCGTGTCTTTTTGCGCACGGATGACGAGCTGCAGGAATTGGCTGAAGAGATCAACCGTTTACTGGAACATTTCCGCAACAGCCTCTTACTCGAAAACCAAAAAAGTGACGCTCTATTGGCCAAACTTGACTATGTACTGGCCAATCTGGAGGGCGAAAATGCCCTGCCCGCAGCGGAGATCCAAGAGCGTTTGGCCGATCTACGCCAAAAACTCGAGGATACGGGCCTAAAATACAAACTCAGGTAGTCAGATCCCGATCCCGTTCAAAACTGGATTTATTTTTCTAAACCCTTGTCAAGGCCGTCGTTTTCCTATAAATTAGGAAGTCTTGGGGACTTCTTGGAATGACTCCGGTAAAAATGGGGTGCTTTTTGACCGCTTGGTCTGAGATGTAACTCACATCTGACTCTCATCTGGCTCAGATTTTTCCCGCAAAGCCGCTGAATATGGTAGACATCGCCCCAATCTATTGCTATACTTTGTTTCCTGAAATACCATTTTCATTATTCCGATTTATCCTGAATTTAAAGCTTGTAAACCAGTTGAGGAGGGATTCTCTTGCCTACGATCAATCAGTTAATCCGGAAACCTAGAAAAGCCGTGACTTATAAATCCAAGTCACCCGCTTTGAAACAATGCCCTCAGCGCAGAGGGGTTTGTACCCGTGTTTTTACCATGACACCGAAAAAACCGAACTCCGCCCTGCGCAAAGTGGCCCGTGTTCGTCTGACCAGCAAAATTGAAGTAACCGCTTATATTCCTGGTATTGGCCACAACCTGCAGGAGCACTCTGTTGTGCTGATCCGCGGCGGCCGTGTCAAAGACTTGCCCGGTGTGCGTTACCACGTGGTTCGCGGCACCCTGGATACAGGTGGTGCCGTCAACAGAGCCCAAGGACGCTCCAAATATGGCGCTAAACCGCCTAAGAAATCCAAAACAGTAGCGAAGAAAAAGTAGTGAAAAGGTGATCCTATGCCCAGAAGAGCGAAAATCAAAAAGCGGATTCCAGCACCCGATGCCGTATACCGCAGTGAAATTCTTTCTAAATTTGTCAATTGCATGATGATGCGCGGCAAGAAGACCGTGGCTGAAAACATTGTTTATAAAGCCCTCGGTCGTGCTGAAGAAAAACTGAAAAAACCTGGCATTGAAATCTTCGAACAGGCACTTAAAAACGTGCGTCCAGTGATCGAAGTGAAACCCCGCCGTGTCGGTGGCGCTACTTATCAGGTTCCTGTTGAAGTAACCGACGAGCGCGGTATCGCTCTGGCGCTGCGCTGGGTCATCAAACACGCCCGCGCCCGCAATGGCAAATCCATGATTGAGCAGCTGTCGTCTGAACTCACGGATGCCTATAACAATACCGGCGCCAGTGTCAAGAAGCGCGAAGACACACACAAAATGGCCGATGCCAATCGGGCTTTCGCGCATTACCGCTATTAAAGGATACAGATTATGTCTAGGAAAGTAAAAATTGAAACCGTCCGCAATATTGGCATTGTTGCCCATATTGATGCCGGTAAAACCACCACGACAGAGCGCATTCTGTACTACACCGGCATGGTTCACAAGATCGGTGAAGTACACGACGGCACCGCCGTGACCGACTACATGGTACAAGAGCGCGAACGTGGGATCACCATCACCTCAGCTGCCATTACCTCCGAATGGAAAAACCACCGGATCAATATCATTGATACCCCTGGTCACGTGGACTTCACCGTTGAAGTAGAGCGCTCTTTGCGCGTACTTGATGGCATGGTCGGCGTCATTTGCGCAGTGGCCGGTGTACAGCCCCAGTCTGAAACCGTCTGGCGCCAAGCCAACCGTTACAAAGTTCCCCGTATTGCCTTCGTCAACAAAATGGATCGTCCAGGCGCCAACTTCGTTCGTGCCTTCGAAAAAGTGCGTGAGCGCTTGAATGACCGTGCGATTCCCGCCCAATTGCCCATCTTCCAAAACGAAGAGTTCTTTGGCATCATCGATTTGATCACCGAAAAAGCCTACGGTTATTTTGATGACCTCGGTGAAGATATCCGTGAGATTCCCATTCCCGATGATATGCTCAAAGATGTGGAAAAATACCGCGAAGAGTTGATCGAAGCAGCCTCCGAAATGGATGACGAGCTGATCAACAAATACCTCGAAGGTGAAGCCATCGGCATTGATGAACTCAAAGCCGCAATCCGCAAATCTGTCATTGCCACCAAGATGACCCCCGTTTTCTGTGGCACCGCTTTTAAAAACAAAGGGGTTCAGCTCCTGCTGGATGCGGTTCTGGATTATCTGCCTTCTCCCAGCGATGTCGCTCCCGTCAAAGACATGTCCAAAGAAGACGAAGAAGTTTTGCTCTATCCCAAAGATGACGAGCCCTTCTCTGCCTTGGCCTTTAAGATCATCACTGATCCCTTTATTGGCAAACTGACCTTTATCCGTTGCTATTCTGGCACTCTGGAAAAAGGCAGCTATGTCTACAACTCCACCAAAGGCAGTAAAGAGCGTATCTCCCGTCTGGTTCAGATGCGTGCCGATCAGCGTCTCGAAATCGATGCCGTGTATGCAGGCGATTTGGCAGCTGCCATCGGTCTGCGCAACACCACCACCGGTGACACCCTCTGTACGGAAGACAAGCCCGTGATTCTGGAGAGCATGGTCTTCCCCGAACCTGTGGTTTCTGTGGCCGTTGAGCCCAAGACCCAAGCCGACCGCGACAAGCTCTCTGCAGCTCTGGGCCGTCTGGCTGAAGAAGATCCCACTTTCCGCGTGAAAGTGGACCATGAGACCGGCGAAACGATTATTTCCGGCATGGGTGAATTGCACCTCGAGATTATCGCTGACCGTCTGGTTCGCGAATTCAACGTCGGCTGTAATGTTGGTAAACCTCAGATTTCTTACCGCGAAACCATTCGCAACAAGATTGAAAACGAGACCAAGTTTATCAAACAATCCGGCGGTCGCGGTCAATATGCACATATCCGTGTTCGTATGGAACCCCTTCCCGCTGATTCAGATGAGTCATTTATCTTCGTCAGCGAAGTCGTCGGGGGTGTTATTCCCAAAGAATACATTCCTGCCGTTGAAGGTGGCATGCGTGATGCCATGACCTCAGGCGTCGTTGCTGGTTTCCCTGCAATTGGCATCAAAGTGACCCTGTACGATGGTTCTTATCACGAAGTTGACTCTTCTGATATGGCCTTCCGGATCGCTGGTTCAATGGGCTTCAAAGAATCTATGCGCAAAGCCAACCCCTATCTGTTGGAACCCCGCATGAGCCTCGAAGTTATTGTGCCCGAAAATAATATGGGTGACGTCATGGGCGACCTTCAAGGCCGTCGTCGTGGCGAACTCAAGAGCATGGAAGCCGAAGATGGTGGCCTCCAGAAAATTCATGCATCTGTTCCCTTGGCCGAAATGTTCGGCTACGCAACCGATGTACGGTCCATGACACAAGGCCGTGGGACCTTCAGTATGGAGTTCTCACACTATGCCGAAGTACCTAAGAACGTGGCCGAAGCCGTAGTGTATCAATCTGGCGCTGCTAAAGCAAAGGCATAGATATGCTATAGACACTTGGCCTAAGATTGATTAAAATTGATCTTAGGCCAAGTTAAATATAAGTTAACCCAATCAAAATTATATTGTGACCTAGGAGATTCAGTATGGCGAGAGAAAAATTTGAACGAAATAAACCGCACGTCAATATCGGCACAATTGGCCACGTTGACCACGGTAAAACAACCCTGACTGCAGCTATTACCATGACATTGGCAGCAGCCGGTGGTGGTCTGGCTCGTGGCTACGACCAAATTGACAATGCCCCCGAAGAAAAAGCCCGTGGTATTACCATTAATACCAGCCACGTGGAATATGAAACCACAAAACGGCACTATGCTCACGTGGACTGCCCTGGCCACGCTGACTACATCAAGAACATGATTACTGGTGCAGCTCAGATGGACGGCGCTATCTTGGTTGTGTCTGCAGCTGACGGCCCCATGCCCCAGACCCGCGAACATATCCTCTTGGCCCGCCAGGTAGGCGTTCCCAGCATGGTTTGCTTCCTCAACAAGATCGACCAGGTAGATGACCCTGAGCTGATCGAGTTGGTTGAAATGGAACTGCGCGAACTGTTGACCGAATATGACTTCCCCGGCGATGATATCCCCATCGTAGCTGGTTCTGGCTTTAAAGCCATGGAAGCCATGACTGGCAACCCCAAAACCCAACGCGGTGAAAACGAATGGGTCGACAAAGTCTGGGCCCTGATGGACGCCGTTGACTCTTACATTCCCGATCCCGCCCGTGACGTCGACAAACCCCTGCTGATGGCAGTGGAAGATGTCTTCACCATCACTGGTCGTGGTACCGTAGCAACTGGCCGTATTGAACGCGGTCGCTGCAAAGTCGGTGAAGAAGTTGAAATCGTCGGTCTCGGCGATACCCGTAAAACAGTTGTAACCGGTGTGGAAATGTTCCGCAAAACCCTGGACGAAGGTCTGGCTGGTGACAACGTGGGTATCCTGATGCGCGGTATCAGCAAAGATGACGTGGAGCGCGGCCAGGTTGTTGCTAAACCCGGTTCAATCAAGCCCCACAATCACTTCAATGCACAGGTTTACGTCTTGAAGAAAGAGGAAGGTGGCCGTCACACCCCCTTCTTCCCTGGCTATCGTCCTCAGTTCTATGTCCGTACCACCGACGTAACCGGCGAGTGCAAACTCCCCGAAGGCGTAGAGATGGTCATGCCTGGCGACAATATCGGAATGGTAGTTGTCCTGCAGAAGCCGGTCGCTATCGAAGAAGGGATGCGTTTCGCGATTCGTGAAGGTGGCCGTACGGTCGGTTCAGGCGTCGTAAGCAAAATCCTGGAAGACATTAAAGAAGAAGAATAAGGATTGTTAGTATGGCTGGTCAAAAAATCAGAATTAGGTTAAAGTCCTACGATCATCGTTTGCTGGATGAGTCCGCTCGTCGCATTGTGGACACAGCTCGCCGTACCGACGCCAAGGTGGTAGGTCCGGTCCCGCTGCCGATTCGCAAGCACATTTTTTGTGTGCTTCGTTCTCCACACGTGGATAAAAAATCTCGGGAACATTTCGAGATTCGCACCCACAAGCGCTTGCTGGATATTCTGGAACCCTCCACGAAGACGGTTGATGCGCTGATGCACATGGACCTGCCTGCTGGCGTCGATATTGAAGTAAAGCTGTAGTCCAGACTACAGTTGCAAAAGAAGAAAGTAAGGAGACATAACCCCGATGAGTTCTACTGTAGGACTTATAGGTACCAAACTGGGGATGACACATGTCTTCGATGAAACGGGAAACAGTGTGCCGGTTACGGTTATCCAAGCCGGCCCCTGTCCGATCGTCCAGATCAAAAAGCCGGATACCGATGGGTATTCGGCTTTGCAAGTCGGATTTTCGCCTGTTCCGAAGCACCGTGTGAGCAAACCACAGCAAGGTCATTTTAAAAAAGCGGGTGTCCATACAACTCGACGCCTGGTTGAATTCCGCCTCCAAAGCATTGAAGGTTTTGAAGTTGGCAGCGAGCTGACCGTTGGTCAGTTTGAAGCCGGTCAATCCGTCAACGTTCAAGGCCGCCAGATTGGCAAGGGCTTTATGGGTGCCACCAAACGCCACCACTTCGGTCGTGGTCCGATGAGTCACGGTTCTAAATCGCACCGCATCCCCGGTTCGATTGGTGCCGGTACCACCCCTGGCCGTGTTTACAAAGGTGTCAAAATGTCTGGTCGCAAACCCAATAAGGTCACGACTGTTAAACATATTGAAATCGTCAAAGTAGACGCCGAACGCAATCTGTTGCTGGTCAAAGGTTCGATCCCCGGTTCGACCGGAGCCCAGGTTAAAATTGTACCCGTTAAATTAGGAGGACAGCCCTGATGTCAGCACTTAAAAAGTATGATGGTCAAGGATTTGGCAGCATTGAAGCCACAGATCTGCTCTGGGGCGCTGAGCCCAATACCGATTTGATGCACATGGCTGCTGTCCGCCAGTTGAACAATGCCCGTGTAGGCACTGCCTGCACCAAAACCCGTATGGAAGTTGCCGGCGGCGGCAGAAAGCCCTGGAAACAAAAAGGCACAGGCCGCGCACGCGCTGGCAGCCGTACCTCGTCAATTTGGCGTGGGGGCGGTGTATCTTTTGGTCCTAAACCCCGCAGCTTTGCAACCAGCCTGAACCGCAAAATGGCGGCCCGTGCATTGAGTTCTGCCCTGTCCGCCCAGCGTGAACAGGTAGTGGTTGTCTCTGATTCGCTTTTGAATCTGAACAAAACCGCCGAATTCATCGCTCTGCTCGGCAAAATGGGTCTGGCTAATCAGAAAGTTTTGGTGGTAGCTGATTACAATGAAGCCCTCCACCGTGTGACCCGCAACCTCCGTCAGGTGTCTGTGGTGAGCCCCAAAAACGTAGGTGTGGTCGATGTACTCGATCATCAAGCCCTCGTGATTGCTGAAGGCTCACTGTCATTACTCGAAGGAAGGTTTGTATAATGGATCCTTATACAATTGTGAAGTATCCCCTGATCACTGAAAAATCCACCCTTTTGGGTGCAGACAATCAGTACGTCTTTGAAGTGGATACAAAAGCAAATAAAGTTGAGATTGCCAAAGCCGTCGCAACCATTTTTAAAGTGGAAGTTGATAAGGTACGCACCCTCAATGTGAAGCCGGAGCAACGGGCCTTCGGGAGCCGTGCACGCAAGCGGAAACTCCGCAAAAAAGCAATTGTGACCCTCAAAGCCGGTCACAAAATTGATCTCGCTATTTAAGAAAGTGGTGAAACACTATGGGTATTCGAGTTTTAAAACCAACAACCGCCGGCCAGCGCAATATGAGTCGGCTTACATATGAGGAAATCACTACCTCTACGCCCGAAAAATCACTGCTGGCACCCCTGAAGAAAACAGGTGGTCGCAACAATACCGGACGGATTACATCCCGTTTCCGGGGAGGCGGCCACAAACGTCACTACCGTTTGATTGATTTTAAGCGCAACAAAGAGAGTGTACCGGCCAAAGTGGCAACGATCGAATACGATCCCAACCGCACGGCCAATATTGCTCTGCTTCACTATGCAGATGGTGAAAAGCGCTATATCTTGGCCCCCCAGGGTCTGCAAGTCGGTGATGAAATTTTAGCTGGTGAAGGGGCCGATATTAAACCCGGTCACGCCATGCAGCTGAAAGATATTCCTCTGGGTACAGTGATTCATAACGTGGAACTCCAGCCCGGTCGGGGCGGACAGTTGGCCCGTGCGGCCGGCACATCTGCTCAGCTCGTGGCCAAGGACGGTGAATACGTTCAAATCAAGCTGCCTTCTGGTGAAGTGCGTATGGTTTCCAGAAATTGCCGGGCTACCATTGGTGCTCTGGGCAATGCGGATTTCAAAAACGTTTCGATAGGTAAAGCCGGTCGCAAACGTCACATGGGCCGTCGGCCTCATAACCGCGGCGTGGTAATGAACCCCTGCGATCACCCCCATGGTGGTGGTGAAGGCAAAGCTCCCGTTGGGGGCAAGGCACAGACTCCTTGGGGTCAGCCTGCAATGGGTTTCCGTACCCGCAAGAAAAAACCGAGCGATCGCTTCATTACTCAGAAGCGCGTCAGCCGCAATGCACGATAAAGGAGACAGCGACGAATGAGCCGTTCTGTAAAAAAGGGACCTTTTATTCAAGAAAAGCTGCTCAAGAAAATTGAGCGCATGAATGATAAAAACGAGAAGCGCGTAATTAAAACCTGGTCCCGCGCATCCACCATTACACCGGATATGATCGGACACACTATTGCCGTCTACAACGGCCGCAAACATGTGCCCATCTTTGTGACTGAGAACATGGTCGACTATCGCCTGGGTGAGTTCGTTCCCACCCGTATGTTCCGTGGCCACGCCGGTGAAAAAACCGTATCACGCCGATAGAATGAGGAACATACCGTGAGTAACCCAGTAAAAGTCAAGGCTATAGCCAAGAATGTCAGCATGTCACCCTTCAAGCTGAGACGGGTGATGAATCTGGTCCGGGGAATGAATGGCTTAGATGCATTGGACCACCTCAAGTTCATGCCCCACAAAGCCGCCCGTATCATCGAAAAGGTTCTCCACTCTGCGCTTTCAAACGCAGAAAACAACAATATGTTGGATGTGGAAGAGCTCTATGTGGTCGAAGCATTTGTAGATGGTGGCCGTACGCTGCGCCGGGTTCAACCCCGTGCCCAGGGCCGTGCTTACCAGATCAAAAAACGCTCCAGCCACGTCACCATCGCCGTTGGGCCGAAGAAGAAGTAAGGAGACAATATGGGCCAGAAAGTACACCCAATCGGATTTCGGTTGGGCATTACCAAAAATTGGAAAAGCCGTTGGTTTTCCCCCAAGAACTATCCCGATCTGATCCAAGAAGATCGCCGTATTCGTGACATCGTCAAAAAACAGCTGTCTGCCGCAGGCATCGCTGATATTGAAGTTGAGCGTAAATCAAACCAAGTTGAAGTCACCATTCAGACTGCTAAGCCCGGCATGGTTGTCGGTCGCGGTGGCAAAAACATCGAAGAACTGCGTCAGAAACTCTTCCAGGAACTGAACAAAAAAGTTCAGATGAACGTGCAAGAAGTGAAGTCTGTTGAAACCAACGCCCAGCTGATCGCTGAAGCGGCCGCTCAACAGCTCGAAAAACGCGTGGCGTTTCGCCGCGTGATGAAGCAGTCCATGACCCGCGCCATGAATTCAGGTGCCCAAGGCATCAAAATCATGATCGCTGGCCGTCTCGGCGGTGCAGATATTGCCCGTACCGAATGGCTGCGCGAAGGCCGGATTCCGTTGCACACCCTGCGTGCAGATATCGATTATGGTTTCTTCGAAGCCAAGACCGTTTTCGGCATTATCGGTATCAAAGTTTGGGTCTACAACGGCGAAAAGCTGAGAGAAAAAGAGTCGAAAAAAGAGGTCCCCTCCAATGCTAATGCCTAAACGTACTAAGTACAGAAAGCAGATGCGGGGCCGCATGAAGGGCAAGGAAACCCGTGGTACGACTGTCGCCTTTGGCGAATTCGGACTGCAAGGTCTGGAGCCTGCCTGGATTACCGCCCGCCAAATTGAGGCTGCCCGTCGCGCCATGACCCGTTCTGTCCGTCGTGGTGGGAAAGTGCATATCCGTGTTTTCCCCGACAAGCCAATCACAGCAAAACCCGCCGAAACCCGCATGGGTAGCGGTAAAGGTTCACCTGAGTATTGGGTAGCCGTTGTCAAACCCGGTCGTGTTTTATTTGAACTCGCTGGGGTTCCCGAAGAAGTAGCCCGCAAGGCTATGCGTTTGGCCAGTGCCAAATTGCCAATCAAGACCCGCTTTGTCAGTCGCGCTGAACAAGAAGCAGCTGCCACTGAAACCGCGGAAGGAGGCGAAGAATAAGATGTCTAAGCAAGAAATCAGTCGTTTGCGCGAACTTTCCCAGCAGGAATTGCTGGATGAGCGTCAGGAAGCCAAACAGGAACTTTTTAATCTGAAGTTCCAGTGGATGGCGACACGTCAGCTTTCCAACACCGCCCGTCTGCGTCTGTTACGGCAAAAAGTTGCCCGTATCAACACCCTGTTGCGGGAACGTGAATTGGAAGGAGAAGAAGTCAATGCCTAAACGTGTACTGACCGGCAAGGTCGTCAGTGACAAAATGCAAAAAACCCGTGTGGCTGAAATCGAACGTTTCCCCACACACCCGATCTACAAAAAGGTACAGTCCCGCAGAAAGCGCTACAAGTTCCATGATGAACAAGAGCTCTCCAAAGCTGGTGATTTGGTCCGCATTGTGGAGTGCCGCCCCATGAGCCGTGACAAACACTTCCGTCTTTTGGAAGTTGTTGAGTCCGGATTGGATTAATAAGGAGTTAGTTATGATTCAGCAAGAAAGTCGTCTCGCTGTGGCTGACAACACCGGCGCAAAAGAACTGCTCTGCATCACCGTGCTCGGCAGCTCTGGCCGTCGTTACGCTCATGTGGGTGACACGATTGTCGCCGTCGTCAAAGAAGCCACCCCCAATATGCCTGTCAAAAAAAGTCAGGTTGTCAAAGCCGTCATCGTGCGTACCAAGCACCAGATCCACCGCAAAGATGGTTCGCGGATTCGCTTTGATGAAAATGCCGCCGTGATTGTCAACAATGATGGCAATCCGATTGGTACCCGTGTTTTTGGCCCTGTGGCCCGTGAACTTCGGGAAAAGAACTATATGAAAATTGTCTCACTTGCCCCGGAGGTTCTTTAAATATGGCATCCAATAAAACTGATAAAGAGTACCGTCGTCTGACGATTAAAAAAGGCGATCAGGTGGTTGTTATTTCCGGTCGCGATGCAGATCGTGGTAAGGTAGGTAAGGTTCTGCGCGTTCTGCCCAAAACCGACCGTGTTGTTGTAGAAGGTGTTGGCATGGTGACCCGTCACCAAAAGCCCACTATGCAAGGCCAAAAGGGTTCTCTCGTTAGAAAAGAAGCCCCAATTCAACGCTCCCGCGTAATGCTCTATGATGCAAGCCTGAAAAAAGGCGTGCGGACCGGTAGCAAAACTCTGGAAAACGGACAAAAAGTCCGTGTCTCTCAAAAATCGGGCGAAACGCTCGACAATTAATTAATTTAAAATATCTTGAAGGAGTAGCTAAGTATGGTTGCAGAAGCAAAACCAAGACTTAAGCAGTTCTACCGCGAGCAAGTGGTTCCCAAGCTCAAAGACGAGTTTCAGTACGCCAACGTTATGGACGTGCCCAAACTTGACAAAATCGTGGTCAGTATCGGTTTGGGTGAATATATTCTCAATCACAAAGCCCTGGAATTTGCCCAGACAGATTTGGCCACTATCACCGGTCAAAAACCGATTGTGGTCAAAGCAAAGAAATCCATTGCCAACTTCAAACTGCGCCAGGGCATGCCCATCGGTTTGAAAGTCACCCTGCGTGGTGATCGCATGTATGAATTCCTGGATCGCCTCGTCTCCCTGGCTCTGCCCCGGATTCGTGACTTTCGCGGAGTTTCCAACAAAGCGTTCGATCAACGTGGCAATTACACCATTGGTCTTAAAGAACAGCTGATCTTCCCCGAAATCAGCTACGACAAGGTCGACAAAGTGCGCGGTATGAACATCACCTTCGTAACCTCCGCCAAAAACGACCAAGAAGCTCACGCTCTGCTCAAACATTTTGGAATGCCGTTTCGGAAGTAGGAGACAATTATGGCAAAAACATCAATGATTGAAAAATCCAAGCGCCCCGCAAAATACAAAGTCCGTCAACACAACCGTTGCCGGAGCTGTGGCCGCCCCAAAGCCTATTATCGCTATTTTGGCCTCTGCCGCATTTGCTTGCGCGAAAATGCTCACAAGGGTGTATTGCCCGGTGTGAAGAAGTCCAGTTGGTAAGAGGAGAAATAGTATGGTTACAGATCCTATCAGTGATATGCTTACCCGGGTCCGCAATGCCCTGATGCTGCGCAAAGACTCCGTGGAAGTACCGCATTCCAAAATTAAAAAAGAAGTGTCACGGGTTTTAAAAGAAAACGGCTATATTACCGATTTCTTTGAAGTCAGTGATGACAAATTCAAGAAAATCAAATTGGTTCTCAAGTACCACGATGGCCGCTCCGTCATTCAGGGCCTCAAACGCGTCAGCACCCCCGGTCGCCGCGTGTATGTTGGAACCCAAGAAGTACCGCGCGTGATGGGCGGAATGGGCGTGGCTGTGGTCTCTACCTCCCGTGGCATTCTTACCGGTCACCAGGCCCGTCGTCTCAAAGTCGGCGGCGAATTACTGTGTTATGTATGGTAGGTAAAAGCAATGTCTCGAATTGGTAAAAAACCCATTACACTGGCCAAAGCCACCGTTGAAGTCAGTGGCAATACCGTCAAAGTCAAAGGCCCCAAAGGCGAACTGTCTCAGGATATCCGTGATGAAGTCTCGATCGAAGTTCTCGATGGTGTCTTGCACGTAAGCCGCAAAAATGACAGCAAACAGGCCCGTGCACTGCATGGTCTCTATCGTTCTCTGCTGGCCAATATGGTAGAAGGCGTGAACAACGGCTTCTCCAAATCCCTCGAAATGATTGGGGTCGGTTATAAAGCCGCTCTCAAAGGAACCAGCCTGGTTTTGAACGTAGGCTATTCCCACCCTGTGGAGATTGAAGCGCCTCCCGGCATCGTCCTCGAAACAGAAGGCCCCACCCGTATCCATGTCAAAGGCATTGATAAGGGCGAGGTCGGTAACGTCGCTGCCAAAATCCGCGCTGTGCGCAAACCCGAGCCTTACAAAGGCAAAGGGATCCGGTATGTGGGCGAAGTCGTCCGCAGAAAAGCCGGCAAATCAGGTAAGAAGTAGTCGGAGGCCATAAAAAATGAGTATTGAAACACGTCGTGCTGAGCGCAAGCGCCGGCACGTTCGTTCCCGTAAAAACCTCAGCGGTACCGCTGAACGTCCCCGTCTGGCCGTATTCCGCAGCCATCAGCATATTTACGCTCAGATTATCAACGATGAGCAAGGCCATACCTTGGCTGCAGCATCTTCTGTTGAGCCCGAAGTCAAAAAAGAAGCTGAATACTTTGGCAATATTGATGGTGCCAAAGTCATCGGTGCCCGGATTGCCAAAAAAGCCTTGGAACAGGGAATCACCCAGGTCGTTTTTGACCGTGGTGGCAATAAGTACCATGGCCGTGTTGCGGCTCTGGCTGATGCTGCCCGTGAAAACGGTCTGAGTTTCTAAGGAATTGAGAGGAAATTAGAACGTGGTCAAAAAACAAAACGAAACCGATTCCCAGTGGACTGAAAAAGTCGTCCAGGTCCGCCGTGTGACCAAAGTAGTCAAAGGCGGAAAACGCCTTAGTTTCCGAGTTATCACCATTGTCGGTGATGGCGAAGGCAAAGTTGGTGTAGGTGTTGGCAAATCAGCTGACGTCGTAGGTGCCATTCAAAAAGGCATGTCCGATGCCCGTAAAAATCTGATTGATGTGCCCATCGTCGACACAACGATCCCTCATCCGGTAACATCTCGCTTTGGCTCTGCCAGCGTGCTGGTTAAACCGGCCCGTCAAGGTACCGGTGTTATTGCCGGTGGTGCGGTGCGCATTGTACTTGAAGCTGCAGGCATCAAAAATGCCACAGCCAAGTGCTTGGGTTCCAAATCCCCCTTGAACAATGCCCGTGCTGCGGTTCAGGCTCTGCAAGAACTCCGCACCATTGAGCAGATTTCCGAATCCCGTGGCTTGAGTGCAAAAGAAGTACTCCGCGGCCGCCCAGTCTGATAAAAAGGAATTTTTGACATGAAACTGCAGGATTTATCTCGCAATACAAAACGCGCCAAACGCAAACGCGTTGGCCGTGGTATGGGTTCGGGTATGGGTAAAACCGCTACCCGTGGCCACCGTGGTCAAGGCCAGCGCTCAGGCCCCGAGAAAAAAGCCGGTTTTGAAGGTGGCCAGATGCCCCTTTATCGCCGTCTGCCCAAGAAAAAACACTTTGTGATCCCCTACCGTTCAAACTGGGCGATCATCAATGTGGGCACCCTCAACAAGCTCTTTGAAGCCGGTTCAACCGTGGATTTCGCTGCTCTGGCCGCGAAAAGCGTGATTGATCACCGTGCCGATGGTGTTCGCGTCTTGGGCCACGGAGAACTGACCGTTGCCTTGAATATTACAGCCAGCTACGTCACTCCTTCTGCCAAGGAAAAGATCGAAGCTGCAGGTGGTTCCATTCAGCTCGTATGAAACGAGAACAAGCTTTACGCCCGGAAGTCCTCATGGAAATGTGGCAGGCTTCCGGGCTTAAATTTAAGATCTTTTTTACCCTGGGGATGATTTTCCTGGTAAGATTTGGCGTTCAGATTCCCGTCAGCGGGCTGGACGCCAATATTATTGCCAATCTCTTCCGCCAGGGTAGTTTGCTTCAATTTGTCGACCTCTTCGCAGGGGGAGCCCTGGCCAAGTTTTCAGTTCTGGCCATGGGCATTTTGCCGTATATCAACGCCTCGATTATTATGCAGTTGATGGGTACGGTCATACCCAAGCTAGAGGAATTACAAAAAGAAGGCGGAGAGGCCGGGCGAAGGCAGATCGCTCAGTTTACCCGCGTCCTGACGATTATTCTCGGTTCCGTTCAAGCCGTTGGAATGTCAGTCTGGCTCTGGCGCAGTGGCGCTGTTCCCAGCCATCCCGCCACCGGCAGTATGCCGCTTTTGTTCATTATCAACACCACGGTTTTGCTGGTTGCTGGCACTGTTTTGGTGATGTGGATCGGCGAAATGATGACCGAATATGGCATTGGCAACGGTGCCTCGCTCTTGATTTTCATCGGGATCGTCGCAGCCATTCCCCAATACATCCAAAACACGGTTGAATTGGTCAATCAAGGAGCCTCAAACTGGTTTGCGGTTGGAACACTTGTGGCCTCTTATTTGGCACTGCTGGTCTTGATTGTCTACGCCTCTGAAGGGGCCCGCAAAATCCCTGTGCAGTCGGCAAAGAAACAGGTAGGTAACCGGATGTACGGTGGCCGTGGTACCTATTTACCTTTCCGTATTACCCAGGGTGGCGTAATGCCCGTCATTTTCGCCTCTTCGGTGCTGCTCTTTCCGGCCACGATTCAACAGTTTGCACCCAATGCAAAAGTCTTGAAAACCATCACGGATTTTCTCACCCAACAGCCGGGGTACGGCATTTTCTTTACCTCGCTGATCTTTTTCTTCGCCTTTTTCTACGCTTCGCTGGTGCTCAATCCCCAGGAAATTGCCAATAATCTCAAGCGCTACGGCAGCTATATTCCGGGCTACCGTCCGGGCCGTCCAACCGCTGAGTATCTCGACATGGTCCTGAAACGGATCACGTTTTGTGGCGCAATCTTCTTGGCTTTGATTGTGGTTTTCCCCATGCTCATGGTTGAAATTACCGGTGTCACGACACTGGAACGGGTGGGCAGTACCGCGATTCTGATCATGGTGGGCGTAGCCATTGACCTCTTTAATCAATTGCAAACCCATCTCTTAGCAAGACAGTACGAAGGATTTACCACATGAGTAACGGTATTCATCTGATTTTCCTTGGCGCCCCTGGTGCCGGTAAAGGCACCCAGGCCCACGTCATTGCCGAACAGTATCAAGCAGCCCACGTTTCAACAGGGGATATTCTGCGTCAAGCGGCCCGCGAGGGCACCGAAATGGGACTCAAAGCCAAGGCCTTTATGGACCAAGGTGCACTGGTTCCCGATGAGGTGATTATTGGCCTGATTCGCGAACGCTTGACCCATGCGGATTTCCCCAAAAATTGGATCATGGATGGGTTCCCCCGCACTCTCGCACAGGCCCAGGCCCTCGATCAACTTCTGACTGAAATTGGCCAGGATCTGACTGCAGTGCTGAATATTGATGTGCCACTGGATCTGCTGATGGACCGCCTGACTTTGCGCAGAACCTGCCGCAAAACGGGCAAGATCTTCAATTTGAAGTTCAACCCACCTGAAGATCCCAGTCTGTATGATCTCTATCAGCGCGACGACGATAAACCCGAAGCGGTTGAAAAACGCCTGCAGGTCTATCAAGAGCAAACCCAACCGCTGATTGCCTATTATGAAAAGACCGGCAAATTGGCGGATATCCAGGGCGATCTCGAAGTCACCCAGGTGACGGAAGTCATTCAAGAAGTCGTCAATCAGCGCAATCGCTGAAAACACGTCAGCGTTTAAGCCCTCCCTCATAGGAGGGCTTTTTTCTTTGTCCAAGGTCATTGTTTGGCGGCATTTCAACTGCTAAACTCAATCACATCATCTGTCAAAGGAAGCCCCATCATATGAATAAATCCACCCTGAAAAAAGCCCTGTTTTTCGGTTTACCCGCACTCCTAACAGCAGCCATGCTCAGCGCAAAACCGGTCGAGGCCTCTTCCATGCCCAAAGCCGATGCCAACCGCTCATCTTTTGCCTTTGGTATTGGCCCCAGCGCCGCCCTCGATCTGGAGTTGTTTCCCAGAACCACACTGGGCGTTTCTGCAGGTCTGCCCTTTCTGGTCAATGGCTGGACCGACCTCAGCAGCCGCTACGACGTGCGTCTGATGACCAATCTATACCATGATCGTGACCATCACGATCGCCACCATTACCATGACAGTAGCTTTTCTCTGAGTTTGATCCTGGGGGTCTGGGGCGATGCCAATTTTCGCGATCTGAGCGTTTCGCGTTGGCTGGGCATTGAAATTGGCGTGGCCATGGCCTACCGTTTCAATGAACATGTGACCGCCCGTTTAAATTTGGTTCCGGGGTATAACTTTTTTAACGGCAATCTCAACCAATTGGTCTTCCAAAACTTTTTTCCACCAGCCGCAGGTGCTGAGGTCGCTTGGCATATCAGCCCCAATTTAGAGGCCACACTGGGTTATAACGGCCAGGGAGATATTCTCGGCTTCCGTTTTCGGATCTAAGCAAAATCAAATCTTTACAACCTGTTTACCTTGGCATTACCTTTTAGAGGCAGATTTTCACTCAGGGCCGACAATTTTAGGGTCATAAACCGCAAAAATTTAGGCTGAATTGGGATCAGGACGCCCAGGACAGCTTGTAAAGCTATTTTTAAGTGCTATAATTAAAATACTCTTTTTATATGGGTAACTAACACGTGAAAAACAAAATTGCAAATTCGGTTCTGAGTACTGTCCTGGCAACAGTCACTGTTTCTCTGTTGGCAGCCTGTGGAACCCCACAGACTGTTTCAACTGCCAGCACCGTCAATGCCTCTTCCCTGCAGACCGCCGCAACGGCAACTCTGGCTCCAATTGAAGTTCAGAGTATTCCTGGCTATGCGATCAAACCCTCTTTGGGTAGCGCCAGCGTCACCGGGCAATTAAAAATTCCCGCCAATCTGATTCTCTCTGCTACAGATCTGAGTTCGATTACCGCTCCGCCCCAAGGGATCACGGCTCCGCCCCAAGGCATTACCGCTCCCCCACAAGGGATCACGGCTCCGCCCCAAGGCATTACCGCCCCGCCCCTTGGTGTGCTTCCTGCCCAGTCGATTTTCGGCATTCGTTCCGTCAAGTCGTCAGGTCTCGCCGCTGGATTCTGGGCTGAATTTTTCCGCGATAATTTTAAGTTGGTCGTGCCTGAACTTGGGCAACAGGCCTTCGTAAACAGCACAGTTCTTCAGTACATCAATGGTCAGCCTTATTTTGTGGCCAGCTATGTGCTGCCCAAAGTCAGTCCCAATCAGACCTATACAGTAGAAGCCAAACACCCGCTCATGAGCCTGCGCTCAACCCTGAGCACCGGTGAAGCAGGCCAGACTGCCGCTTCTGATTTGGACTTGGGTTCAACCGCTGTTGATCTGGTCAAAAAAGCCGCACAGACCCGCAATAAAAAGGTCAATTTGGCTTACCTCAACCAGAGCATGAAAGAACTGGAAAACATCTCCAGTGCGCTGCAAAAGCGTTACAAAGGCAGTATCAGCGAAGCTGAATTACAAAAAGTGGTCAATAGCTACGTAGATAGCATTCCTGCTTACTCTGAGCCCACTTCGATTCGCGTCGAAGGCGAGCGTCAGCTGAAAGTGAAAAAGGGAGCCACCTTACAGCTTTCTGCCACCACCTTATTCGCCAATCAGCAAAAGACCCAAGCTGTTCACTGGCGCACCCAACAGGGAGACGTGGTAAATGTCCTGGCTGACGGAACCATCCTCGGCGTTAAGTCCGGTTCTTCTGTCCTGGAAGCCATCTCTGTTGACAATCCGGCCCTGAAAGATCAGATTCGGATTGACGTCATCAATTAAATTTCTCTTTCTGTGAAATTTGAGTTTAAAAGATTAAGGCGAGCCCCCGTGCTCGCCTTGAGCTTTTTGTCTTTTTCCTGCACCCCCCCCAACAGCCCCCCGATCGAACCTCCTGTTGTCAAATTGGGGGTTGCGGTACCTTTGACGGGCTCCTTGGCTGCAAGGGGGCCCTCTCGGCGCAAAGCGGCTGAATTGGCTGCCGAACACCTCAATCAGGTCGGTGGTGTCGATAGCAAACAGATCAAGCTCTTCCATGTCGACTCAGCCACCAGCGGGCCGATTGCGGCTCAGCGTGTACGCGAGATGTTTGATCAAAACCCGGATATCCAGGCCTTAATTGGGCCCTCTGGCAGCCAAGAGAGCCGGGATGTTCTGACCGTGATGAAAGAAAAACAAAGACCGATGATCTCTCCGGCGTCAACATCCGCCCTGTTTTCAAGTATTGATGATGGCGGTTATTTCTTTCGCACAGTGCCCTCAGATGCTTTTCAGGGCCAAATCCTGGCCGCCAAAATCCGCGAATTTGGCTTTAAAAAAGTCGCAACCCTCTATGTCGACAATACCTATGGTCAATCTTTAAATGACGTGCTCAAAGCCGATTTAAACAAACACCAAATTCAGGTTTTGGCTCAGATCAAATACCCCGAAACAGTCAAAACCGATTATGATGCTGAGATCAAACAATTGCTGAGCCAATCCGTGGACGCGGTCTGCTTTATTGGCTATCCCGGTGAGGCCCCTGGCATTTTTAATGCCTGGCTCAAAAGCGGCTTGGTCCCACAGCTCAAGTGGTTTTTTTCCGATGGCCTCAAAGCCGCTGAGATTGTACAAGGGGTCAACAGCCCCGAAAAACTCGATACTTCTCTGGGGGCCATTCCCGCCTCTTCCTCCCAAATGGCCGATGCCCAATTTTTTCAAGAGGCCTATATCCAACGCTATGGCGATTTTCCGGTCTCTTATGCCGCCAATACCTATGATGCCTTGATTTTATCTGCACTGGCCCTGCAGCGCACCCGTTTTTCCCAGACCAAAGATCTGCGCCAAGCCATTCGCGAGGTGGCCAGTCCACCCGGAACCCAAATCCGCCCAGGCAAAGACGGGCTCAAACAGGCCTTGCTGCTCTTGGCCAAAGGTGAAGATATCGACTACCAGGGTGTCTCTGGCGATCTGAATATGGACGAAGTCGGTGATGTGCGCAATGATTATGAGATCTGGACGCTCAAAAATGGTTTTATTTTAAGGGTTGAAACCTTCTCCATCGCGGGTCTCGATGACAAAAAAGCGGGGCCCCTGTCAGAGCCCCCCAAAGCATAAAGCAACAGGTTTACAACACCTAAGTTACCGAGGTCATTTGACCCGGATGGTATTTGGAAATTCCTTGGCTGTCCCAGTGAATGTGAATGCAATTTCGGCCTGAGCCTTTGCATTTGTAAAGGGCGTCATCCGCCCGGCGAACCAGGTCTTCGGATTTGAGATCGCGGGGGGTGTATTGTGCCACGCCAATGCTGGTGGTGATCTGACGAATCGGATTGCCTTCGAGATCGTAGAGCTGCATCGACTCCACCACTTTGCGAATTTTTTCAGCCGCAATGGCCGCTTGATCCGCTTTGGTATCGGGCAAAATCACGACCATTTCTTCGCCGCCATAGCGCACGGGCATGTCTGTGCGACGTACCGTTTTGGCCAAAACCTGACCAAAACTCGCCAAAACCTGGTCCCCAACCTGGTGACCATAGGTATCGTTGAAGCTCTTAAAATGGTCAATGTCCATCAGCAGAATCGAGAAAGGTTTGTCTGGGTTGCGCTGGCAGCGCTGGAATTCTTTCATCAACAATTCATCAAAATAGCGGCGGTTATACAGGCCTGTAAGCTTGTCAAAATTGGCCTGACGGTGCAATTTAGTCACATCTGTCAGCACCATAACGACCCCAGTGACCTCGGCCCGTTTGTCGATAACCGGCGTGAGTGAGAGGTGGTAAACCCCCCACTCGGTTGTCACTTGCACTTCTTTTTGCTTGCGCCGAAAGACCGTGGTCTGCCAAATATCCTGCCATTGCTGCGACTGCATATTAAAAACCCGGCCCAGCAATTGAATAATATTGGCATGGGTCAGATTGAGATCTTCTGACAGGCGCAGGGTATGTACAAAATTTTCATTGTAAAAATTGATCTCTCCCAATTGGTTGCAAACCACCACCGGATTGGTCGTGCTCTGCAAAACCGTTTGGAAAAACAGGGCATCGTCCTGGGTTTGTTTACGCAATTGACGCAGGGCCTCAATTTTCTCCTCTACCCCCGGAATCAGGTCGCGGGCAGGGCCCTCTTTGATAAAGGTCTGGGTCAAAGCAGTGGTGGCTGCATTGTGGATATTTTCCAAGAGCTGCCCAGAGAGATCGTCCATCTCCAATTTAACAGGATAAAAAATTTCAAAAATGCCAATCAGTTGGCGGTGGGGATCAAAGAAAGGCAAGAGTACAAATTGGCTGTCTTTGAGCTGAGCATAGCGGCGTTTGAAATCCAGATGGGTGGTATAGGCCTCTTTGAGTGAATCGGGAAGGCGCTGAAAATCCATAGGAACCGCACGCACTGGCACTTCTTGGGGAGACAGGGCCTGGTAATAAGGCGGCAAGTGTTCGTACCGGGTGGGCAGGTCTTTCTCATCCAATTCTTCGTCTGAATCGCCCTGTCCGTCTTCGGTGTATTTGCCATCGCGGCTTTTGACCTCGCGCAGAACCATTTGCTTTTTATCGCTGTTATACTCGCGGTAGCAGACCCAGGCCGCCTGACTGATATACAAAAGAGCTGTCAGGGTGTGTTCAATTTTTTGATTAAAATTCTGCTTGGGGGTTTTGCGCTGATCTTCTTGAATGCCCTGAATCTGTTCGTTCAACGCCAAATTTGAGCGCACAGAGATCATGATCGTGACCCCGGCTCCCATCATGATACTAAAACAGAAAACAGGCACAATATCGATCAAAAGGTGGGCCACGTTAAACAAAAGGAAACCCATCAAGAGAGAAAAAACAGACAGGCCCGTCAATATAGCCCATTGATGGGAGATCGCAAAACGGGGCAAAAACAAGCCCGCACTGGCACCTATCAAGAGCAAAACGATAATCACCACCATCGGACTGGCATGGTACAGGGGCTTTTTGTCGATCAAACTCTGGATCAGATGGGCCTGAATTTCAATCCCGTACATGGGTTTACTGGCCTGATCGCCAAATGGGCTTGTGGTGACATCCCCAAGCGTCGGGGAATAGACCCCAATCAAAACCACTTTGTTTTTAAAATTGATCTTGGTATTGCCGGCCACAGCATCGGCAAACGAAACCATGGGGAAAAAGCCTGGCGGCCCCTGATAATGCAGGCGAATCAGATCACTCTCCAAGGGAAAACGGCTGTGTTTGCCCAAGAGCATCTGCCCTTCCTGAATCTGGATATCTGAAGCCTCCAGCCCGAGGTAAAGTCGGGCCAATTCCAGCCCCATTGGAAAAATCACCTGACGGGGCACTGCTTTTTGGTTGATCGCCTGGGCCTCAATAAAATGAGTTGTATCTCCAGGATAAGACGAGACGTTGCCCAAAGCGTAAATCAGCTCCTGCAATTTGGGCATGGGGGCATTGGTATTGCCGTTGGAATAATCGTAGAAAAAGGGCATAACCACATTTTTACTTTTGGCCACAGCATCAAAGAGCTGTTGATCGACTTTGGGATCTTTATTGGGTGAGCCAAAGAGAATATTAAACCCCACCGCCTTGGCCCCTTGCTCTGAAAGCCGATTTAAAAACTTGGCATATTCTGTGCGGGCAATCGGATAGCCCATTTTGGCAGTAGAGGCATCATCAAGGCCCACCAAAACAATATCGGGATGCGGTTTGGCGTTGATAAACCGGGTTTTGAAATAGGAGTCTTGGATCGTGCTTTCAAGCCCCTGCATACCCCCCCCCAGATAAGCACTGATCAGCAAAAGGGCAAACAAGACCCCCATCATACTGACAAAGACCGGGGTATTTTTTAGAAAAACGCTTTTAAATTGCTGCTTCACTATTGCTTACGTTGTCCCATTATTGATCCAATGATTCGCTCTCTTCGGTTCTACTAGTTTAACCCAAAAGCCCGAGTATACCAAGCTCTGCCCTTCAGATGGCTTGGTCTCTTTTGATAGAATCAGGCATAATGAATATATCACCAGACAAAGGAACATAAACGTGTTACGCAAATTTACATTTGCCCTGCTCATCAGCTTGGCGTTGCCCGCCCTGGCGTTGGCCAAACAAAACTTTATTCCCGGTCAAAGCGTGGCTCAAGTCAATCTGGGAACCCCAGATAAAACAGGCATTCAGCAATTGAGCAAAACCCTGGGCCAAAAACCGGCTGTCAGCGGCAAAGACACAGAGTACGAAGGGCAGACCGTCTATTATTATTATTTTGGCAAAAAAGATCCTGCCAATCAGAATTACGCCCTGCAGGTCTACAGCGATGTCAAACATAAAATCTTTATCTTTGAAATCAACAGCCCAGATTTTGCAACACCCGAAGGCATTCATGTGGGTTCCAGCGAAGCCGAGTTGGTCAAAGCTTATGGCAATAAATTGAAAAAACTACAGCGGGGTGCCATCTATCTCAAATACAGTTTGGGCGGTCGCAAAGGCACCGACTTTTATGTTAAAAATCAAAAAGTCAGCCAAATTCTGGTCCGCGATTATTAATGCCCCTATTCATACAGGGGTCTCTAAAGGGAGAATAAAATCTTGAAAAAATGGTTTTTAAGCTTGAGTCTGCTGATTGTGAGCCTGCCTGCCCAGGCGGTTTCCTTGGAACAGGACTTTCAACTCTCACCGATCAGTCCTCCCAAAGCCAACGGTGTTGAGCTGCAATGGTCCCAAGCGGCCGAAGCAGAACCAGGACTGGAATTGCCCTTTGTCTCACTTTCGGACAGGCAGGTACTGACCGACCTCAAAGGCACCTGGATTTCACTTTTGTCTTCAACCCGGCCCAAAGCCACCGTTTCATTCAATCTCGAACTCAATGGGCGCTCAGTTTACCAAAACAGTTTCAACACATCCAAAGGTCTGAGCTTGCCATCGATCCCTCTCAAGCCAGGCAAAAACGACCTGACACTGACCCTGGATGACACGGGTTCTCAGCCCCAGACCCAAAAATTTACCCTCTACAATCTGGGCCCACCACCCGGTCCCACCTTTGCCCTGGTGGACAAGTACAATTTTACCCTCTATTATGTCCAGGATCAGATCCTCAAGAAAATCTATCCAATCGCCACAGGCCGCCCCCGCACCCCCACCCCGTTGGGTCTGTTTATCATGGCCCGCAAAGAGGTCATGCCTTATGCCAATACCGGTTGGGGCGTGCGGCGCATGTTGATTTATACGCCAGCAGAATACGCACGCGGACATTGGGCGGGTTATGCCGTACACGGCACCAACAATCCTGCCAGCATTGGCACAGAGGCCTCACATGGCTGTGTGCGCATGTTTAACCAAGACGTGACGGAGCTATCGCAAATGATGCCCCTGCAAACCCCTGTCTTGATTCGCGAGCAATTGCCTTTTTATATCGAGAAGCTCTAAGCTTAAAGCTTTAAACCACGCGGGCTAAGCCATCACCGTGTCATCTTGCTGGGTCAACTCTTCGAGTTTGGCCTGCTGGTCAGCGGTGATCATGGCATCGATCAACTCGTGTACATCGCCATTGAGAATCTCAGGCAATTTGTACAGGGTCAATTTAATCCGGTGGTCGGTCACGCGGCCTTCAGGGAAGTTATAGGTGCGAATGCGTTCACTGCGGTCGCCACTGCCCACCTGGGATTTGCGCGCATCTGCGCGTTCATCGTGTTGGGCCTGGGTCAGACGATCCAACATTTTGGTTTTGAGCATAATCATCGCCTTCATGCGGTTCTGCAATTGTGAGCGTTCTTCTTGGCAGGCCACAACAATCCCGGTTGGCACGTGGGTGATCCGCACAGCCGTCTCAACCTTGTTCACGTTCTGGCCACCTGCGCCCCCTGAGCGGAATGTGTCCATCTGCAAATCGGCTGGGTTGATCTCGATATCGATATCTTCGGCTTCAGCCATCACTGCCACGGTTGCAGCTGAAGTGTGAATCCGGCCAGAGGCTTCGGTATCGGGCACACGCTGCACCCGGTGCACCCCCGATTCAAATTTGAGATAGCTATAAACGCTGTCCCCTTCGATCGACATCACCGCTTCTTTGATGCCATTGAGGCCGGTTTCGTTGACCGAAAGCAGGGTGGTTTTCCATTTTTTGGACTCGGCAAAACGGGTGTACATGCGCACCAAATCGGCCGCAAAGAGCGCAGCTTCTTCGCCCCCCGTACCAGCCCGCACTTCAAGCAGAATATTTTTCTCGTCGTTGGGGTCTTTGGGTAAAAGCAGCAACTGCAAATGTTTTTCGAGTTTGACTTGGCGCTCAGACAATTCAGTCAACTCAGCTTGAATCAATTCCCGCATATCGGGGTCTTGTTCTTCTCGCACCATTTCTTGGGTATTGGCCAATTCTTGATTGACCTTTTCCAGCTCGTGATAAATGCCAACTTTTTCTTCAAGCTCCGCGTGGGCCTTGGCATATTTACGAAAGCGCTCCTGATCGCGAATCACATCAGGATCTGACAAAAGCTCTGTCAGTTCCTGATGCTTGTGGACAATGGCTTCAAACGGGGCGATCACGATTTCAGCGATTCAGACATTTCTTGAATCAGCGAAAGGGCTTTGGCCACAGAGGCTTTCATATCAGAAACGCGCTGACTTTCCTGACGGATTTCGTCAACCAATTGATTCAAGGTGGCCAAATTAAAATCATCTGCGCCTTGAGAGAGGGAACTGCTTTCGGGCTCTGAATAGCTCTCTTCAGCCACAACCACGGCTTCAGCGACAGCTTCTTCTTCAGCTTCATCGAAGGCTGGGTAAGCGTCGAGTTCTTCTTCGACCAACTCGGTTTCGTCGGCATAAGCAACTTCGGCAGCGGGCTCATCGGCAGGCTCGGCTTCTGATTCAGCGTATTCCATTTCGGAGGCTTCTTCGGCAACGTCCGCAACGACTTCTTCAGCAGCTTCAGCCACAAATTCAATGGGTTCCTCATCGGTGGGAAACATATTGTCGAGTTCAGCATCCAGAGAGGCAACATCAGCCGACGTGTCGGCCATGATCTCGACTGGCTCATCGGTGGGGAACATACCATCCAAGGCTTCATCCAGAGAAGGATCAGTGTGTGTGTTCATTTCTTCGTCTTCCCAGACTTGGGTTTCGGAATCGCTCATGGGGTTATTTCTCTCTTCCCGAATTTGGTGAAATTGTTTATAAAAGACTCTATGAAAAACTATTATAGCATAGCATATTCCACTGCCAAGCAAGTCAGAATGAGCTTCAGAGCCTCTGCAAGGAATCTTTTTTCTTGTGCTCCCATGTTATAATCTTGCTGATTCTTACCATCTCACCCCTCTCAGGGATAACAGGCCATGGCCGCAGAAAGCAGAAGCGAAGACTACCTCAAGCACCTGGCTCAGATTTGCAGCAACTGTACCCGCTGCGAATTACACAATAGCCGCAATTTAAGTGTTTTTTCTGATGGCAATCCCAACGCCCGTCTGATGATCGTCGGTGAGGGCCCTGGCCAAAACGAAGATCAGACAGGCCTGCCCTTTGTGGGCAAAGCGGGACAATTACTCACCCGCATGTTGAACGCGGTGGGCTTTGATCGCCAGCAAGACACCTATATCACCAATGTGGTCAAATGCCGGCCGCCCGGCAACCGTACTCCCACACCTGCCGAAATGGCTGCCTGTTTTCCCTATTTAAAACGACAGATCCAAGCGGTGCAGCCCCTGATCTTGGTTTTAACCGGCGCGACAGCGGTTAAAGGTGTTCTCGCCGATCAACGTCCCATCAGCCGCATGCGCGGCGAGTGGATTTTGCGCCAAAATATTTGGTGCTTGGCCACTTTTCACCCTTCTTTTCTCTTGCGCAACGAATCCAAAGAAAAGGGTTCCCCCAAGTGGCTGGCCTGGCAGGATTTCAAGGAAATTCGGCGCAAATACGAAGAATTGACACACCTCTCAGCCCAGACAGAGTGATTCAGTTAGCCCCATATAGCCACAAAACAGCGCGCATTTAGCTTGTTCTTTTCTTCTGGTCGCAGCCGGGAGATTGTGTTAAAATTCCCTGGCATGAGTAAGAATACGCCTTATTTATTGGCCTTGAACCTCCAGCAGAACTTTTCACAGAGCCCCCTGTTGAATCAACGCTTACTCAGTAGATTTTCATCAAGCAAAACAAAAGGAGAACGGTTGTGCAGCCTGCCTTAGCAACAGAACATCCACCAGCGACCAACGAGCACAGCTCCACGGAGCACAGCAGCACGTCCACCACGGAACACAGCTCCTCCTCCAGCACGGAGCACAACAGCGCATCCACAACGGAACACAGCGCAACCTCCAGCACGGAGCATTCCAGTACCACGACCACAGAACACGCCACAAGCACAGAACACAGCAGCGACGGCCATGCCGCAGCCGGTGGCGAACATGCAGCCCCAGGTTCAACCTACCATCCCCCCGGCCATTTTAATCTGCAAGTGGGGGGTGTCAAAGTTCACTTCGACACCCTTTTGGGCAGTTGGTTGGTCATGGCCTTTATTATTACTTTGGCGTTTACTGCCACCCGTCAACTGAGCAAGAAACCCGCCAAAAAACAAGTTTTCTTTGAATCCCTCGTTGATTTGGCCCATGGCATTGTCAAAGCCCAGGTCAGCAAAGAGACCTTCCGCTATGTACCGTTGATCGGCACGATCTTTCTGTTTGTGCTCTGCTGCAATTGGATGGGGCTTTTGCCCTGGCGTGTGCTCGAGTTAATGGGCACGCCCCATGGCTTTGAAATTGCCTCCCCCACCAACGATGTTAATACCAATGGCGCTCTGGCGATTATCTCCGTGGCCTCTTATTGGTATTTTGGCATCCGCAAAAAGGGTCTGGCCCACTTCAAGCACTATTTTCAGCCGATGTGGTTCCTCTTCCCCCTGAACATGATGGAAGATATCACCCGTCCGCTCTCTCTGACTTTCCGTTTGTTCGGCAATATTATCGGCGGCGAAATCGTGATGGGCATCTTGCTCTTCTTAACTGCTCCGCTGATTATCACCGGTGTGGTGGTGCTGCCCATGATAGCCATGGAAGTCTTGGTCGGATTTATCCAGGCCTTCATCTTCTCCATGCTGACCGCCTCTTATATTGGGGCCGTGGTCGCAGAACACCATTAAACCCTAAGTCTATTTTTAAAAGCGGAAGACTTTTGCGCAAAAGTCTTCCGCTTTTTTTTAGCTCGAGATTAGCGCTCTGGATGCACGAGTGATAATGGCTCAAGTTGAATCAGCATCTAATAATCGCCGGATAATCGCCCAGAACAAATCACAGTCCCAAAACTCAGGAATTTAAAAAACTAAGTTTTTTTAAATTCAGATAGAAAATTCACTTGACACTTCAAATCGGATCGTTCATCATGAATACATGTATCAGCACTCTATGTGAGTGAGTGCTAAACATAAACAACAAACAAACGTATCCTAAGTAGACTGATGCAAAGCGCCTTTCATGCGCAAAAGCTTTAAAAGATACTTTAGAATATGCCAAATTTTATGGAGGTCCTAGACATCATGGCAAAGACATTTTTGAAGCCCCTGGGCGACCGGGTGGTTGTAAAAGTAGTTGAAGGTGAAGATAAAACCAGCGGTGGCATTTTGCTGCCCCAAACCGCCAAAGAAAAACCCCAGGAAGCCGAAGTGCTGGCTGTGGGTCCCGGCAAAATGCTGGAAGATGGCAAACGCTCTTCGATGGAAGTGCGTGAAGGTGATCGCGTGATCTTTGCCAAATACGGCGGAACCGAAGTGAAATCCCAAGGCGAAGAACTTCTGATCATTTCAGAAAAAGACATTCTCGCCATCGTTGAAAGATAATCAGGAGGAAATAATCCAATGGCTAAGCAAATCGTACACAGTGAAGATGCACGTCACGCCCTCGAGCGCGGCGTCAATGCGGTAGCAGATACCGTCAAAGTGACCCTCGGACCCCGTGGCCGCAACGTGGTTCTCGAAAAGAAATTCGGTGCTCCCCAGATCATCAACGATGGTGTCACCATCGCCAAAGAAATCGAACTCGAAGATCCGATCGAAAACACCGGCGCTCAGCTGGTCAAAGAAGTTTGCAGCAAAACCAATGATGTTGCTGGCGACGGCACCACCACCTCCGCAGTTCTGGCCCAGGCCATGATCCGCGAAGGTCTGAAAAACGTCACCGCCGGTGCCAACCCGATCTTCGTCAAACGCGGAATCGAAAAAGCAGTGGCGATCGCCGTGGAAGAAATCCGCAGCGTCTCCAAACCCATCGAAGGCAAAGTGGCCATCAGCCAAGTTGCCACCATTTCTGCTGGCAACGACACCACCGTGGGCAGCTTGATCGCTGAAGCCATGGAAGCCGTTGGCAAAGATGGCGTCATCACCGTTGAAGAATCCAAAGGTCTCTCCACCGAACTCGAAGTGGTTGAAGGCATGCAGTTCGACAAAGGTTATGTCTCCGCTTATATGGTGACCGACTCCGACAAAATGGAAGCCGTTTACGAAGAAGCCCACATCCTGCTGACCGACCGCAAGATCAGCGCCGTGGCCGACCTCGTGCCCGTGCTCGAAAAAGTCGCGCGCTCTGGCCGTCCTTTGGTGATCATCTCTGAAGACGTCGAAGGCGAAGCCCTGGCGACCCTGATTGTCAACAAACTCCGTGGCGTGCTCAACAGCGTCGCTGTCAAAGCCCCTGGCTTTGGCGATCGCCGCAAAGCCATGCTGGAAGACATCGCCATCCTGACCGGTGGCCAAGTCATCAGCGAAGACATCGGTCTGAAACTCGACAACATGACCGTCGAAATGCTGGGTTATGCCCGCCAGATCAAAGTCTCCAAAGACAAAACCACCATCGTTGCCGGTGGCGACAATAAAGAAGCCGTCGACAAACGTATCGCTCAGATTCGCCGTCAGGTCGAAGACACCGACTCCGAATTCGATCGTGAAAAACTGCAAGAGCGTTTGGCCAAACTTTCAGGCGGCGTTGCCGTCATCCAAGTGGGTGCTGCTACCGAAACCGAACTGAAAGACCGCAAACTGCGCATCGAAGATGCTCTGTCTGCCACCAAAGCCGCTGTTGAAGAAGGCATTGTTGCTGGCGGCGGTACCGCTCTGCTCCAGATCTCGACCAACCTCAAAGCCTATGCTTTGGCCAACGAAAAAGAACTCAGCTCTGATGAAAAAGTCGGCTTCAATATCGTGATTCGTTCACTCGAAGCTCCTCTGCGTCAGATCGCTGAAAACGCTGGTGAAGAAGGCGCTGTCATCGTTCAGCAAGTTCGCAACGCTGAGCAAGGTGTTGGCTACAACGCCCTGGATCGCCGTTTCGAAAACATGATCCAAGCCGGTATTGTTGACCCTGCCAAAGTTGTTCGCGCAGCTCTGCAGAATGCAGCCAGTATCGCAGCCATGCTGCTGACCACCGAAGCTCTTGTCGTCGAAAAGCTCGACAAGAAATCCGGTGGCGGAGACCCCATGGGTGGCATGGGCGGAATGGGTGGCATGGGCGGAATGATGTAAGCCTCACGGCTCACTGACGTTCACCTAAATATTCCAAAGGGGCCTCCGGGCCCCTTTTCCTTTGGTACAATTTGCCTATGCAACTGCTCCGTTTAATGCAAAATTATTTCCCCCCTCCCGTTCTGGATTTGCTCCAGCAGACGGGTCAGGCTGCTGCCGATTTAAATCTCAAGGTCTACCTGATTGGGGGCAGCATTCGCGATCTGCTCTTGCCCCACCGCGCATTTGATTGGGACGTCGATTTGGTGGTTGAAAACCAGGGAGAAGAAGCACGTGCAGAAGCACTGGCGCGCGAATTACAAAACCGCTTGGGCGGTCAATTGCAGGTCTTTAAACAATACGGCACCGCCAAATTGGGCAAATTCAAGCCCGACGAGCGTCTGCAGTTGGACATCGCAACAGCCAGAACGGAAAGTTATGCCTATCCGGGTGCCAATCCCGAAGTGGCATTCAGCGATTTACACGCCGATCTCGACCGCCGCGATTTTAGTGTTAATGCCTTGGCGATCGCCCTTTTGCCAGACAACTTTGGCCAATTGGTCGATTATTTTGAGGGCTATCACGACTTGCAACACCGCCACTTGCGCACCCTGCACCCAGATAAATTTCGCGAGGATCCTGTCCGCGCTTGGCGGGCCTGTCGCCTCGAACAGGCACTGGATTTTCAGATTGAAAGCGAAACAGCTGAGCTGATAGCCAAGACAATGAAGAGCGGTATTTTTGATGGATTCTGCTCAGCCCGGATCCGGGCTGAGCTGCGCAAAGTACTGAGTTTTGACGACCCGATTCCCTGCCTTTTGCGTTTGTCAGAGCTGGGGGTTTTGCGCTGCCTGGATCCCCATTTGAAACTGAATAATACACTCTTGGCTGCCTTGAACCGTCTGGAACAGTGGCAGCCCTGGTTTGCCGAAGCGCACGACGCCTGGGCGGCCCCGCTTTGCCTCTTGCTCGAAGCGGTCCCGTTAGAAAAACGCCCAGCCCTGCTGCCCAAACTGGAGTTGAATCAACACCAACTGCGTTCCTGGCTGGCTTTTGAACAAAACAGCAAGACTTATTTACAAAAAGACTGGCCGGAAATGCCTCCCAGTGCCATTTATGACGCGCTCAAAGAGGTCCCCGATCTCACACTTTGGCTCTGGCTGGCACGTTATCCAGAGAGCCCACTGGCACTTGCCATTGAACGATTTTGGCTGGAGTGGCGTAACATCAAGCCTTTTTTAACGGGCCATGAACTCAAACAATGGCTCAAACCTGGCCCACACATGCGGGCCCTTTTAAACGAATTGCTGCGGGCCCGACTCGACGGGAACACCCACAGCCGCGAAGACGAAATGACCCTGGCTCAAAAACTGATCCAGCAAAGACAAGAGGTAGTATGATCTTTCGCTCAAATCCATTGGATCTGTTGATCCTGATTCCCCTATTTATTATTTCGATCACCATGCACGAGGCCGCCCATGCTTATGCCGCTCATGCCTTTGGTGACGATACGGCCGCCAAAGACGGACGTTTGACCCTGAACCCCTTGGCCCATTTGGATCCCTTGGGGGCCATTATGGTGCTGCTGGTCGGTTTTGGTTGGGCCAAACCGGTGCCGGTCGATCCGCGCAATTTACGCAACCCCAATTGGCAGATGCCAGCGGTGGCAGCAGCCGGTCCTTTGGCCAATCTCGTTTTGGCGATAATCAGCATTGTGTTGCTGATTCTGAGCACCCACACGGGCCAAACTTTTTTTGCTGAACCGCTGTTTCTCTCTGCCTCGTTAAATTTGCTGCTGATGCTGTTTAATCTGGTGCCCCTTCCCCCTTTGGATGGCGCGGGCATTTTAAGGGGCTTTTTACCCCGGCCTTTACAGTTCAAACTTGATGAACTCGGTGCTTATGGGCCTGTGATTCTGATCATTTTGGTCTTTGTGCCCGGCGTCAAAGACGTCTTCTTTGGCACCCTCTATGGCATCACCAAGGTTATTTTTGAATTTTTGATGGGTCTGTTTGCCTTTTTGGGTTAAAGCAAAGGTGCCCATTTTGAGATTTACTTTGCTCTGAATTTAAGATATGATTAAAACAAATCAATTTTTTTGTGATGGTTAGCATGAATCTGATCAAATCCAAACGTCTTACTGCGGTTTTTCAGCTGATAACCGCCTCTCTTTTTGTTTTTTCTTGTCAAACAGTCGTACCCCAACCTCAAAACCAAGCTCCCGCAGCTGTATCGCGTCTGAGCGCAACGGCTGTGCGCCCAACCCCCAATCAATTTATGTGGGGCGTCTCCTCGGCAGGTTATCAGGCCGAAGGCAATGAGACCAACAGCCAATGGTATTTTTGGGAACAAGCTGGTAAAACCAAACACCGCAGCGGCAAAGCTGTGGATTTTTACAACCGCTATGAAGAAGATATTCTGCTCGCCAAGCAAATGGGCGTCAATTCTTTCCGCATGAGTGTGGAGTGGAGCCGGGTTGAACCCCAACCTGGGGTTTTTGACGAAGCCCAGATTGCCCATTACCGCAAAATCGTACAAACCGTGCGCAAACATGGCATGGAGCCATTGGTGACCCTGGTGCATTTTACCTATCCGCATTGGCTCGATATCGACAGTGATCGCGATGGTTTGAGAAGCTGGGAAGATCCCGATAGCATTGATGCCTACCTGCGTTACACCGATAAAGTTGCGCGTGCCCTCAGCAGCGACGTACGCTATTGGATCACCTTCAACGAGCCCAATATCTGGTTGCCCATTGCTCATCTCTTTGGCAAAACCCCACCCGGCACCCGCTCACCGTTGGGCTTTCTGCGCTCAGGTTGGAATGTCTTAAAAGCCCATGCCCGTGCCTATGATCGCCTTCATGGTATCAATCCCCAGGCCATGGTCTCTTCAAATATTTTCCAATTCCAATACAATCCCTTTGCCAAGAGCCCCAAATCGTTTGCCGCCTCTCCCGAAGCCATGAACGCCCGCACAATTGAAGCTTTTGCTGACAGCGATTGGTTCATGGATGGCCTTAAAAGCGGTGACTATGCCTACGGAGTTCACGCCCAACAATTGTTTAAACCCTCTCACTATGCCAGTGAGGCCTCGGCCCGCAACAATGGCACGGTCGCACTTTTGGGGCGTTTTGACTATGTTGCGTTTGACTATTATTACCGTTTTACCAAACTGGAACAGGTCATGAATGCGCATGAAACCTGGCGGATGCCGATTTATCCCGAAGGCCTTTACAATGTGCTGATGGATTATCACCGCCGCTTTAATAAACCGATTGTGATTGCCGAAAACGGCATTGGGCTCTTCCAAAACAAGCCCCGCGCTGATGGCTGGAAACGGGCAGATCATATCGTGCACCACGTCTATCACATGCAGCGGGCGATGCAAGACGGCGCCAAAGTAATCGGCTATTATCATTGGTCGATCACCGACAATTACGAGTGGGGCGATTTCGACTCCGCCTTCGGGCTCTATCGCGTCGATGCACTCAACGATCCCAGCCTGACACGCATTCCCACCGATGGGGTCGAGGCTTATCGTGCGGTGATTGCAGCCAAAGGAGCCAGTCCGCTGCTCCAGCAGAAATACCCAGGCCCAATCAACCGCTAGATCATTTGATAATAGCGCTTAAAGTCGTCAAAGATACAACAGCAATACATAGCACCAAAGAAATAGAAAGATTATCATTTATGGGTTTTGTTCAAGAATTTAAAGAATTTGCCATGAAAGGCAATGTCGTGGATCTCGCTGTCGGCGTGATCATTGGTGGGGCCTTTGGCAAAATCACCAATTCAGTGGTTGCCGATGTCTTTATGCCGCCCTTGGGATTGCTGACCGGTGGCGTCAATTTTACGGATATCAAAATCCCGCTCAAAGCGGCGGTAACCGATGCAGCCGGAAAAATCACGGCACAGGCCGTGACAGTCAATATTGGTACTTTTTTACAGACGGTGTTTGACTTCACCTTGATGGCCCTGGCGGTCTTTGTAATGATCAAACTATTAAATAATCTCAAGAAAAAAGAAGAAGCCAAACCAGCTGCTCCAGCCGCCCCACCGGAGCCCAGCAAAGAAGAGATTTTGTTAACCGAGATCCGTGACGCTATCCGGGCAAGCTTAAAATAGCATCTCCAGGTCTAAAATCTGGCATCAGCCGGCAGAGAGCACTCTCTGCTGGCTTTCTGCTTTTTGATAAACATCAATCAATTGGGTGCAGGAACAGCCCCCGTTGAGAAACCCCAGGCCTCAAGATAGTAAAAGCCACGTCTTTAGCCAAAGACTTGGCAATCGCTGAGGAGAAATCTATGTGCCCCATTGTATCTGGCTATTCTGAGTCTTTGGTCAATCGAAACAGCTCTGTTTCAGATGCCGCCCAAGGATTGCGTTCAGGCAGTATCGCAAGAGCAGGACAAAGCTGGAGTTCAATTGAAACGCAGGCACTTCCCCAGGCTCCTGGCACAGAATCCGCAACACTCCCCGAACTCCCCCTTTCTCCCGAAACAGCTGAACTGGCATTTGATTCGGACTTGCAAGGCCAGTGGCAAGGGACGGGGAGAGAACAAGCAGATTTTCAACCTTCTCAGCTCGCTTTTGGGCTGCGCGAAAAAAATCAGCGCTTTGAATTCAGTCAAAGCCTAAAACAGGATATAAAAAGTGCTTCGGCAACCATCCCTGAGCACGGGAAATCTGACGAGAGAAGCTATACCGTGGGTCATCTGAGTCTGGCGTCCACAGCCCAAATCAAAGATGAACTCGGCAAAGAATGGCTGATCTTGGAACAGAATTTCAGCGCAGCAGACAGCGGAGAGCAAGCGCGTTCGGGCTTGGCCCGTTACCAAGCCACACAGGCTCTTCAGGTTTCGGGGGCTTGGTCAAGCAACCCAACCCACCAAAGTCGTAGCTTGGGAGTCTCGTATCAGCCGTCAACAGAAGAAGCACCCGATCCGCTTTCACTCTCACTGCTCACCACACAGACCGAGACGGCTGAACAAAAAACAGAGGCCCAAAACCTGCATTTACAATACGACCAAAGCCATTTGACTTATGCCCATGAGCACAGCAATCCCCGTCAAACAATGGCAGGGTCAATAGCCCCCCAAACCATGCAAGAGCTTGGGGTAGGCAGCACAATTCAAACGCTCTCTTTCGGCCTCAATCAACGGGAGACCATCGCTGAATTTTTCAATCTGGAGACACAGACGGGATTTCTCAATTGGCAGCTCAACGAAAGCAGCCAAATCCAGCTCAATCACAGCCGTGAAGTACTCAGCGAAGGCAGTCTTCCGGCCACAGTCAGCGAGTCGAATCAAATCACACTCAAACACAGTTTTGACCCAGAAACCAGCGGGGAACTGAGCTATCTGAATAAGCCCCAAGTATCAGAACTCTTTTCAGGAAAATGGAGCGATAGCCAATGGGAAGGCGCCTTCGAGCGCGAGCGCAATCACAAAGACCCAAGCTTAAGCCAAACCCGTTACCAACTCAGTTACGCCACTCAAAGTTTGCAAGAACAGCCCCTGGCACTGGAGTGCCGCGTTTCACTCTTAGAACGGTCAAATGGGAAAGAATGGAATGGAAATCTGCGTCTCTATGGAACAGAGCTTAAAGAATCTGCTTTTGAGGCCAGCTTGAATGTGGGTTCAAAAACACCACCCACACTCAAGTTCAACTACAACCAGGACTTTTAGCCTGCAAACGAAATAATCTGGCTGATACCTTTACCGGCTGAACGGCGGTTGTCCATGGCCGATTGCAATTCTGCGGCTGTGCGCACCTGATTGGGACCACGGGCAGGATCATCGACAATAAAGGTGCCATCGGGATTGACCCCTTTGATCACGGTATAGTGGCCGGCTGTGCCACCAAAACCACCGGTCAGCAAAACGACTTTTTCGCCCTTATCGAGTTTTGCTTTGATCTGGGCCAAGGCCTGCTGACTGTTTGCGGGCAGCGATTCGGTGGTAGAGGTAACCGTACGGCCTTGGGCTGCTGCCTGTTTTTTGACAGCTTCGGCCAATTGCTCTGTGCCAATGGCAAAGGCCCCGCCTTCGTTGCCACTGGTCGACACACGTCCACCCACCATTTGGCGAATTTCATGCATCGAAGGCGCAGGCAAACCCAATTGTTTCATGATCATTGAAGCCGAAGCCGGGCCACAATTGGCCTGAGACTCACGGGCATGAGTTGCTCCCAAACCACGTTCGGACCATTGGGAGGTAAATGAACCTGTATCGCCAGGCGCAGTGGGGGGATTGCCAACACCCGTTGCCCCACCCGCACCAGGTGTACCCGGCATTTGAAAGTCGCCGGTAGGCGCAAAACAGGCACCGGGACGACCCTGAACATCAACTTGGCAGTCAGATTCCTGGGCCTGTTCAGAAGAAGGCACCCAGGAAAATAGGTTTTTGAAAAAGTCACCGATTGAACCAAAGAAAGATTTGTCTTCAACGGGATTGGCGGCATCTTTAAACTGGCTGAAGAGTTCATTCACCAATTGCGAGTCTTTGAGGCCACCCGCCATTTTCTCCAACTCGGCCATTTCACTTTTTTCAAGAACGCCGTTATTGAAAAAGCCCACGTTGGTAAAGTCTTTCATTTTATCAGCGAGTTTGAGAAATGCGGCTTTCTCAGACTCAGGCCCATCCAGGCCTTTGACCAATTGCTTCAGATCTTTGAGTTCGTCCCGGGAGATTTTGCCGTCTGAGGTAATCTGCTGAAGTTGATTGACAAATGTGGGATTAAGCGGTTGAGAGGGGCCGACCTGCATGGGCAAAACTCCTTAAAAAATATAAACTAGTTTCTTTATACCCTGCCCTTGTAAAATAATTCGGCAAGACTTGGAAAACGAGTTTAAGCTTTGTTTATTTTTTCTAAATCGATCAGAACTTGAGCTGTGCGGCTGCGTTTGTAACTGTCAATTTCTTTCAAGGCCTTGACCTCTCCCGCTTTGGCCCGTGTGACCATTTTTTTCTGATTGAGCGGCGAGAGGTCCAATTGAATCGCTGGAGCTGCAGGTGATTCCGCAGAGGCCCCGCCCACTTTTTTACGGGCATGAAAGTCGGCAAAAATGGCCTGAATGTCTTCCCAGGAAGGGGAGTGGCTCCACAATGCTTCTTCAGCCAAAAGATGCTGAAGCGGGAAAATCGCAAGTTTTTCCAAAGCTTCGTGTTCCTCTAAAAGCAAGGTCACTTTTTTTAAAGCCAAAATATCTTGGGCCAAACGGGTCAACTTCCCCCATTCAGCCCAAGCCAAACGTTCAACCCGCAGCAATTTGGCCAAAATCGTCGAAGAAGCAGTTTTGCGATCTTTAAACAGCGACAATTGCTGGTTGATGCGCTCTATCTCCTGCAAATGCTGAGCCAGGATCTGACAAATGGCCGTCCAGCGTTCGGCCAAGGTGCGAATTACCGACTTGTGATCGGTTTCGTAATGCTGGGCCACTTGGTGAATAAAGAGTTTGGCCAGGGTTTCTTTTTGGCGCAAAACTTGCTCAGGCACAATTTGGGGAGGCGCTTCCACCAGTTTTTGGTAGAGCCGATGTACCCGTTCGGCAAAGAGAAAGGTCTGAGCAATAGCATCTTCGACATCTTCAGCAGGCAAATCAATGCCAATTTGCGTCAATAGACGGTAGACATAGGCAATATCACTTTGGGTCATGAAGTTTTCAGGTGTGGCGGCAAAGAGCGCTGCAATAATAAACTCCATGATCACCTGTGGACTATTGCTCAAACGCAGCAGCGAAAGCAGTTCTGGCCGAAGCCAGTCGGTTTCGGGACTTTCACCCGATTGGGCAGCCATTTGAACATAGACCTGCTTCATCGAAGCCCTGAAAACATCCATATCAATCTGCAGGGCCTGTTTTTTGACCTCGGGTTTGTCTTCTTCAATCCCTTCGGCCCCAAAGCGATTTAAGAGACCCGAAAGGGCGCCAAATTTGAGGTCAAAGCTCTCATCACGGGCTTCTTCAACCGTTTTGCGTTTGGGCGGGGGGTTGCTGCCTGGTTTTTCATAACCGACCCGAATCGTCTCGGGCTGGGTATAGTCAAACTCTTCCTCCTCGTCATCGCCCTCCCAATCATCTTCCCAATCCTCTTCAAAAGAGGCTTCCTGGGCATCCCGCGACAAGGTCTCTTCCTGCTGAGGTTCTTTGCCCATCAAGGTATTGAGTAGGTTTTTGGTCTCCCCGAGGGGAGTGTCGTCCATGAATTTTTTGGCTTTTTCGAGAAACTGATTGCGCAATTGGTGGTGCTGACCACGGGCCATCGGCTTTTCAGCCTTGACATGCTCTTCATCGGATTTAGAAAAATATTCGCCGCTGTTGTCTTTGGCCATTGCTTAAACTGCCCCCTGTTCCGCTTCGGCTGAAACAGGTTCTTGCTCTGCCTCTTCTTCGGGATCAGCCAAATAGGTCAGATAGATATAGCGCAGCACTGAGCGCAAAATCGCAGCCACGGGCACCCCAAAGAGCAGCCCCACAGCCCCAAAGAAATGCTCTCCAACCACAATGGAGAAGACGATGATCGCCGGATGCAATTCAACGGTATGCCCCAGAATTTTGGGATTGAGAAAATTGGCTTCGATCAGATGAATAATAATAATCACACCAATCACGGCCAAAGCCGTGAGCCAGGATTGGGTCAGGGCAATAATCACCGCTGGCACCGTACTGATCACCGCTCCAAAGACCGGAATCAAACTAAAGATACCTGCGACAAAACCAATGGTGATCGCAAATTTAACCTTGAGCAACAACAATCCCAGGGTGGTCAAGGTGCCGTTGATCAAACAAATCAGCAATTGCCCGCGAATCGTGCCACTCAGATCGCGGTCGATAGCATGCACCAAGTCCAGCACCAGGGGACGATAGCGCTTGGGGATCAGCTGAATCAGCTCCACTTTAATTCGGGGCAAATCAATCAGGAGAAACGCCGTGACAATAAAGATCACCAAAAATGTACTCAGGGCCGAAAAGAGCAATTTGATCAGGGTTTGCACATGACTGACCATGGACTCAATCTGGCCTTTGCCCGCCTTGATCACAGTTTCTAAACCCTGAGCGAGATAGGTCTCGACATCCAGACGCAAACCAAATTTGGTATTGTAAAACTCGGCCTGCTGCACCAAAGAAGGCAGGGTTACCGCCCTGAAATGCTCAAGCTGATGGGGCAAATCCCGACCCATGCGCAAAACTTCTTGGTAAAGTGGCGGCAAGACAATCAAGCCCAAAATCGCCACCCCCAAAAACACAAAGATATAGACCAGCATCACAGTGATGCCACGGGGCAAGGTTCGACCTAAAAATTTTTGTTTGGAAAGATAATCTACCAAAGGAGCGAGCAAATAGACAAACAGTCCACTGAAAACAAAGGGCAATAAAATTTCATGGATCAAATACAAAAGACCTGCCAGAGCGGCAGTAAAAAAGAGAAATATCCAGCGTTTGGTTTTGGGGTTCATCAGTTCTCAGGCTTTGTTTGCGCAGATTTTACCAAGTATAACATTTCAGAGCAAGATCAACCTGACTGACGCAGGTTATCTTGCAGGAACAGCAGAGCAAGAACAACCTGACTGGCGCAGCTTATCTTGCTGAAAGAGCAGGCAAGAGGAAGCTCCCCCTTCTTACACGGCAGGCCTGTCACGCCTGTTAAAATGAAAGCATGCAGCTCAGTGAACAACTCAAACACCTGCCTTCTCAGCCTGGCGTCTATTTAATGAAAGGCCCTGAAGGGCAATTGCTGTATATTGGCAAGGCCCGTTCGCTGGCCCACCGCGTGCGCTCGTATTTTCAGACCGGCCGCCCCCTGCATGGGCCCAAGATCGAGAAGATGGTCGAATTGGTGACCCAGATCGAAACCATTCTGACAGATACCGAGGTCGAGGCCCTGGTGCTCGAAGAGCAGTTGATCCGCCAACACCAGCCCCGCTACAATACCCTGCTCAAAAACAGCAAAGGTTTTCCGTATATTCGCATCACTTGGCAAGATGCCTATCCACGTGTCGAGATGGTCCGGCAACGCACGGCCAAAGACAAATCCCTGTACTTTGGACCCTACCCCAGCGCCAGCGCTGTCAATAGCCTTCTCTACGCTGTACGCGAGATTTTCCCGGTCGAAAAATGCAAAGACCCCCGCAAAGAAAAACAGGTTTGCATTTATTACCAGATCAAGCGCTGTCTGGGCCATTGCCAAAAAAAGGTCAGCTCCGAAGACTACAAAGACATGTTGCAAGATATTCGCCTGTTTCTGGAGGGCAAATCGCCGATTTTGCGCGAAAAACTTGAAGCACGCATGCGCCAACACGCAGGTCTGATGCAATACGAACAGGCCGCCCAATTGCGCGACACCCTTGGTGCTTTGCAGCGTTTTATTGTGCCTGCGGGCAAACAAAAAATTGTCGGCAATCCCGAATGGAACCTGGATCTGATTCACATTGCCCGCAATGCCCTACTCTGCCATGTGGTGGTCTTTCAGGTGCGCGAAGGTCTGCTGCAAACGCCGCTGCCACATACTTTTGCCATTCGTCAGCAGGACGAAACAGCAGAGATTTTAACCCGCTTTCTCTACCAGTTTTATTCGCGCGATATCGAAGTGCCGCCAGAGATCTTGCTGCCCCAAGAAATCGAGGAGAGCGAAATTTTGGCACTGTGGCTGCGCGAAAAACGCGGGGGCAAGGTCAACCTGGGATATCCCCAGCGCGGCGATAAAAAAGCCCTGCTCGAAATGGTCGGCAAAAATGTCGAACAGGGCCTCAAAAAAGCCGAGCAAGACAGCCATTACGACCTGGCCGTGGAAGGTCTCGAAGAACTGCGCCAATTGCTGCAATTGGAACAGGCCCCGGCTTTGATCGAGGGCTTTGACATCTCCCATTTTCAGGGCCAAGAGACGGTGGCTTCGCTGGTGGTGCTCGAAAATGGCATGAGTGCCCGCTCGCTCTACCGGCGGTATAAAATTCGCAGCGCCGAGGGTGTGCCCAACGACTTTGTCTCGATGGAAGAAGTGGTCACCCGCCGCTACCGCAAGCTGGCCCAGGCAGGCTTGGCCTTTCCCGATCTGATTCTGATCGATGGGGGCAAAGGCCAAGTCAGCGCAGCGATGCGCGCCTTTGACAAAGCGGGACTTACCCCGCCTGCGCTGGTGGGGCTGGCCAAACGCGAAGAGCTGCTGATCTTTCCCGATCGCAGCGAGCCCGTGCGCTTGCCGCGCCATTCACCTGCGCTCAAGCTTTTAATGCAATTGCGCGATGAGGCCCACCGCTTTGCCTTGACCTATCACCGCAGTTTGCGCAGCAAACGCACCCTCACCTCTGAACTCGATGGCATTGATGGCATTGGCCCTCATCGCCGTCGCCATTTATTGCAGGTCTTTGGTTCTGTCGATAAAATTAAAGCAGCAGAGATTCAAGAACTGATGCTGACAGGGGGCCTGCCCCGCAAAGTCGCCCAAACCGTTTATTATCACTTCAGGAAAACACAATCATCATGATGCGGAAGCTTCGCAAAAATTACAAAAATATCGTTGTTTGGGGCATTATTGCCTCTTTGGTGCTGAGTATCATCTTTAGTTTGGTTGTCTCAATGGCCACGATTTTTGTACAATAAAGATATGACATCTCCTTTCTCTTTTCATAAACTCACGTTAATCGCATCAGCGGGACTGATGCTGGCGCTCTCGCTGTCTGCGACCGCCCCCTCTTTGAGCGCCCCCTCCAACCAAAAAGTGCGCTCCCAGGTGCAAGAATTTAAGAACAACGAAGTGCGCATCAAAGAGCTGAAAAACAAGATCCAAGAGCTGGAAAAAAAGGCCCGCAACTCCAAGGAGAATATCTCCGAGATTCAACAGGAACTCGAAAAAACCAAGCTCGAACTCGACAAAACCAACCGCCGCTATGAGGTCGCCCACAAAGAGGTGGAAGTCATCACCAAACAATTGCTAAGGGCTGAACAGAGCTGGGAAAGCCGCCTCGACGCCTCGCAAGATCGCCTGCGCGAAATGTACAAATTGCGCCGCTATTCCCAGACCAATCAATTGGTCGAAGCCCAAAACCTCTCCAGTTTTATGCGCCGCCTGACCTATTTCCGCTATTTGGCCAAACAGGACCAAAACATGTTGGACGAAATGCGCCTGGCCAAAGAAAAGCTCGAACGCTACCAATACCAGCAAATGCTCAAACGGCAAATTCTTGGCAAAAAAGCCCACGAACAGGCCCAGGCCAAAGCCCTGCACGAATACCAAAAGCGCAAAGAGCAGCAATACCTGGCCCGCGTGCAAAAAGAAAAGGCCGTCTACGAAAAAGAGATGAATGCCTTAGAGGCTGAATCGCGCCGGATTGCCGAATATCTACGCCAGCTCTACGCCGCCCGCAGCGGAGGCGGCAGCCGCATGAGTTCAGTACCTCTCGGCAGTGGCCGTTTTACCTCCCCCGTGCCCGGCGCGGTCATGACCTCGCCCTTCGGCTGGCGCACCCACCCGATTTTTGGCACGGCCCGTTTACACACCGGCATTGACTTTGGTGTTGGTTCCGGCACACCGATTCGGGCCGCCGACCACGGCGTGGTGATCGATGCCTCTTGGATGGGCGGCTATGGCAAAGCAGTCATGGTGGATCATGGTCAGGGTCTGGTCACCCTCTACGCCCACACCTCAGCTTATTACGTGACTGTCGGACAGCGTGTGCGCAAGGGCCAGATCATTGCCGCTGTGGGCAGCACAGGTTATAGCACAGGCCCCCACTTGCACCTCGAAGTACGCAAAAACGGGAATCCGATTGATCCACGGCCTTTCTTTTAGGGCCGCGTTAAAATTTGCCCAGGCCTATTTCGGCAAATACTTCTTCAGCTCTCGGCCAATGCTCTCAGGGCTGTCTTGGGGTGCGTAGCGTTTGATCACCTTGCCATTGGCATCGACCAAAAATTTGGTGAAATTCCATTTCACATCTTTGCTGCCCAAAAGACCCGGAGCCTGGGTTTTGAGGTAATCATAAAGCGGGTGAGAATGGGAGCCGTTGACGTCGATCTTGGCAAACATCGGAAAGCTGACGCCATAATTCAATTGGCAGAACGAGGCAATCTCTGCTTCGTTGCCAGGCTCTTGCGCGCCAAACTGGTTGCAGGGAAAGCCCAAAATTTCCAGACCCTGCGCATGGTATTCTTTGTAGATTTTTTCGAGACCGTCGTATTGCGGGGTAAAACCGCATTTGCTGGCAGTATTGACGATCAGCAGCACCTTGCCTTGGTAGGTCTCCAAGGGAACCGTTTCACCTTGGATATTTTTGACTTCAAAATGATAAATGGAAGGGCTCATAGATATTCTCCTCTTGCACGTTTCTTTGCACGTTTGCACCCATAGGCTCACCATAACATGGGTTCAAGCCTGACTTAAAGCAGACTCAGGCGATCTCAAAACAGGCGGCCAGAGCCGGTGCACCGTATTCCGCCGCCCCCACCCGCACGCTTAAATTGGGCAAAATCTGAATATCACAGGGGTTGTGGGTATGACCGGCCAAGACCTTCACCTGGCTCTGCGGGTAGAGCGGCAGCAGCTCTGCGAGCAAATCCCCCACGGCTTTGCAGGTAAAATGCGGGGCCCAATTGTCATCGGCGATGTCTGTGCCATAGAGGCAGGCTTCGCGAAACGGCGGGGGATGCATCAGCAAATAGACCTGCCGAAATTCCTGTAAAGCCTGCTTTAAGCGGGGCCGCAACCAAGCAGCAGCCTCATCACCGAGTTGGTTTAAAAGCGCCAAACGCCCGGATTCACCGGCTTGGGCAAACTCTGAAATCAGGCGATAGTCTTTGAGCTTGATCGTCGAAGTAGCATAATCGCCGTGGCGACCATCCGACCAGCCATCATGGCCGAGCAGGCAGGTCGAAGGGGAGAGAGGAACCAAACCAGAAGCCGGCATCCAGCGCAACCATTCAGATTGCTGACTTAAGCTGGCCATGGCCCTGCGCACCTCAGCGATGCTGCCATGGTAATAATCGTGATTGCCCAAGATAAAATAGACGGGAATCTGCAGTTCTGCTGCCAAGTCAGACAAATAACCAGCCACATTCTGGGATTCTGCCAAATCACCGGTCAGGCACAGGGCCTGAGGGTTTTGGGCCTGAATGCTGTATGCAAAAGCAGCAATCACCTCGGCATCGCAATGATCGAGGTGAATATCTGTGGCCCAGGCCAAAAGTCCTGCCATGTAATCTAAAAAACAACCAATTCCTGGTGTGAGCCAGGGAAGGCGATATCTTCAATCCGGTAGGTCACACCATCGGGATTAAAGCGCACGCGGCTGACGCGATTCTGCTGATTGTGAGAGACATAGAGCTGTTGGCCGTCTTGCGAAAGGGCTGCATAGCGGGGCAAAGCGTGGGGCAGGGTGATCGGGGACAAGCGGTTGATCTGTTTGTCTTCGATTTGATAGCGCTCAATTTTATCGTTGATACTGGCAAAGATCGAACGGCCATTGCGGGAAATCAGACCACTGTAGAGGTAGTTCTCGGAGCCTTTGGCCTGGGCAGTTTTATAACCCAGCTCACCCGTTTTGTAATTAAACGAGTAATTGACAGAATAGGTCTGGCGACTGGCCAGATTCACGGTGGTACGGGTCATCGATGCGGCACCAAAGTGCAAAATCTGCAAATCTTGGGTCTGGGCGCCATATTGTAAGGTGCCTGGCTGAAAATCATAGACCACAGGCTGCCAGCCGTAGGCCCGCAGATCGTAGCTAAACAGAGCGGGACGTTTGTTTTGCATGCCCACAGCATAGAGTTTGCCATTTTGAATTAAAAAATCTTCGGTTTCAAGGCCGACTTGAGAAAAAGACAGCAGACGGCGAACCTGACCATCGAGGACATTCACTTCGTAGAGAGTTTGATCGGTACTGCCCTGAGCGACAGAATTGACATAGAGCTTGCCTTCAGCCTGAACGCCATCCATGCTTTTGACTTTGCCTGGCACCATCACCGAGCGTACGCCCTGTTGGTTCAGATCGAGAATTTTGACAATCGAGTGGCCTTCACGGGCTTCGATGCTACAGAGGTAGCGGTCTTGGTTCTTGGCGGCCTGGGCAGGCGCGGTATTTAAAGCTCTGACTTGAGCAGGGGCCAAGACAGGAGCGGAGGAACAGGCCGTGATCAAGCTGCTGATAACGAGGGCCAGCGAAAGAAACGCTGGAATTTTGAATACGGACATTGCGATTAACCCAAAATAAACTTTATCGTGTTTTTACTAGTTTTTTACTATGTCTTAATCTTATCATAATCATTTTTAAAAGAAAAGATCCGTTTGCCCATTTTTTTAGATTTTCGGGGTTATTTTTGCCAAAACCCGGTTTTTGAGGGTCTTCAAATGGTGGCAAAACGGGATAGGAAGCTCAACAAGCGGCTCATCTTAAATTGGATGCAGCTTGTTTACAGCCCACTCTATCAGTGGCATTATTAAAAACCACAATGCAACAAATACGAAGCAACATCCTTTAAGCTGGTCACAGACATTTAAATCCAATCCTTTTTGTATCGAAAGAGTAGTCCTTTATGAAAAAGCAGCTTACAGTATGCCTCTCTCTCCTTTTATATTGCACTCTTGGTACTAAAGCCCATGCCTTGAGCGAAAAATATCAACATTTAACGTTGAAAGAAAGAGAGTCAGTTTTTCAGACTCTGAGAATGGACGAATCGACTTTTTTTCCGGAAAACTTGATTCCCTTTGGTTTTGCTTCTTTTTCGCGTGGCGACATTCTAACAGGTACGGCAGTTTGCTTAATGGATGCTGCCACCGTATTTATTGTAGCCATTGGTAATGGCTGGACAATAGGAGCGGCACCAATAGGGTACGTTTTAGGAAGAGGTATTGGCCTGTTTACGATGGGAGTACATATCCCTGAGTACAATAATCAGTTGAAGCGCGATCTGGGTATCGATACGACTCTAAGTCTAGATAAAATAAGTACTGGCCACATTCAACTGGCTACTTATCAATTCACGTTCTAAGCCCTTTAATGAATGAGTAACAAAAATAACATGAATAAATTACTCCTGGTCACCACGCTATTTTTATCCGGCTGCGCCACAACACAACAGTGGAAATATGTTGCTATCTATGAAAAGGCTTTTAAGCAAGTCTTAGTAGATGGCGAGAAACAAGCTCTTGATGTTGATTTACCCTTGAGTTTCAAAGATAAATTTATCAAAATTTCGCTCAAGCCGGAAAGGTTTGGGGTGTTTTTGTATCTTGAAAACTTAACCAGTAAAACCATTCAAGTGATTTGGAATGACTCAGTTATTTACTTAGAGCATCAGCCTTTGGCCATTCTTCCAACAGAAGCGACTGCTTACTCCTCGTATAACGGACAGCATATTAGCCTGATTCCGCCAGGTGCTTTCTTCAAGCAAACGGCAGCACCTTTAAAGGATATAAACACTTTTCTGAGTTCAAATACAGATTTACATCCCCTTTACACAGAAAAAGCGCGCCAAGAAATGAAAGAAGAATTCTACAACTATGTAAATGGTAAAAAACAGTCGGAAATATATGATCTCATGTTAACCCTCGAAATTGAAGGAGTCAAAAAAGAGTACTTTTTTGAGTTTTACATATCAAGTGCAAAAATTGTTGAGTTATAACCCTAAAGAGGAAAACCTTACTCCAAGGTCTTGGTAATCTTGCTCTTGAGCAAGGTAAACAGACCAGAGGCTTTGTACGCTTTGTCGAGCAATAAGCTGCCAACAGCGCCACCGGCCACAGCGGCGATGGTGATCGGCAGTCCACCGGCTCCTGCCAAGGTCACGCCCAGGCTGGCCATACCAGAGAAAACACTGGCACCCATCCCGGATAAAAAGCCACCGACAGTATCAGCTGCGACATTGCCCACAGCCTCTTTGGCAGTTTGGCGACCAGAGATGGTTTCAAAGGTATTGGCGAATAAAGAGGTACCGGCATTGATGGCGCTGGAGATGCCGCCTGCTTTGATTGAAATCACACCCACCTGTTTGAGACCGCCCGCCAAACCTTTAAAGGCCTGACCAAATTGGCCGTTGATAAAGCCACTTTTGACATTCTGATAAGTGGTGTGGGTGATGGTGGCAACTTCTCCACCGTAGCGATAGCCGACATAACCACCGGAAAGGGTGCGGCCAACCAAGCTGCCAATAGCCGAAAAACCTCGGGGATTATTGCTGAAAGAAGTGGTGTCCTGATAGACGTAGCCGCCACCGTCTTTGATACCGGTGAGCTGGGCAACAACTTTGTTATACCGATTTTGTTCAGCTGTGTCAGGAACATAGCCGTACTCCATCTTTTTGTCGAGCTTCTTGGCCCATTCAATCTCCTCACGGGAGACAGGCGCCATCACCGGCGCGGTAACGGTACCGGCGGTGGGACTCTTGCCCAGGGCGGGCAGAGAAGGCGTAGTGGGGAGAGCGCTTAAAGTTGTCATTGTGTTTATTAACCTGTTTAAGTTATCGAAAGAACAGGTTAAGATCTTGCTTGTTTTTAGTTAAGAAAACCCTTTATTTTGGGGACTTTGCTGCCACTTAAATAGAAAAAAGACCTAAAAAAAAAGACCTGGTCTGCAAGATGCAGTTCCAGGTCAGAGGGAGTAATGTAGAGTTAAAAGTGTTTTAGCTTAAAAGGAGTCAGTCAGGGGCTTGGCGAGTTGACCGCCAAGCACGCCACCCACAGCACCAAAGGCCACGGTGGCAATGGTTAAAGGAATACCAGCCAGGCCCAGAGAGCCCAAGGCCAGATTGCCCAGACCGCCAATGGTGACAGCACCGAGACCACCCACGGCACCGCCGATGGTGTCTTTCATGACATTGCTCACCGCTGTGCTGCCATCGGTGCTGCCAGAGGCAATGCCCACGCCGTTGGTCACAACCGAGACACCGGCACTGACCAAAGCCGACAGACCAGCGCCTTTGAGACCCGTCAATGCGGTGTTTTTCAGACCTGTCATAAAGGTCTTGCCGAAAATAGATTTGATATTCTGACCCATCTGATTGCCCAGTTTGTGGGCGGCAAAACCGCCTCCGGCGGCATTGGCCACCATTGAGCCAATTGAAGAGAAATCGCCACCAAAGGCACCGCCGCCTGTATCGCCGGTCGAAGGGGTATAAGGTGAATAAGGGGTGTAGTTGCTGGTTTGTACGCTGGGAGCAGTCGCCGTATAGGGATTGGATCCAATGCCTGTTAAACTCATTTTGATAAACTCCATTACTCTTTTAAAATCTTTGTAAAATCTTTGTAAAATCTTTAAATCCGTTTAGTTCTTGAAACAGAACTTAATAACCGTAAGCAGGCTGTTGGTAATAACCCGCAGGTGCTGCAACAGGATCGGTTCCGCCAAAAGCTTTGCGCATCGTTCCTGCGAGGTTATCGCGCAGACCACTGGAATTGTAGAGGTAGTTCACACCAACCGAGCCAAGGGCTCCAGCCGCAGCCGCAGCAACGGTCAGAGGGATACCCGCCAAACCGAAGGAACGCAGAGCCAAGCTGCCCAAACCAGCACTGATACCGGCACCGGCACCGCCGAGCAAACCGCCGACAGTATCTGCAGCCACATTGCCACCGGCATCGGCTTTGCTCATTTCTCCGCGGGCAGCGGCTGCGCCGTTTTGCACCCCGGAGATCAAACCGCTGACCAAACCGCCAATACCTGCCGATTTGAGGGTGGCCATACCTAAATTTTTGAAGCCTGCGCCCATGCCCTGACTTTTAAAGGACTTAAAGGCATCAGAGACTTGATTGTGCATCATGCCGCCGGTGATACCACCAGAGAGAATGCCACTGATCAGATTAAATCCATTACCTGTGGTACTCACAGGATAAACAGAAGGAGGATAAGGTTGGGTCTGCTGATAGCTATCGCCAGAAAAGACCCCAGCGACCTGATTGATCGCGCCATCTACGGCATATACTGCGGGAACCATAGTATTGACAGCGCCTTGAACAGCACCAGCTGTATAAACTGCCTGATTAAATCCATTGACCAATCCGTCAACTCCACCCATGGTTCAATCTCCTTTGATCTTCTGTTAACCGTAAATTTGTTTTCTTAGTTTAAATATCGCCAAGCCCCCCAAGATCTTGTGAGAGCAAGGTTAAGAAGCTATTAATCTTAGAGAAAGTTTTGAATAATAAATTTTAAGGCAGGATTAAGTCCAAACAATAGAAGCAAATTATTAGAACCAAAACAAAACAAAAACAAGGCTACCATTTGCATTGACACCTTTCCCCAAGAAAATTAAATCCCTGTCATTGAAAGATTAACAAAGCATGAAGGCGCTGTTTTGGGCCGGAATAACCCGATCTTAACCCCGTTAAAAAGCAGCCAATAAAAAAGCAGACACACAATGTGGTCTGCCGAGGGAGTATGAGATGAGTCAGAAATTTGAATTTAAGAAGGGCTCTGGCCTTCCGCTTTGGGGGTTTGGGCTTCTGTTTCGGGATTGCGGCCTTTGTGCAATAAATGCCCCATCAAAGTACCGCCAGCAGCTCCCAATGCCACTGTGGCAATGGTTAAAGGCAAGCCGACAACCCCAAACGAAGCCAGGGCCAGATTGCCAGCTCCGCCGATGGTCACAGCCCCCAGACCGCCAATGGTTCCGGTCATGGTATCTGAAAGCACATTGCTGATCGCAGTCTGAGAATCGGTTTTGCCTTTGACCACCCCCAGGCCGTTGGCAATCGCGGAAGTACCGGCACTGATCAAACCGGCCAGGCCAGCCCCACGAATGCCTGACATCGCCAAACCTTTGGCATTGACCAATGCGCTTTCGGTTCCAGCAGGCCCCCCATTTTTGAGTCCGAGATAGACTTCTTTCATCTGGGTGCCCATCTGAGCGCCATAGCGATAGGTGGCAAAGCCGCTGCCTGCCGCATGCCCCGCCAAACGGCCCGTCAAAGCCAGGGTATCGGCATTGAGAAAGCTTGAGGCTTTGGTGGTTTCTGCTGATTCACCAGAAGAGACCGGCAAAGTAACAGAAGCGCCCGAAGACTTCGGAACTTCATAACCTGCGCGGGTGAGAATCGAGCTGACAGCCGTTAATTCCATAATTCCCATTCATTCTTTTCAATCATTTTGCAAACAAGACAGCGTTAGCTCTCTAACGCTGTCTCTTCAGCAAGCTCACCTGCGCAAAGTCAGGTGCATCTTGCTCACTTATCTGTAATAACCGTTTTGGGGAGCATAGCCCTGGTTGTAGTTATAGCCCTGGTTATAACCTTGATTGTAGTTATAGCCGCCTTGGTTATAACCCTGGTTGTAGCCATAATTGCTGCTGCCGCCGCCAAACATACTTCTGAGGCTATTGGCCAAGCCATCGCGGGCCCCACTCATTTGATAGAGCAAGCTGGCGCCTGTGGCACCCACTGCACCAGCTACCGCAGCACCGATCGTCAGACCGATACCTGCCGCACCCATGCCACTCAGAGCCAGACCGGCTGCACCAGCCGCAATGCCTCCAGTTGCACCGGCAAGGAGACCGCCGACAGTGTCAGCAGCGATATTGCCGCCTGCATCAGCAGACGATTGCATACCTTTGGAAACCAAGGAGATATTTTTAGCCGCAGAAATAACACCTGTCACAGCGGCACCAATGCCACCAGCTTTGAGAGAAGACATACCCAAAGCTTTGAATCCAGCACCGGTTTGACCGGCTTTAATGGTTTTGATTGCCTCAGAAGCAGACTGATGGGTCATGGCACCCGCGACACCGCCGGCCAGCATATTGCCAATAATGCCCACTTTGCCATCTTCCAAAGAACCCACTGGCATGGGCGGGTAAACAGGGTAAGCAGGATAAGGATTATAAGGGGTGTACTGATCGCCTGTAAAAACAGAAGCGACTTGGTTGATTGCACCGTCTACAGCGTAAACGGCAGGGGCCAGCGCATCAGCTGCACCCTGGATTGCTCCCACGGTCTGAGTAACCTGGTTGAGGCCATTGATAAATCCGGCAATTCCGTCGAGTCCACCCATTTTTTTGTCTCCTTGATCTGAGGTGTAAGTTCTGCGTGTTACTGCGTACTGTACATATCCGCGATCAAGATTAATATCTTGTGTGCACAAGATTAAGGGACGGTTAATGCTTGGAGAAACTTAGGGTAAAGATCTTAAAGGTTAAGTTAACGTGGCGTAATTGAATACTTAAATGAGCTATTCAGCCTGCAAACAGAAACTCAGATCTTGAGACTCTGAGCCGTATTGAACCCCATTGAGCTTCAATTCAAGCTTTTGACCTTTTTCAAGGGCAAAGAAAGGGAAAGGAAAAATCCCTGTCTGTTTGGATTGAGGCAAAATGGGATAGGCCCCAAACAGAGTACGTGTCACTTCACCCAGAGCAGCAGCCCGGTCCAGCATGGTTTCGGGGCTATTGACAGCTCCCGCTGGCCAACGCTGTTTAAAATAAACAAGCGGGAAAGGAGTCAGAACTTGGCTTGAGGGCAAAACCAAAGTAACTTGCTCAGGTTGCAGTTTTAAAATCGCTGCTTGTTTATTTTCGGCTGTCAGCTCAAATAAAAGCGTCTGCCGGGTATAGGGCAAGACATAGCGCACAGTGCGCCCCAAAATATTTTGAGACGAAGGCAGAGGATAGGCCTTGCCTTTAAAAGCCAAGCTGAACTTAAACTTTTCAGTTTCCAATTGGAGTGGCTCTGTCTGACTAGAGGCCACTTGTTGACAGCCAATCAAACGAAAAGGGGCAGGCTCAGTCTCGATTTTTTCCTGCCCCAAACTGTAACAACCGGATAAAAGCAGGACAAAAGAGCTGATAAGAGCGGGCTTAAACCACTTTTTCCTTGAGATGAAGGCGGTCATAAATATGAATCTTATTTTTTTCTAATTTGATCAGACCGTCATCCTGAAAATCCATCAGGACACGGGTCAGGGTTTCCCGCGAGGTACCTGCTAAGCTGGCAAATTCTTGACGGGTAATTTTATGTGAAACAGTAATGTTTTTGTCTTGGCCGGGAGCATGGGACTCGGCCAGATTGAGCAAAACCTGGGCCACGCGGCCGGGCGCACTCAAGAAAGCCAAACTCTCAACGTGTTTGTCGGTTTTGCGCAGACGCTCACAGAGGGTGACCATAATTTTTAAAGACATTTCGGGATTTTCTCGCAAGAGGCGAATAAAGTCATCGCGGCTGATCATCACCACACTGACATTGTCCAGAGCAATCGCCGTGGCCGAACGGGGCTCACCATCAATCAAAGAAACTTCGCCAAAGAAGTCTCCCTGGTGCAAAAGGCCCAGAATATGCTCACGGCCATCATCAGCCATAATTACAATTTTGACCGAGCCCGTGACGATAATATATAAACTGCCGCCGAGATCACCCTCGTAAAAAATCACCTGGCCGCGATCAAAGCGGCGCTCCCGCGCAATCTGAGCCAATTGAGTCAGCTCTTCTTTGGAGAGGTTATTAAAGAGGGTGCCTTCAGCAAAAAACGTTGCTAGCTTTTCAAAATTCATGGTGAGACGCTCTACTTCCTTTGCAGACATTATAAACCATAAGACCCAATGCTGGGGAGGAGCGTTCGAAGCTGGGCGCAAAATCAGATTTTCTGCCACTCTCACTCAGGTTAAAATACAAGCGATGTTAAAAAAACCGTTTCTGCGCTTAGATCCGACATTTTTTTGCCGCCCTGTGACCACGGTCGCCCGCGATTTATTGGGAGCCGTCTTGGTCCATGAAAGGTGTATTGGCCAAATTGTCGAAACAGAGGCCTACCACGAAAGTGAAGCGGCTTGCCATGCCTGGCAGGGCAGACGTTCAATGCGCAATAGGTCGATGTTTGCCGAGCCGGGCACAATATATATCTATCGCATTCATCAGGTTTTTTGTCTCAATTTTTCGGCGGAAGCGCGTGACATTGGCGCAGCAGTATTAATTCGCGGGTTAGAGCCGCTCGCAGGTCTCGAAGAAATGCGAGAAAGGCGTCCCAAAGCCAAAAATACAGCAGATTTGCTCAGTGGTCCTGGCAAAATTTGTCAAGCCTTTGATCTCAATCTCAGCCACGATGGTCAATCGGTCTGTTCACCCGAGACAAAGTTGTATCTCTTAAAAGGAAATACTTATCCAGATACAGCGATCTGCGCCACCCCCCGGATCGGCATCTCCAAAGCGAAAGATCTGCCCTGGCGCTATTGGGTCAAGCCCTCAGAACGGGTGATTCCCTAAAATCAGACACCAGAAGCGGTATAATTGAAGCCAGCGATATGTATTCAGCTCGACTGCAGGACCTGAGTACACCTAAAGGAGACAAGCTATGGCCCTAAACGATCGACAAATCCGTCCCCCCAGTTTCAGCGCAATGGTTGGCATTGTGGTGGGTCTGGCCGTTTTAATTTTTGCCAGCGCCAGTGTGGTGATTGTGCCAGCCGGTGAACGAGCCGTTATTTTTGACAATTTTCGCGGTGTTTTGCCGGGTGTGCGCGGAGAAGGCATGACCTTTGTCTTGCCGTTTGTCCAAAAAGCAATCAAATACGATATCAAAACCCAAACCTTTAACGTGGGCACCTCCGATGCAGAACAGACCAGTGGGGGCTACAATGAACCCGCAATTGAGGCCCGTACGGCTGATGGCCAAACCGTTCAAGTGGAACTCTCTGTCCGTTTTCAACCCCACACAGATCAATTGTCCAAGCTGCACCAAGAAATTGGCCCGAGCTATGTTTTCAAAATCATTATTCCCGAAATCCGCAGTGTCATCCGTACCGTCATTGGTCTCTACAACGTGATGGACGTCTACTCTTCCAAACGTATTGAAATTCAAAAGCAGATGGAAACAAGCCTGCGCAAAAGTTTTGCCCGCTATTATATCGAGTTAAACGAAGTGCTGATTCGCAATACCCGTTTCTCGGAAGAATACCAAAAGGCAATTGAAGCCAAACAGGTGGCTCTGCAAGATGCTCAGCGCATGCAATATGTACTGCAAAAAGAGCACCAGGAAAAAGCGCGTAAAATCGTCGAAGCCGAAGGGGAAGCCAAATCGATGGAAATCCGGGGACGGGCCCTGGCAGCGAATCCCCGTCTGATTCAATACGAATATGTGCAAAAGCTGGCACCGGGTATCAAAGGTGTTATCACCGATCAAAAGACGATCATGAACTTCAGCAATTTGTTTGAGTCTGATACCAAAGGCAATTAATTGATGTTCGGGCGATTCAACAGGCAATGGCGGCTGGCAGGATTTCTGCTGGCGGCCAGCCTTTTGCTGAACAGCAGCCAGGACAGTTGGGCGCAAAACCAACCTGCCAGCCAGCGTCCGAAAACACCGCCCCGCCAGACCAAACCACCAGAACCGCGCGCCGTGCCACCTCGCAATGTCAAAAGTGAAGATCGGGTCAAGATCTACGCCGACAAAGCGATCTACAAAAAGCAAGAGAAACAGGCACGGGCGATTGGCCATGTCAAAGTGCTGCAAGACAATACCACAATCTATGCCGACGAAATGGTCTATTTTGAAGACAAAAAACAATCGGTCGTTAACGATGGCGTCAAAATTGTGCAAGAGAACAAAAAGCAGGAAAAAGGCCGGGTCACCACCATTACCGCAGTCAAAATGACGGCCTTTCATCAAGAGAAACGCCTGTTTTTAGAGCAAGAAGTGCGCATGGATCGGGAAGCCTATCCGAAACCCATTCCCGAAAATTTTGCCATCAGCAAAGCTGAAAAACGGCGCCGCACCGAAGAGGCCCTGAAAAAAGTCCGAACCGTGGTCACGGCCGATCAAATGGAGTATTTCACCAAAACAGAAAACGCCAATTTAATCGGCAACGTGGTTGTTTTGCAAAAAGAGAAAAAGCTGATGGGCAAAAGAGCCTTTATTCGGGGTGAAGCCGACGGGGACACCATCACCCTCGAAGAAAATGCCCAGGTGATTCAGCTCAACGGCAATTGGTTGGTAGACAATAAAATCATCAAACCCGATGACAAAGACGAAGAGAAAAAGCGTCTGCTGCGCGAGAAACTGACCATTGACGCCGACAAAATTGTCCTCTATCGCGCCACAGATGATCTTGAGGCCACGGGCAAAGTCAAAATCGTGCAAAAGGTCGGCGGCAAAGAGCGCATGGCCACAGGCGACAAAGCCAGTTACAGCGAAACCAAACAAACAGCAGTTTTAACCGGCAATGTACGCATTCAACGCGAAAACGGCGATTGGCTCACTGCCCAAGAAGCGATTTTTTATACCGACAAAGAAAATTTTGAAGCGATTGGCACCGAAAACCAGCAGGTCATCTCCGAATTTACACTGGATGAAAACGATCAACGCAGCAGCAAAGAGCCGATCAACGATCCCCTGGCAGATTTGGACCTCAATGGTCACTTGCCTGGTCCCCACCTGCCCGGCTGGCTGCGCAAAAGTGGTCGCCCCTCTGGTACCGAGCCCAATACCAGTATTACCCCGCGGCCAGACACAACACCTCAAGCGCCCAGCAAGCCTTCCAGCAGCCCCACAAAGCCTGTACCGAGCGGCAAACCCACACCCAAGCCTTTGGCTTCCCCGACCCCATCAGGTGCTGGACGCCCGAGCCCAACAGCTTCGCAAAGCCCAAGCGCTCCCCCATCGCCGGCCCCCAATCAACCCAGTGGAAACGCCCCCTCTCCCACCCCAGTTGAATCCAGCTTTAAGGTCGAAATTTAGCCTGTGCTAAGGGCCAACGCCCACAGTTTCAGGAATTGAGGTTTTGCCTGACAGGGGTTTGAGCAGAGAGCCCAAGACCCGCTGTCGGGCCGTTAATAATTGGCGGAGTTTGTAGGTTTCATGACTGGCTTGGCCCTGCAGATTGTTTTGATGGGTCGCAGCGTCGACAATTTGCACCTCGTAGGGAAAGAAAAAACGGTAATAGGGTCTGACCGTTTTAAACTCACGCAGCAAACGCCGATTGGGCAAGGCGTCTTCTTGCACATACTCCATAAACGGCGCCAAAGGACTCGCCACACGCACAAGATGCCTGACCGTAAATTGAATCGAGCGGTATTGTTTGCTGGTATGGGGGTTGCGATTAAAGAGGTGGTGAATTTGGCGAGAGGTCAACGTATCTCGGTTTTGGGCATCATCGCGCAGGCTCTGCTCCAACTCTTCCAGCGACATTTTCCCCTCTTCATAGCGTTTAAAAACCTGTTTGAAACTCTGTTTGAATTTTTCGAGATTGATCAGGGTATTGACCGAACGACTGGGTTTGACATTGGGAAAAGTCACCAAATGTTTCTCGCGCAGAAATTTCAGTACCAACAAGGCATCGAGCCGATCACGGGTGACAAAGCGAACCCCCATGCGGTCAAAGAGATCCGCAGCCACATTTTCCCGCTTGTGTAAAAGCTTTAAAAGAGCTGAATCGCGGTCTTTGCCTGCTTTGACCTGAAAATCCACCAAGGGAATATGAAAATCGGAGGCCTTGCCCAAAATGATCTGGTCGCCCACGATCTGCAATTGTTGATAATAAGGTGTGAGAATTTGTTCTTGAATCGCCGTGAAAAAATTGGCAGAGAGATCATTCACAATATGTGAAAGCGTGTGCATTACACGCAAAGTGGCACAGGCCCAGCGCTGCACGAGAGAACGGGGATGTTTCGACGCGAGAATCAGCAGGTTAACGACCCCCGACTTGCGAATCACATCAGGAATCTGTAAAGGCGCATAAGCCTCATTCCCCAGGCCATCAAGAAAATAGGTTTGAATAAAATCCAAGGCCTCTGTCTTGATTTTGGCCAAATCCTCAGCATCATCGGGATGGTTCAGATCGTAGCCATAATTTAAAATAAATTCGTGTGCATCTTGGGCATCCGCCACCGCCAAACGGGTCAGGTCAATCGGAGAGCTGTTGGCAATCAAAACGTCGAGAATGCCCCATTGGTCGCGCTTTAGGCGCTCCAGATATGGAATAAAAGAAGTCAAAAGCTGAATATCCTCTCTTTAATCACACCCATGCAGCCAATGCTCGACAGCTTCAGAGAAGCCATCCTGGCAGTGACTGGCCACTTCACGGTAATGCTGACG
>JBIKWL010000081.1:0-24887 GCA_044356335.1 Candidatus Sericytochromatia bacterium
GGTCGGGGCCTGCTAATTGGTCTTGGTTGAGCCGCCAATTGGGAGGCACCGTTTTGGCCCAACTTTAATTGGCTTAACCCTCAAACGACTCAGTAAAAAAAAGGGCCCGATCCTCATTGACCGGGCCCATCGTGCGAAGAGTCTCTTCGTCTTTAACTTTCTGAATCAGCGCTTTCGCTGCTTTCAGCTTCTTCGGCAGGAGCGGCATACCCCTGGCAGGGCAGATTGCCGAGTCCATCGAGAATGGCTTTGCCTGAGACTTTTACCCGACCTGCAGCCACCGTTGAGGTACCTTGACGGGGCTGAGGCACATAGCCGTGCCCGCCGGTACCATAGCCACCGCCCGAGGCATATCCGGGGCGAAAGTCGGGCTGGGAACCAGGACGAAAGTCGGACTGGGAACCAGGACGATAAGCGGGCTGGGGGGGATAAGCCGGACGGGCTTGGCTAAAACCCATTTGCGGCATTTGCACAAAGATAATCTGGGTGGAATTGACCTGCTGGACATTTTGGCCTTTGGCACGTACGGGAACGGGAACCGTATTGCGCATGATCGGGTAACGCTGCTGGATATCAGCAAAACGGCGATCCCGATCTTGGCCTTTTAAACGGCCCATCTGACGCAACTCAATTTCGAGCTTGGCATCGATCTTAAGGCGGCGGGAATGGGACTCTTTTTGATTGGGGGTGGCCGCCGGGTCAGCCAAAGCCACAACAACAGGTTGGACGTCTGCTTCGGTAACGGGAACAGCCGTTGCCGCCGAAGTGGGCTCAGCAGTTGGTACAGCCGTCGCTTCTGCGGTGGGTTCTGCTGAGGGCGCAGCTGTCGCCTCGGCAGTGGGTTCTGCAGTGGGTTCGGCGCTGGCTTCTGTATTTGTCTCTGCTTGCACAGAGGCAATCCGCATGCCAGGTCCACCGCAGGCAACTTGCAGGGCTTGTTTGATCACGGCCTGATTGTCTTCGTCGACTTCGATCACACTGTCATCACCGCTCTGCCCCGTGGCTGCCAGTGAGGCAGAAATAGAGGCTTTGGTCGCACCCGATTTGGTGGCAGATTGCAAGGAGCTCAATAATTGTGAAGCCAATTGGGCATCAAAGGTACAGCCGGTTAAGAGCAGGCTGGCGGTTAAACCCAGGGAAAAGAGCTGAGGACGCTTGGACATAAAAATAAGACTCCTTCTGAATCGCTTGAAATTTGGTGAGTTGCCGAAACCTGCGTTTCGGATACTTTGATTAAAGCACCCCTTTAAATCGCAACCGGGGGTAATTTTGAACTGCCCGCTAAAAACTGGGGGCCGAGGACGCGATTGAGGATATAGTCCTCGCGCAACTCAGTCTCCAAAGCCTGTTCAAAGCCGGGTACCAGCGCGGCCTGTTGGACAAAGCGTGCAGCGGCCTGGCGGTAAACTTCCTGTTGTTGGGGTTCTCTGGCCCGGCGGCTGAGAACGGCACAGGCCACCCCCCGCGCCAATTGCAAAAGCCAGAATCCTTCATTGAGCTGCTGACCGGGACTGAGTTTGTTGATCTCACACATACAGGCATTGAGATCCGTCTGGGTCCAACACAGGCTGATCAGGTAAAAACAGCGCAGATGGTTGGCGCGTTGCTCGCTCAAACCCGCGTGAAAAAGGTTCACAGTACTCAAAACCTCAGTATAAGCAGCCTGGGCCTCTTGCATCAGGGTCTGAAAATGGCTACCGAATGCCGCAGAACGCTCCTGATGCCAAAGCAAAAGCGAGGCGGTGTCGTAACAGAGATTGGCCAATTCTTTTTTATAATAGAAACGCTCCTGCTCCGTGGGCAATTGGGGCAAATGGCTCGCGAGCATGTCCCGTGCCTGCAAGGCCAGGCTCAGGCCTTTGTGGACAGTGGCTCCGCGATAGAGTTTGAGCATTTGGCGGGCCAACAGGCCCATAAAGATCGCCACAGGACAGGCCACCTCTGCCGCATTGCCCAGGCCCTTGAGCTGGAGAATATTCTGAAACTCAACGGCACTGACGGGGCCTTCTTGGCCCTGCAAGAGATAGCGCACGCCCCAGCAGGTCGCCATCAGCCGCAACAAAGTACGGCGCAAAGCAGGCACACTGCGACAGAGGCGATTGTGGTAGAGCAGGCGATCAGAGATCTCCCAGGCATAGCTGACAAAGTCTTCGACGCGTGGATAGGCATCGAGTTCGAGAGCCCCCTCCTGCAAAAGCGTGCGTTCGACATAGGCCCGCAAGAGACGAATGCCTTCGTTCATGGTATTGACAAGTGCCGTCAGGGTATCCAGTGATTGCACGCGGGTCAAGGGTATTTCGTAATCGCCACCACGGGTGCGGTAAGAGCGGGCCTGTTGCAGAGACTCCAATCCCAGTAATTCTTTAACCAGGGCCTTGTCTTCTGCTTGTACACGCACCACAGGCGCCCCTTTGTCATATTCATAGAGCCGGGGCTCCAAGGTAGATAAAAGGCCATCGAGCGTGTCGAGCTGGCGGCGCAATTGGGCCTCTTGTTTTTCCAGAGACATGCGGGTATTGTCATCCCATTGTAGAGAAAGCCGATTGCGCAGCATTTCTGAAGTTTCCAAGCCGGCCCCATAGCCCAAAAGAGCGTCGAGTTCATCGTGCAGTTCTTGGCGCTGGGGCTCTGTCCAAGCTGGGGTGAGGATTTCAATCAAAGCCGGCAAAACTTCTTGTTTGGGACGCACGAGATTGCCCGTGCCACTCAGCCACATTGAGAAGGTCGTCTTTTTGAGGGGAAAGCCATGCTGTTCAAGTCCGGCCAGAATCTCCCGCTGCTGCAAACCACTGTTCTCCCAAAGGCGGCGTAAAAGCGCTTTGGCCCTTTGAATATTTTGCTGTTCCCAGGGGGTCAGCGCCGACTTCATGGCTGGGGATGAGGCAGAGGGCGGCTCTGCCCTGATTCCTGAGCCTGTCGAATGGGTGGTTCCTGAGCCTGTCGAAAGTAGGGTTCTTGATAAACCACCGACTTCGCTTGCACAGCCCGGCCTTCCACCTGAAACTGGGCTTCTATGCGATAAACGGGACGGGCCCGGGGGGGCGTTGGGGGCTGTGGGCCAGGATTGCCATAGACCCTTACCGCGCGGTTCACAGGGCCTGGCTGTGGAAAGGGAAGAGCAGGAACAGCTGCTTGGCCGATCCGGGTCTGGACATAGCCAACTTCATACTTATAGGCGTATTTATTTGGGTATTTGTTTTCAATTTTTTCGATTTTTCCAGCCCAGGCGCCTACATTTGGCATATAGCGGGGCTGATTACCAGAAAAATCATCTCCGGCATATCGCATTTGCGGATAATCTCCGGCAAAGGGTTCCCGATAAACGCCGCTGTGCTGTTCAGATTCCCAGGCTTCGGCTTGTTCTTCTTCAAAGTGAGCCCCATCGGACACAAAAGTTTCAGAGGCAGCAACGGTATTTGGCGAAACAGAAAGATCCGTTTGAGCTGCAGTTTGAGTCTCTGTTTGGCTTTCTGGCACAATTTCGCCTTTGTAGGTCTGAATAGCAAAATTGGCATCAGCCGTCAGAAGATAGGCTTTGCTGGCACTGGCCAAAGCCAATTCCTGAGAGGGATCAGCAAAATAAAAGCGTTGGTTTTCAAATTCACCTTTAAAGACGGCTGTTTTCTGCTCGGGCAACATCACCACCAAGGTGGCCAAGACCCGCTCATTTAAAGCTTGAACCAATTCGGGGCTGGTAAAATAATTGCCTTCAGAGCCCGCTAAAAGTTGGATCGAAAAATCTTTGTTCTGTTGGTAACTTTCGAGCTTGCCCGCCTTTAAGTCGGCTTCAAATTGCTGGCGTACAGGCTCTATCACAGGTGCGTCACTGGCATCGACAGCGGCAATCTGAAAGCCCGACTGAAGCTGAAAGAGGTAATTTTGAACCGTTTTTTGAAGATTGTCTGGGAGACTTTGCAGTGAGGGGCTTAACGCAGAGAGCGGGCCGTGAGCCTGATTCAGACCCATTGGCTGGCAAGCCAAAAGGCTGCAGCACCCCAGGATCAATGAAAAAGCCCCCATCGGCAACCGAAGCACGCGTTTCATGTCAAGCCTCCAACAGCATGTTTTTTTTTATTAGAACATACCCGCTTTTAAAAAAGCAGCCACCTTTTGAACTCAATTCAAAACAAGGCTCAACGGGCGCCCATTTTCCAGGAGCCCTGAACCAACTGTGGGTAATTATTATAGACGGCCTGATTCCTGTAATCACCTGCCGTTGTCGGATAAGCCGGGGCCCCCATCAGCGGATTCATGTACAAAGAGCGGTCATAATAATAATTTCTTTTTTGTTTAAAATAAAGGGTGAATGAAGGCACCTCAAAACTGTAAATGGTGCCATAGAATTTGAAAAGATCGGAGTAGGAAAAGATATTGCCATCGATCAGATCTTGGTCAGTCATCTCCCCGCCTGTGGCATTTTTGGAATGCACATAGACCCTGTTGCCTGCTACCATTTGGGCATTGAGCAGCAAACGATCGTCACCACTGTTGGGGGTCGTATCGGGAGCCGGATCGGGACGCATTCCTGTTACAGAGAGCTTGACATCGTGGGTGGCAAAGAGGCCCAAACCACAAATTTTGCCCACTGGCGCACCCGTGCTATCGCGGGCAACAGTGCCATCGGGATTGGTCACCCACATGGTCTGGGGATCGGTGATGCTGGTGGTGGTCAAGTGGTTGTGGCTGTAACCGGCAATCGGTTGAGGATCCAATTGGCGCAATTCCATTTTGGCAGCGCCACCGTTGTACTGGGAATAAAAGGTGTTTTTATAGACCACATCCCCCACCACGACAATGTCCCCTTTGGAATATTTATAATCCAAGCCTGGGCCGGGCGGCGAAGTGGTAAACGAAACGATCGTGACCTGGCCATCGACAATTGTGGAGCGGCCAGGTGGATTGCCATTGAGCAGGGGCAGACAATCGGCATACAGAGCCGTGCAATTGCTTGAGAGGCCATTGGGCTCGCGGTTGCCAATCAAGACCACCGCATCCTGCACCAGAATCACTTCATTTTCAGGGATTTTGACATAGCGGTACATGCGGTAATCAGCACTGGTCTGGGAATCAGAAACCTTCATATAGTCGGCAGAAGCCGGATTGTCATTGACCCAAATCCAGGCATAATAGCGATCGGCCGCCACAGCGGCTGAGGGCTGCGAAAAGGGGATTTCAACCCCAATCTGGCTGCCCGCAGAATATTTGACCTTGCTGCCAAAATAGACCGAGCGGAAATCCACAATTTTATCGTCATTGTCGATCGCTGGCAGATTGTAGACCAAATGATTATCGACCGCAGAACCCACCAAATAGCCATAGAGAAAATTAGAGGTGCTGGGCAAGGTGCTGGGATTGAGGGAGTCATCTGTATTGCGGGGCATCGAAATGCCCAAAGTCAATTGCAGGTATTTGTTCAATTGCTCCAATTGGTTTTTATAATTGGCAATCGCTGAGGTCGGTTTTAAGAGGGGCGAATTGTGAGCCGCCGTATTCACAGGTGCATAAAGGGCATTGGCAAAAGAGAGATAATTGGGGTTGGGGGTGCCAATCAGATCGTTGGTAATATTGTGCCAATGGCGCCAGCTGGCAGCATCATAGCCAGGATCTGCCCCCACAGCTGTGGAGTTGGCATTGAGATCGGCCCCGGCAATATTGGTATGGGCATGCCCCTGCTGATAGAGCGGATAACTGCTCGACATGGCGTGCTCTTGCCAATAGGTGTATTTCGGCGCAGCACCTGAGTAAGACATACGATCGTAGACCCGAATCGGAGAGTGGTTGATATAAATCACACGGTAATTGGTGCCGCTGCTGGGCTCACTGGTGCCAGGGAGCCAACCGCCACCACCGTCGGGCACCGCCCAGACGACAAAGGAATCAGACTTGAGTTTAAAATGCACACCCCGGATATAGGTCGTGCCCCCCTGACGCACCGCTGTGATGCCGTTGGGGGTATAAGCGGGTACAGCATCGAGGCCGTTGGCAGCCCCTTTGACCACATTGACGGAGGTCGGGGTACCATCGGTATAATCCACAGTATAGGTGCTGGCGGGTGCGGGTTCAATCCCCCCCAGAGACCAGTCAATCTGCCAATAAGAGCCTCTTGGAAAATAGACAAAATCTTGGCCGGGTTGGTAAACCGTGACGGTATTAAAAGGGTTCCACTGTGCACCTTTTTCAATTTGCAAGACCCCTGGATAGGCGCATTTGGCTTTGAGCAAGTCCGAACCATTGGCCGTGGCGCCACGCACCTGGCTCTGCAAAACCGGGGCGTAGACCGAGCGAAAGGTAATATTAAATTGCTGATTGGTGTGAACCGGGCCATAAAAGGCCCCCGTCTCTTGAAAAGGGGTGGCTCCACAGTCCAAAGGCGGATCATAGACGGAGGGGTCTGGATCACGGCCCGGATAAGGGGCAAAGGGCGCTGGGGGGTGGTATTCCTCATTCCAGGTAGTGCTCTGATCGAGAATCAGGGATTTGTCTGATTCGAGCAGATAACCGGCAGGTGAATCGAGCAAATTGCCGGTATTGAGTTGCAACACGCCATAGACTTCTTGGCTGCGGCCTTTGGCGAGCAAATTGCCCTGAGCATCGGTCAGCCAGGCCTTGATCTTGAGGCCCATAAACCGCCCAGGACAGCTATTGGTATCCAAATCGCAGAGTTCGTTGCCGTATTGATCGTAGCCTTTTTTTTCGGTGCTGAGGGTGGTACCGGGTACAAAACCAACAGCCGAACCGGTTAGGGTCTTATTGCCAAAGATACTGCGTTTTTCGCCGGTTTCGATCGCCGCTTCGTATATGCCAATAATGCGCGAATTGGGATCGAGGGGGTTTTCACGTACACGGCGAAAATTGGTAAAACTATTGGTATTGGGCAAACGCTGACAGCGGGTATAAAAGGGATCAGTGGTCGCACAGTCTTTGACAATCCCATTGATTTGGGTCCAATCGCCATCGAGGGCAGCCAACTCGGCCCGCAATTGCTGAAAACCGATCTCAGCAATATAACCAGCGGTGATCGTGGCCTGCTCATAACCTGTGCGTTGTACCTGAAAGCGCACAACGGCCAAAAATGTCATGCCCATCATCAGCAAAATGCCGATCACCATCAAAACGGGCGGAATCGAAATCCCGCGTTCACGGCTGCGTTGGCTGTCCATCAATTGCGTAACCTCACTTCTGTCGTCAACTCAATGCCCTTGCGAAACTGACCTGCAGTCAGGGGCGATCCCCCCAAAACCAAACGAATACCAATCACCTGACGGTATTGCAGATTGAGAAATTCTACCAAGGCCGCGTTGCCCTGGTTGGTCTGAATCGTGGTTAAACTTGTATCCAAAGCAGCCCCTTGGCTGTCCATGGCACGCGAAAATTCGGGATAGGTAAATTGTAGCAATTGTACACGCTCCGCCAAAACCGTGCGCAGGGGGTCTGGTGAAGTCTGAAAGCTATTGCTGCCCCCCACCACCGGGCGCTGCACCTCGCGTACCAATTTAATATTGTTGGGATCGGTATTGTCGAGCCGGTAAGTCACCCGCTCGACAGTGGCGGTATTGCCGGGCCCAGGCGGCTGAATCAGGTAAAAAACCAGGGAATTGCTCTCGTTGCTACTGTTGGGATACCATTTGTGGTAAATATCGCTGGGGGTGGCCTGAGAGAGAAATTTGCGGGCAGCGGGCACCCCAGGACTGATCACCACACCCGCAGTCGGGGGGTGGGGCTGTAATTCCACAGCGGTATAAGGCAAAGCGGGCAACGAGGCCCAATTGGGGGAGAGCGCAAACAGAGAGGGCGGCTCACTGGCAGAACCCTTGATTTCTTTGGTCATACGTGCCAAGACCAACTGGGCCTGAGACGTGGTGCGGGCGTGGTCTTGGCCCAAGATCATGTTTTTCTGGGTATTCATAAAAAAGACCACCAGCGCGGTCAACATGGTCAAACCAATGGTGAGACCCACCAGCATTTCAATCACGCTGAAGCCTTTTTCCCTGGGCCTTAAAGACGTCCGGGCAGAGACAGGGGGATATTTATTGGAAATTATCACGGACCAAGGTCACCCCCATCGTAATATGCCCTGTGCCACCACCCGGCCAGGTGATCTTGACGGTGACCTGAATGCGATCATCGGTTAAATTGCGGGTGCCCCGATCATCAAAGGTATAAATTCGCTGAATCTGCAAGAGTTTGGCCCCCGAAGCAGGCTGGGTAAAGACCTGGCCATCCGCTTTGACATAGAGCTTTTGGCCATTGACATCATCTGCGAGAATCGCGGTATTGCTGGTGGGGCTGACCAAAGCAGAGGCCTGGCTAAAGCCCCGATTGCGAATTTGCTCGATAATGCGCTGCGCGGCCTGGACTGCCGCTGTCTTTTCTTTGTTTTGATGGGTCGAGCGAAAACCCAGCCCCAAGATCGGACTGACAAGCATAATTCCCAAAGCCAGCAGTACAGCGGCCACCATGACTTCAACCAGGCCGAATCCCCTTTGCCTGCGTCGAAGCGCTGTCTTCATCTGCCCGCTCCATAAGGGGAATAGGGCTGGCCTTTGCCTTGGGTTGCAGGTTGGGCTGCAGGTTGTGTACCTGGTTGGGTTTGAACGCCGGGCTGAGATCCGGGTTGAGTTTGAACCGTGCCCACAGGTGGACTGACAGCCCCAGTGGTACTCGAACCTGAGTTTTGAGCACCTTGGCCACTTGCAGCCTTGGCGTATTCAGGAAAAAGATGGGCAGGAAAGGTTGCAGAGTTTAAATCTGCGGCTGAGCCATCGGGCATTTTGAGCGGCACGGTCGCAGGGGCTGGAATGAGTTCATTGTCACGGGTCACCATCACAGCCTGACTGGTCTCAGCATCCTGTTTCCAACCCTTGAGTTCGCTCGGTTTATAGGTCAAGATGCTGCCATCTTCATAAGTCACTACCACGACTCCCTGATCGGGATAATAGACCTTGCTCTTGGCTTTTTGTTTGCGGTAATCGTAGGCCTGCCCCTCGGGTTTAAAGTCACTGCCCAAATCGGGAATTTGCACAGCCTGAGTCGATTTTGCGTCTTGTTTTTGCTGCAGATCTTGCACCATGTCTTGAGGCAATTGGCTGTTGATATCTTTTTCGTCGTGAATTTTCTTGCCGGCTTTGCGGGCCGCCTCTTTCATCGGATCGAACATTTCTTGGGTGGCCTGATTCATCTTGCCAAAGACCCCCCCAATCAATTGCTGGGGCAAACCCGAAGCCAAAAGCACACTCAGACCCACAAACGCAGCAGCCAGGGCGCCCACTTGACGGTTGAGTGGATTGCCACCCCCCGGATGTTTTTTATCCGGAAGTTTAAACAGCAAATGGGCCACGGTCTCTTTGGCAAACATATACTGGGGGTCGAGGCGCAGGGCTGTTTCGAGTTCGGATTCGGCAAAGCTCATCCAATTTTTTTCAGCATAGGCAATGGCCAAATGCACCCGATACAGGGGCCGGTGGGGATAGAGCATGGAAATTTCTTTAAAATAGCGCAGCGCCATTTCAATTTGGTGCTGGCGAAAGGCTTTAACGGCCTCTTTAAACAGGCCGTCAACCTGGTTGCTGATGGGCAGATTCTTGCGGCCGAGTTGACGCAGGTCATAATGGCTGCGCTGAATCGGATCGTTGAGCACTTCGTAAGCCTGGGTCAGCCCCAGCATCTTTTCAGCCGAACGCACGCGCTCTTTTTGGTCGGGGTGGTTGAGGTTTAAATCTGAAGATTGATGCTCAAAGGCCTCAACCACCTGAATGCTGGAAGCATCAGGTGTGAGACCCATTAATTCGTAATAATCGTTTTCGGCATAATAGCTCTGCTCAAATCGCATGGGCGCCTCCCATATCTCATTATTATTATAGGCGATGGGAAGGGGGCAATGTGTTCAGCCAGTTTAAGAAAAAGCTAAGGATATATCAAAATTGCCTTATCAGACACAATCACTTTATCAGACATAGACTTCCCATTTAAGCGCCAAGCGTCCCTGTTCGTCTCGAATCGCCTCAAACTTCAAGGCCTGATTCAAAAAACGCAGAACCAAAGCACGGTTTTTGAGTAAGTAAACGCTGTTGAGAGGTTGGCGCAGCAATTCCTGTAATTCGAACTGCTCTTCGCGCTCAAAGCCGAGAATACTTTCACGGGGGTCGGCCGGCTCGGATATCAAGAGGTTCACGCCGACATTCAAGGTAATCGGAGACTGGGCGCCCTGCTTGCCCAATTGTTTGGTGTGAATCCCCAATAAAACTTCGCTGTCGGTGCGATCGAGCAGACGCAGACGCACTGTCACTTTGTCTGAAAAGAGCAGGGGATCGGGCGTGTGTTCACGTTTAAAGCCCGTGGCAATTTTGCCCACCAGCGGGGAGAGAATATCGTGTTGCAGGTGCGTCAGAAAATTGGGATGGGTCATTGAAGGGGGCTGCGTCTTCCTTTCGTACATCTCTTGAAGTCTTCGTACATCTTGATGTCATTGTAATACAACTGAGCAGTCAGAGCCATCGGGCTTGAGGCTTTCCTGTGAATCCGCTAAGCTGATCCCATGTTTAACAACGTTTTTTTTGGCAAACCGCTTTTGTTTGGCTGCAATTTATGCGGAGAATGCTGCCGCCAAATGCAGGTGCCCCTTAGCCATTTTGACCTGGCCCGTTTGGCCGAGGCCTTCCCTGAGCAGCCGCTGCTCAATTGGGTGCGACTGGCTCCAATCGAAGCGGAAGACCCAGACGCCGTGCGTTTGGAACAGAGTTGGCGCCAGCTCTGTTTGCGCAATCGCGGTCCCGAAGAAGGCTGCGTCTTTCTCAAAGACAATAGCTGCAGCATTTATCAACAGCGCCCCAGTGCTTGCCGCACCTGGCCCTTGGATCTCAACGTCAAAGGCCAATTGGAGGTCTCCCCGGCCCACCACCTGCTCTACACCACAGCCTGCGACAAAACACCCTTCAAAGAGGCCCGGCAGATTAAACGTGCCCTGGGAGAAAATGCCGAAGAGTTTAAGACCTATCGCCGTTTGCTCAAGCAATGGAACGCCCACAGCAAGGACAAACCCGAGAAACAGCATTTTGAAAATTTTTGGGCCTTTCTCAAACCTTTTACCCGCCCACAACCCGAATTGCTCTAAAATCAATTGCGCGGAATTAAGGCGAGGCCGTGGCTTTTGTGCGGCTGATCAAGACCTGAAACGTTCGCTCAGTCGTGACCGCTGGCGTTTCCGGCAAGCGCGGCATTTGGTAAAAAGTCAACGCAAATTCACCCACTTTGAGCGCCTTAAATTCAAAGACTGTGTGCGGAACATAACCTGGGGGATAGCGGTTTTCAGGGTATTCTGAGCGCCCAGGTCGCTCCCGCAGCAATTCCAGCGCAGTTTTGTCAAATTCTTTTACAGCCCAGCGGTACAGGCTCGCACTGCCCAGGCTGGGCAAAACAATTTCAAAAGAATCTCCAATTGCCGGATAATAGCGGGTCTGTTCACGTGTGACCGGCTCGGTCTTTAAAAAGAGCAAATCGGGCTGGCGGCAGGCGCTCGGCAACAGCGTCAAACAGAGCAGCAGAGACAAACAGAGTAGAAACCTTGGTTTTAGCAATGGCATCCATCAGGCCCGATCTGGCCGGGGATAGCGAAAGCGATCACTTGTGCGGCACCAGTCCTCGCCCCCCATGCGTCCGACAGCTTTTAAAAGGGCCGGGTCAACGGCCCCAGCAGCATCAAGTACCGCTTCGTCGATGTGCAAAAGTAAAATTTTGCCCACGACCAAATTGCCAGCCCCGCCTTCGCTGCCATAATTGCGAATCTCCACCAATTCACACTCCATATTCACAGGCGACTCTTGCACCAAATTGCCGCGAATCCGCTCAGCAGGCAGCGGCGTGAGCCCGGCATAGGCAAATTCACTTTCGCCATAAGGCAAAGGGGCCGAAGCCTGGTTGACCCGCTCGGCAATCGCCTCGGTGACGGTGGCCACCACAAATTGGGGATGCACTTCGAGATTGCGCAGGGTGTCTTTTTTCTGGCCTGTGCGGCCGGCCAATTGGGGGCAAAAAGCCAGATAGGGCGGGTTGCAGGAGATCAGGGTATAAAACGAAAAAGGCGCTAGATTGGGCTGCCCTTCGGCATTGAGGGTCGAAGCCAGGGCAATCGGACGGGGCTGGATGATCTCGGTTAAACGCCGGTAGATCTCCTGCCAGGGTTTGTCTGCCGTATCGAGGGTCAGGGTCATGGCGTGGGCACCTTCCAGCTCATTTGATAGTCAGGGTCTTCGATCCCATAGGCGTGGGCCGTGGGCATCAGCGGTTTAAAGGTATCCACCATGACCGCCAATTCATCGGTGCGTACCGTGCCAATCGAGGCTTCGTAAGCGCCCGGATGGGGGCCGTGGGGCAGCCCCATCGGATGAAACGAGACCGAACCCGAATCAATTCCCCGGCGCGAGGTAAAATTGCCCGCCACATAAAACAGAAATTCATCACAATCAACCGACGAGTGGGGATAGGGACAGGGAATGGCCTGGGGGTGAAAGTCGGTCAGACGCGGTACAAACGAGCAGACCACAAAGCCCGGTCCTGTAAACGTGGTGTGGACCGAAGGGGGCAAATGTACCTGGCCAATCCGGGGCTGAAAGGCCCGAATCGGAAAGACAAAGGGCCAAAGCGCCCCATCCCAGCCCGCGATATCAAAGGGATGGTGGCGATACGTCAAACGCGTGAGTTGCTCCAGGCGTTTGACCAGCACAGTGGCAGGGCCCTGCCACTTGTGTTCACGCCATTGCGGGGTCTGAAAATCGCGGTGGGTGTAAGCTGCATCCATGCGCAATTGGCCTGAGGCATTGCGAAAATAGGCGGGAATATCGATGCCACTGAGCCCCTCGATAATCAAGAAGCGGCATGGGACGTCTAAATGCCAGCGGTGAATCACGCTGCGGGGCAGATAGACATAGTCCTCGGCCTGAAAGGGCAAAACCCCAAAAGGCGTTTCAACTTTGCCCTGCCCCTGATAAACGTAGACCAACTCGTCCGCGTCGGCATTACAGACCAACTCAGGGTCCGACGCCTCTGCCACGGCAAACCAGAGCGCCAGATCGGGATTGGCAAAGAGCCGCTTGCGGGCCAGAAAGGGGCTGCCGCCCGTGGAAATCTGGCCTGTGATCTGGCCTGTGCGAAAATGCCTGCGACGCAGGGGAGCCGGGTTTTCTGCCACTGCAAAGCCCGGATGTAGATCAAGCACGTCTTCTTGTTCGAGTGCATGGGGGGGGGTGTGATGATAGAGAATCGAATAGGTTCCATCAAAACCCTGACGGGTAAAACAATGTTCATAGAGCAGCTGATCGTTGATCTTAAACACGGTATGGGGTTTGGGGGGGACTTGGCCCAATTGCAGCCTGTGAAGCATGGTGAAGCTCCTTTGTAGCGGACGCGATTTTCAGTGCGCATTGTAACACAGCCCGATCGCATGGGGGGCTGACCTGGTGACAGCAAAATGCTATGATGAGGGAATCGAATCTGTAATGGAATCCAGGTATGTTTCTCAAAGAGCTGACAAAAATCCAAACGGCTGCTGCTGACCAAAAAGGGGATCGCCAAAAGATCTCAAATGAGGCGTGTCAACAGGGTTTACGCTTATTGCAACAGGTCAGCCAAAGCAACCCACCCAACCCGGCTGAACTCAAAAAAGCCTTTCGCGATTTGGTCAAAGCGATTCAATACAACCGGCGCAACAGTGCGGCGTATATGGGCTGTGCGTATTTACAGGTCATGGCAAAGAACGAGGCCATGGCCCGCAAATACCTGCAAGAGCTGTTAAAAATAGAGCCCGAACACGCAGCCGCACAAGATTTGCTGCAATTTATCACCAAGCAGGGCAAAGCCCCCGCCAAACTGCCCACCCTGGCTGCGCAATCGCCGCTCCAGCTTAAGCCAGAGCCCCCAAAAGAACAAGACCTCGATGCCCTCTACGATCAGGTTGAAGCGCATCTGATGGGTCTGCAAAAACAGCTGCTTGGCCTGAGTGCGCTGCTCAAACCCAGCTTAAAGCCAGAGGCCACCGAAGCGCTGCGCCAAGAGCAGCAGCATCTGCAGGCGCTTTTAAAAGGGCTCAATCGACAAATTGAAATGATCGATCAAGAAATTGAAACCACCGAATTGCGCCAGCAAATCCGGCCCTTTGAAACCCTGCTCAAGCGGGCTGAAAGTGTCTTAACCATTGCCCACGAGATGGCTGAATTACAAACCCGAATGGAATCAGCCGAAGAACGTTTAAAGCATCTGAGCGACAGGCTCAAAGGCAAAGAGATGGGCCTCTCAAGCGCAGAAGCAGAACTGGAAAGTATCATGGATCTCTGTGATGCCTGCGCAGATGAAATCGACAGCCTCGAAAATGCCAAACACGATGTGTCTGAACTGGTTCCACTCTACGAAAATCTGATCAACCAACTCGAAAGCAGCCGTGACCTGATTGAGGACATGAACGAATGAGCCGCCCACACCCCGATCTTCAAGCCAAAGAGGTAATGCCATGACTCTGGGAATCAACAGTTTAAAAAGTCTCTCGACCAGCAATCCCGTGGCCCCCCTGCAGGCCCCCCAGGCCCCTGTACAAAAGGCCTCAGAGCCCGTCCAAACACGGGTTCAGGCGCAGCCCCAAGCACCGCTTCCCCATACTGGAGCGGTCTTGACCGACAGCCAGACGATTGCCAATTTTGACCACCAAATCAATGGTTTAAAGGTGCCCGAATTACAGGCCCAGGTCGCGGAAGTGGCCAGTGGAACGCAAATGCCTGAGTTTTTAAAACACGTGCTGGGCCAGGAATCGGTGGGGGCCGAGGTGCATGGCGCGCTGAGCATTGGCGGCGGTTATGCGGGCAATACGATTGGGGGGATTCATGAATTGGGTAAGAATCCTTTTGTCTTCGATCCAAATTCGAGTACCAAATATGATGTGTCTGGGCAAGTCACGCAAGATACAACTGAAAAATGGCTGATCTCGGGCAATAACCGTGCCGATGCCAGCGGCACCGCACTCAACGAAGGCGCAAAGGTCGCCGCTGCTTTTGGCATTTTTGTCTCGGTCCTGGGTTTGGTCAATAGCACCATGCAGCTCGACAATGGCGCAGCAAAAGAGACCCTGTCTGCAGAACTGGGCGCACGTGGAAAATTCCGGCAAGACACGGCGCTGCTCATGGATAAATTGGCCATCCCCGCAGATCAACCAGGGGCATTGACCCCAGAACAGCACGGTAAATTGCAAACCAATCTAAACGATATCGCAATGTTACTCGAAAAAGGTCTGGAGAACGATAAACTGGCCCCAGATGCCCGGCAATTTATGGAGGTTTCCCTTGATCGCATCAAGGCGGTCAAAGATCACCTGCCCAATCCTCCCGCTGAGGCAGTCCAAACTCTGAGTCAACATTTAAAAGCCGATGCCGCCGCCCTTAAGAATCTGAGCATCATCACCCAAAAAGAAGCCAATCTGGATCTGCTTTTGGGCACTGTCGGACTTGCCACGAATATGAATGGCCTTGTCAACGGTGGACTGACCATTATGTCGATTGTGCACTCCACAGGCACCACCTTGGGCAATATGGCCGCCCAAGGCCTGATTCTCACCCAGGCCGTTTCAGGCGTGGGCATGATTGTAACAGGCGCCATTGGCGCTTATCAGGATCACCAGGCAATCAAAGAATCGAAAGGCCGTTTGGAGCGCCTGGGTACGTATCAAGCGAACAGGCCAGAAATTGCCGAGGGCCCAGACAAAGCCGAAAAGACCCAAGCGCGTGAAAAAGTCGCAGACGTGGGCAAATTGGTCAAAACAGAAGCAGATAACACCATCAAAACCCGCTGGTGGAGCAAACTCAAAAATATCGCCACCGTCGTGGCTGGGGTCGCGCTCACGATTGGGGTCTGTGTGGCCGCCGCCGCCTTTGTGGCCTCGCCGATTGGCTGGGCCGTGGGCGGGCTGGCCGCCGTGGCCGGGATTGGCATTGCCGCATATAAACTCTACCAAAAACACCAGCAGCAAAAGACGATCGATACCCTCGACGGCCAACAACAGCGTGTCAGCACCGAGGTCAAAGCCCTCAAAGCGGAACAGCAGCGCTTGAGTGACCTGCCCGGAATGCCCCAGGCCCGGAATGACAAACCGGAATACGATCAACTTAAGGCAGATTTGCCTGGCAAACGAACCAACCTGGAGTCACTCCAAAATGAGAAAAAACGTCTCAGCCAAGAAAATGAAGTGGCCGAAGCCCAAATTCAGCTCCACACGGGACACTTAGATGGCCTGATGAAACAGTTGGCCACGTTTACGCCCGAGACCTCAACCCCTAGCAGAGATTTGGAACGCGAGAGCCTACTCGGATCGATTCGTGATTCAGAGCGAATCCTGGCCCAAAATCAGCGCATCAAGCTGGACAATACCGAGAGCTTGGTTGGGGTTGAGCAGCGCTTGGCCGTGCTGCGGCCCGAAATCGCCCAAAACGAGCAGCGGATTGAGGCTTTGCGCCCCAACCAGGAATTGTTGACTGAGCTGACAAATATCGAAGCAGCCCTGCCCGCCCGCGAAAAATTGCAAGGCGAGATTGAAAGCCGCTTGCGCCAGGTCTCTCCCGATCATGCCACCCGCGATCTCGTCCGGCTGATTCAATCAGGCAATTCAGACGCCAAAGACTTTGCCCGCGATGTTTTGCAAATTCCAGCCACCGCCTTGGAAGGGGCCACCCCCGCCATTCAAGCTGAGCTAATCCGCAAAAATATCGGCACTGCCTATCTCTAAAAATACAAGGAAAGTGACCATGACAAACGCCACGCCCGCCATCCTCAGCCCCTTGCAAGAGCTGCAGGATATTTTTAACCAGGGAGATTATCATGCCCTGTTTGTGCCGATCTCTCCCGAGTCCCCGTTTGAACAGTTGATCGTGGGCATTGCTGTCGCCGAAGGTGAACGCGATTTCCCGATTCAGCTCTTTTACCTCAACGACCTCAGCGCTGTGGTCGAAGCCCAGGCCGGACTGGACTTTGAGCCCGACCCGGCCTTTATTCTGCTGTTTAATTTGCCTCTGCTGCAAGAGGTGCCTGAAGCAGAGTTGTCCCGCTTGGCCCAGGTCGCCAATCTCTTTAATCAGGTCACCCCGATTGGAGCCTTTGGGGTGAGTCTCAAAGACGGCTTTTTTCTCAAACACAGCCTGATCGACATCGAGGCCCGCATGTCGGTGCAGGTGATCGGTAGCATTGTTGAATACATGACATATATCAGCAAAAAAGTCCTGCCTCTGCTTGAAAAATTCCTGGCTGAAAAACCCAGTCTGGAAAGCCTCGCCCCCCAAATAAACCAGGCCTTTGGAGGCGCAGCATGAACACCTTCTTTACAGAAACCCTCGAAACCCTCGACCTCTTCAAACGCGGCTTTGACTTTTTGGGTTTTCCCACCTCTTTGATTCAGCCCAGCCCTGCCACCCCTTTTCCACTTTTGGTGGCCGATGTGCGCAGCGACTTTGATGGCCCTGGGATTTTGTTGAATATGGCCTTTACGGGAGATATTCTCAGTGTGACCCACCCCAGCCTGGACATGATCCCTGCCTTGGCCAACGAACTCAAATTCACCTTACACACCTCTTTTGCTGTGCCGGCTGAGCGGCAGGCCGATCTCTGTCAATTTTTGATGGTGCTCAACCCCCTGCTGCCTGTCGGGGCCTATCGCCTGGATGCCGAGGGAGAACTCAGTCTGAACTACGGCCTGCAGTCGGAAAAGCGCAAAATAGCCCCCATGTTGGTGGTGCGCGTGGCCCGTCTTTTGGGTTTCTTTTTTGAACTCAACCAGCCCTATCTGATCCGGCTGATCACCGCTGAGAGCAATTATGCTGAGACCGTTGAACGCTTTGAACAGGAATTTGGCAAGGTACTTCCGGGTGCAGGCGTTTAACCTCTCTCAAAAAAGGGAAAATAATCACAACCCCCGCTGACAAACAGAGGTTAAAAGGGTATAATAATTATTAAGATTAGATTATGAAGGCGTTAAATTAATGGAGCCCACGCTGGTCCTTGAAACAAAAAGCTTTGCCCTTCGCCTCTACAGCCTGCTGCGCGATCTCGATCCCTCGCGCTGGGGCAGTGTTCGCAAACAAACCCTCAAAACCCGCATCGTTGAACTCGAAGCAGAAGTACACGCCCTCTACGATCAAATGCAAGGCGTCTTCCACAGCCTTGAAGACGGTTCCCACAAAGAGTATCCGCTGACCGCCCTGCGCGAAACCCTCAAACAGGTGGGCCAATTAATGACACAGCTCAAAGCCGTGCAATTGGATGACCACCTCTCTTATGTCAGTTTGTATACCCTGAGCAAACGCCTGCAAAAAGCCTATCAGCGCCTGTCGGTGATGATGGAAGCCTGCCAGACCCCGATTCCCCACCTGCGCCCCACCAATTTGACCCGCTCGGTCTTCCATGCCGCCAACGGCGTCTCGATTTTGGGCATGATTGCAGCAGTGCCCAGCTTTGGCTGGATGTTTTGGATCGCCCTGGCCTTTTTGGTCTTTTGTGTCGCCACCGAAACCGCCAAACGCTTCAGCCCCGAGGTCAAAGCCAAGGTCATGCGTATCTTTGCTCCGATTGCCCACCCCCACGAGTATGACAAGATCAACTCAGCCACTTGGTACGGCGTGGCCCTGCTGTTGCTCTCGTTGATGCCCCTGCCCCTGGGCATTGTGGCTGTGGCTGTGCTGGGGTTTGCCGACCCCGCTGCCGCTTTGATTGGCCGCAAATACGGCAAAATCCCCATGCCCGGTAACCGCACCCTGGAAGGCAGTTTGACCTTCTTTGTGGTTGGCACACTCGCTGCGAGTATCAGCTTAAGCCTGATGCACCCCCTGCCTCTGGCCACCAATTTGCTGGTGTCTGCAGCCGCCGCTTTGACAGGCGCTTTGGGTGAATATTTGGGCAAATACCCCGATGACAATCTGAGCATTCCGCTGGCTTCTGCAGGCGGGGCCGCTCTGGCGCTGATGGGGCTGGGACTGCTTTAAAGCCCGCAGAACTTAATGGCCGGTGTGTTTACTTATGTTTACACACCGGCTTGTTGCTTGTGATCGGAATCCCATACAGCCGCTTGAGCGTGGCCACGTCGCGGGCGGAGATATTGCGCTTGTCCAGCACTGTGACCAAAAAATGATTGCCTCCGCCCATCACATCGTTGCCATCGTCGCTGTGAATCAGCCCCAGGGCATGGCCGAATTCATGGATCGCCAAATCGCGGATCTCCTGAAAATTGAGGGGAACGGGTTCCTGAGCAAAAGCTGCAGAGCCCGGATGGGCCATGAGAGCCAGATTGATCTTGCTCCAATGCCTGAAAATTTTGCCTTTGTGGTCTTTGATCGGCTCAGGGAAATAGGCATCTCCCCAGCGGCCCTGACCCTTGTAAAAGTGCTGCGCGTGCCAGATCACTTCAATGCTGGCTTCTGGGCGGCTTCTCACCAATTCAAAGCGGATAAACGGCCAGGCATTGTGCCAACTCTGCATGGCTGTCAGGACTGCTTTGACAGGCATTTCGCGATCTTGAAGCGGAATCTGAGCTGGCGGTGCAGGCAAATAGACCTTGAGCGGAAATTCTTTTTTGTACCAGCGGTGACGCACGAAAAAATGGGTGTTTTTGTCTTTTTCTGCGCAGAGATAATCAGGCTCTAAAGCTTGGACAGGAGAGAGTCCCAGTAAGAGCATAGCCAAAGCCAAGCCCCAAGAGAGCGGAGAAAAAGACCTTTTCTTCATGCTTGCCTGAGAATCTCCCTCATTTGAACTCTTTTGAGGTGAAAGTAACGCTATATTATTCTAACCCATTCATCACAGCTGGACCCACTCAGCGGCCTAGGGTCAAGCCCTGCTCGATCGCGTTACGGTAGTGAATGCCACCTTGAAGATCAAAACGACTGAAACAAACCAAGCAATTCTTGAAATGCCGCATCCTGCTGCTTATAGGTAAATCCGTAGCCATCGCCATCCACCGCATAGCCATTGGGCTGGGGCCCCCAAAGCATGGCCCCTGAACTGCCAGCCTGCTGGGAAGCCTGAATTTTTTCTTTCAGGCGTTGAATCGCGGCCTGCCGGTTCACAGCGGGGTCTGTCGGGCTCAGACCCAGACTTGACTTGAGACGGTCACTCACAAAAGACTCTGGTTTGGATTCCGTGCCGCCCCCCCGAACTTTGACACCTATTTCACCCAGAAAAAAGGGCTTGTTCAAGTCACGGGCGTAGCGCATTTCATCAGCAATACTGCCTTCAAGGGTGTCACTGGTGTAGTCATGGGTCGTGGCCACATCAAGATTGGGCAAACCGTACAAATCTTTGTATTCATGGCCCTTCATGCCCGTCACTTCTTCACCGTAGCGTCCAACACTGCGGGTGCCGAGACCAATCAGATGATGGGGAACAGGCTGACCTGTCTGCGCTTCCCGTTGGGCGTATAAATCACGCATCCGGGTGGAGACGTCATCCGCAAATTGGCGCAAGGTCTCAGGCTGCGCTTCGGGTTCGTTCATCAATTCCCACATTAAAATTTCAGGGTAATCTATCACCGCTTCAACCGTGGCTTTGGCATGCGGCCAATAGTGATGTTCAAAGTCTTTGCGATACCAGGATTCGTCTTTGTTATACGCACTGTGCTTGGCTTCTACGTGAGACCAGTGATTGCCCAGCACCGGAATAAATTTCATGTCGAGTTTCATCTCACGGGCCGTGTCTAAGACACGCTTTAAGTCCTCGGGCTGATGTTTGCTGAGAGCAAGCAAGCGAACGCTGTTGACGCCGGTATCTGCCAATAATTGCAAGGTCTTTTTGAGTTCTGCCGGACTGCGTTGCCCGACTTCAACCAGGTCGTAGACATTCATCCCGCGAATCGTGAACGGTTTGTCATCGAGCATCAATTTACCCGCTGAGCTGTAGACAACCCCTGGATGGGCTTGAGCCGTCTTGCGCTCAGCGCCCCAATTGTACAAGGTCTGAGAGCTGCGCACGACGGCAGTGACTTTGCCATCGAGCAGATCATTCTGACCTGCCAGCAGGCGTTTGGCACTGTCGTCGGTCAGCCGAAACAATTCATAATGGCCATTGCGATGCACAATGGCCGTTGGGTAAGACAGATTTTTAGCAACAGATTCAGCATGGGTAAAACGGCTGAAGGCGTTATCGCCGCTCGCATGGTTCTTGAGATCCGCGATGCTTAATTTTTTGCCCACGCCCCGAATGCCTTCGGGGTTATCCAGATTTAAAACTTGATGATCTGCGCCCACAAATTCAAGCACCATTTGTTGGCTGTTGGACGCAGATAATTGGGATAATTGGGCCTGATCCTGGACAGCGTGGAGGACAAAGTTCTGTCCTTCTTGAACAATCACTTCTTGACCTGGACGCGCTTTGGCGACAGCACGGGCATCTTCTAAACGGCTGAAGCCGTTTCCGTTGGACGCATAAGGTGCTAACTCTGATTGACCCAATGGGCGGAGAGGTTGATTCATCATGTAAAGATTATAACCGTTTTTGCAAGCAATCTTGTCAGCGAGATTTCCTCAACCATTCAAGCGGGCGTCATCCCGTTCATTCTCCTCACCGCTCTTGATTCCCGCTTGGGCCCTACGTTATAGTAAGGCCAGCCCAGCAAGGACAAATGCCTGCCCATGACCCGTGTCGGTTTGCTCTATGTAGACGATTTTTTTCAGCCCCGCAGCCAGCGCGTGGGCTCATTGGGTTTGGCCTCGATTGCCGCCTGGCTGGAGCAAGAGCTCCCCGGTGTCGAAACCAAAATTGGGATCACGGCCCAAGACATGCTCGACTTTGAACCTGAGATGGTGGGCATCTCGGCCTATTCTGAGACCCTGCCCGCCGCTCTGGAGCAGGCCCGTTTGCTCAAGCAGCACCGGGATATCCCGATTGTGCTGGGGGGGCCGCATATGGCCACCAACCCCTTTGATCTGCGTCCCGAAATCGACATCGGCGTGGTCGGCGAAGGTGAAGAGGCCATGGCCGACTTGGTGCGCGCCCTGCAAGGCAATCGTTTGGTGCCCAGCCATTTAAAGACGATCTACGGATTGAGTTTTCGCGCCGATGGCGAGCTGGTGCAAACTGGGCGCTGCCCGCCGATTGAAAACCTCGACCGCTTGGCCCACCCGAATCGGCAGAAGATGTTTGCGCCACTCAAAGCCCATTTTTCAGATTTTAAGCCGCTTTTTCATGTGCACACCGCGCGGGGCTGCCCCTATCGTTGCACATTTTGCTCGGCCCCCTTGGTCAATCCAAGCTGGCGTTTTCACAGCCCCGAATGGGTCGTGGCCGAGCTGGAGAGTATCGCCCGCCACTACCCTGAGTGTGACCAGATCACCCTCTCCGATGATCTGTTTACACTCAAAAAAAGCCGCCTCGAAGAACTGGTCAAAGCGATTCGGGAAGCAGGCCTGCACAAACGTTTCTTTTTTCTCTGCTCCTCGCGCTCGAACACGCTCTCGCCGGACATCTGCAAATTGCTGGTGGACATGAATATGCTCTTGATCAGCTTTGGCATGGAGTCGGGCTCGGATCGCGTAATCAAGGCGCTCAAAGGCGGCGGCACCAGCCACAACGACTACCAGCGGGTGTTGCAGCTCTGCCAGCAGCACGGGCTCTTTGCCCACGGCAATTTTATCATTGGCGATCAGCAAGAAGAGACCGCCGACTTATTGGCCACCTGGGATTTAATTGCAGGCAACCGCGACCGCTTTGCCACGGCCTATGTCACCCATATGACGCCTTTTCCGGGCACTGCCGTTTGGGACAAAGCGGTTGCCGCCGGGCGTTTTTTGCCCGCTGAAGTGGACTACGGCCTGCTCAATTTGGAGTTTGACCCCGCTCAGACGATTCTGCTGAGTGAACATTATTCGCGGGAATTTTACACCGGGGCCCACAGCCAATTTAAACGCCTGAGCGAAAACCTGAGTGGGCGCTTTACCGAGGAATCGGGCCTGATCAAAGATGTGCTGGCCCAAGAGCGCTGGGAATTGCCCGAGCGGCTCGCAACCCTTTTGAGCGCAGCCAAGATCAGCCATTGCCGCGTGCTCAGCCCTTTTTATACAGGTCTGCCGGAACAATTGGGCACCTGCCGGATTGAGCTGGTAAGCCTGGAAGATCTCACAGAGAGACCGGGTGATGCCCCGATTTTGCTCTGGCATCAATTGAGCTGTCTGCGCGATCCCGCGGCCTTTTTGGCAGGTTTGCCACGGGTTCCGCTGCTGAGTCTGGATTACAATATGGGGCATTATTACCACTGGGTATTGCTGCTTTTGGGCCAATGGCAGGAGGGCCATTGGGGCGGCAGACAGCGCCATTTTCTCAGGCATTTTACCCGCAAAAGCCTCAAGGCCCTGTTTCAGGGCCAGGACTTTAAGCTGGAGAGCAGTCTGAACTTTGACTTCCGCATCCCCTTGCCCGAGGCCCCTTTAAAATTGCTGCGCCAGATTGCGCCCCCCGAAGCACCTGAGACCTTTGCCTGGCTCAGTTATTGGCTGCCTGAAACAGGCAAAGAAGAGAGCAAAACTTCAATTGAGTAAATTGCGCAGCCGGGCCGCCGCCTCTTTGAGAATCAAACGGCCCAGCGGTTCTTGCAGCAGCGGGGGTTCGGGCTCGGGGTTTTCGAGGCGCTGAATGCGATCCTGGGCCAGCCCCAATTCAATTTGTGAGACCAGCATTTCGGCCTGAAAAAGATCGCGGCGGCGAATGCGGCAGAGATAGCGACCCTGTAAACTGCCAGGCAATTTGCGCAGGGCCTGCAAATTGCAGGTCTGGATCTGCAACTCTGCCGCCCGCAAGCGGTGGGGCAAAAGCCGCAATTCCACCAAATCGCGGTAGGGCACAAACAGACTGCGGGCCCGCGAGCGCACCAGCCCCAAGATATTTTCAACGGTCTGAAATTCAATCGTCAGGCCCTGGGCTTCAGCCCGAATCAGCCCCGCCACCCGATAGAGCATAAACGAGCGCTCAAAGGGCACAATCAAGGTATCGTAATCTTGGAAAGCTGACATGGCATCCTTTTGGGCAGGGATTTTTGTGCAGGGATATGCGTTATAATACCATGGCATGCTTGGAGGCACCTCAAAAATGGACAGCGCGGCATTACTCGAACAGGGTCATTTGGCCTACGATCAGGGCGATTTTCAAGCGGCTCAGAAATTTTATACCCAAGCCCTGGCGCAAGAACCCGACTCCGAAGCCGCCCATTACAATCTGGCCAATGCCCTGATGCAGCTCAAACAGCCCAAACAGGCCCTGCCCCATTACGAAAACGCCCTGATTCTCAATCCTTTGCGCGCCAAAACCTACAACAATATTGGCCTGCTCCACAAACAATTGCAAAATTGGGAAGAGGCGGTGAGCTGGTTTCACAAAACCCTGGAAGTGGATCCGGCCTATTTCAGGGCCTGCAATAATTTGGGCAATCTCTATGCCAGCTTGGGAGAACCCGAGCAGGCCGAGAGCTGGTATTTGCGCTGTCTGGTGCTGGAGCCCCGCCATGTCTCTGCCCTGTTTAATTTGGGGCATCTCTACAATGAAATTGGCCGCTATGGCGAAGCCGCCCGGCTCTACAGCAATTTGCTCGATCTCGATCCGCACAACGCCCCGGCCTGGTGTGAACTGGGCTTTTTGGCCCAAGAGGCCGGCGACACCGCCCAGGCCCTCAATTGCTGGCAACGGGCCCTGGAAGCCAATCCCGACCATGTACCCAGCCTGGTACATCTGGCCCGGCTCTGCCAGGAGACCGGCCAACTTGAAATGGCCAAAGAACTGTATACGCGCATTCAGGCCTGGGGCGAACAGAGCGATGGCATCTGCTGGAATTAGCTCTCATCCCGCATCACAGTTGAGGTAATCATGACTCAATTTATCAAATTGGCTCT
>JBIKWL010000207.1:0-7247 GCA_044356335.1 Candidatus Sericytochromatia bacterium
CTTGCGAATTTTTCAGGGGTTACACAAACAGGAGGTGCCTACAGAAAATATTTCCCTCGATGATTTCATGCGGCTTTGTGCCTCATGATTTCTCCGAAACTACAGCTTACCGTGGCCAGGGCAATGGCATACGCAGAGCTTTAATGGCTCACCCACAAACGCTGTCTGTGGGTGATTGAGAAAAAAGAAATTAAATTAAGTTAATAACTTTAAGAATAGTCGTAAAAAACTTCTTTAAACATGAGATTGGGGATTTTAATTTGCTGGATATCAAAGGCAGTCCCAATATCAATTTTTAAATAAGGGGCGTAAAAGGGCGGCTTTTTATACAGGTTTGTATAGGGGGCACGCATATAATAAACCCCCTTGAGAAGAAAGCCGCTTGGAGTAAAAACAGGGTATTTGTTGAGTAATCCTAAAACGCCTTTGGGAGTCTTCGGCATTTTTTCACCGGTGTAGCGAAAAAATTTTAAATCCAAAAAATCCACAGAAAAATTTTCTCGACACTCTGCCTCACCATATTTTTCTAAATAAGTGGGCCCAACAGATTCTCCCTCTTCAATATCATCATTAACAAGGTTGCAGTAATCTTTAAAAAAATAATCTTCTAAAAGGGCCCTATAAAAATCATCTTCGGCGAAGGGGCATTTGTGGGATTGGATTGCGGCTTTAAAATCTTTTGCACCCTCTTCAAAATCATAAATCAAAATCAATCCAGAATAAAGTGATTCTTCTTTGACCACACTGAGTTTGCGGTATTCACAAATTTGATGCCAGTTAGCAAAAACCTGAGTTTCTTTGGCCACTTGCTCTAAGGCTGCATGATGGGGAAAATTGTGTGATTTTTTTAATTTGCGCGCTCTTTGTTTGAGCTGTTCAATGCATTTTTCTGGGATATATGCGTTCTTGACTGTTTCGCGTTTCATTTCGTAAACTCCATTAGTTTTTTTTGTCGCTAATGCTCACAAGGTGCCCACTGCCAAGCTTTAGCTAAACTAAGAAGCTGGTAAGAAAAACAGATAAAAAATCGTCCCGTCCGGGTTTGCCAAGGTGGGCAGCAGGCTTCGATCTAGCCACAGGTGATTATAGCAAATGATTTTCTTTTTTGGAAGCACTGTAACGCCACAGCCTTGAGAGAGCTGAGATCCATACTTGACCATTCCCATTTTGGGAATATATACTCAAATTACTCAGTCTTTGAGAAAGAGCGGCCTCCTGCGGCATGAAGCTATTCGGTTTACCACTGCTTGAAAAATTCAAACGCAAGCACGCTGACGTGCGTGGATCCTTGGATGTGTGGCGAGCAGAAGTTGAAGCGGCAGAGTGGAAAGGGCCCCAAGACATTAAAAACAGGTACGCCAGTGCCAGTTTTTTAGGGGAAAATCGGGTGATATTCAATATCAAAGGAAACACTTACCGCCTCGTAATCAAAGTAAAGTATGTTAAAGAGACGGTGGTGATTGAATGGATCGGAACCCATGCCGAATATGACAAACAAAAGTTTGGTGCTGGCTAAAAGGAGTCGAAAATGAGAAAATTGATGGGCCTGATAAAAACAGAAAAAGAATACAATCTCGCGATGAAACGTCTGATGCTCTTAATGGATCAAGATCTCACGCCCAATTCTGAAGCAGAAGCAGAGTTCGAATTGCTTTCTTTGCTGATTGAGGCCTATGAGCGCAGTTTGGTTCCCGCTATTAAACCCGATCCAATTGAAGCCATTTTATTTCGGATGGAGCAACAAAATCTGAGTCGCAAAGATTTAATACCCTTTCTGGGTTCTCTTTCCAAAATATCAGAAGTCCTGTCTGGTAAACGTTCATTAAGCTTGGCTATGATCCGCAAACTCAATCAGGGATTGGGTATCCCAGCAGACGTTTTACTCCAAGTGCCAAAGACCCCAAAAAACAATAGCCGAGAACATGCCGCCAGATGAGCTTTACCGAACTCAACAGTGTGGAACATTTCATCATCCACAAACTGACAGGAACCAACCTCAACACCCCACAAACACATCCCCAATTCTCAGACGGTGGCTCAGGCTACGGAAAAACCTGGCGCTATCTTAGTTCTCAGCAAATCGAACGGGGCGTGAATGAAGTCCTGCTGGAAAAAGACCTCAAAGCAGCCCTGATTCGCCTCAACCCTGAGATTGCCGAAGTGCCCGATCGCGCCGATGAAGTGATCTACAAACTGCGGGCCATTCTACTGGCGGTCAGCCAGATCGGGTTGGTGCGCGCCAACGAAGAGTTTCTGGCCTGGTGCAGCGGCGAAAAAACCATGCCCTTTGGCCCCAATAACGCCCATCGGCCAGTGCAACTGATCGACTTTGACGATCTCAGTCGCAATGATTACCTGCTCACCAACCAATTTCGTGTGCATCACCGCGAGACCAAAATCCCCGATATCGTGATGTATATCAACGGCATTCCGGTGGTCGTGGGCGAAGCCAAAACCCCGATTCGGCCAGCGGTCAGTTGGCTTGATGGCGCGCATGAAATTCATGATATCTACGAAAACGCCGTGCCGATGCTCTTTGTGCCCAATATTTTGAACTTTGCGACCGAAGGCAAAGAGCTGTTTTATGGGGCGATTCGCTGCCCGCTGGAGTTCTGGGCCCCTTGGCGGGTGGATGCCGTTAGCCATTCTGCCGCTCAGGTGCTGGGTTTGTCGGGCATTGGCTCTGAACTCGATGACCTGCTCAAACCCGAGCGTCTGCTGGATATTCTGCGCAACTTCACGCTGTTTTCGTCCAATAAAAACAAACAGCGCATGAAGATTATCTGCCGCTTTCAGCAATACGAAGGCGCCAATCTGATTGTTGAACGCGTCAAAGCAGGCAAAATCAAAAAGGGCCTGATCTGGCATTTTCAGGGCTCGGGCAAATCGCTGTTGATGGTCTTTGCCGCCCAAAAGCTGCGCCGCTGCAGTGAACTCAAAAGCCCGACTGTGCTGGTACTCGTCGATCGCGTTGATCTCGATACGCAGATTTCCAAAGACTTTAACGGCGCCGAAATCGCCAATGTCGTCAGCACCGACAGTATCACCGAATTACAGGATTTACTGGCCAAAGACACCCGCAAAATCATCATCTCAACCATCTTTAAATTTCGCGATGCCATGCCCAATCTCAATACCCGTGAGAATATCATCGTGCTGGTCGATGAAGCCCACCGCACCCAGGAAGGTGATCTCGGCCGCCAGATGCGTTCCGCTTTGCCCAATGCCTTTTTGTTTGGTCTGACCGGCACGCCCGTTAACCGCGCAGATAAAAACACCTTCTGGGCCTTTGGGGCCGAAGAAGACGATGGTGGCTATCTCTCACGTACCTTCCACGACTCGATCCGCGATGAAGCCACACTGCCACTGCACTTTGAGCCGCGACTGGTGGATGTGCATCTCGATCGCGAAGCCATCGACGCGGCCTTTGCCCAATTCCAGGATCAAGCCGCTCTGAGTGACGAAGAAGCCGATGCCCTGAATAAAAAATCTGCCAAAATGGCGGCCTTTCTCAAATCGCCTGAACGTGTGGCCAAGATTGTGGCAGACATTGCCATGCACTTCAATGAAAAGGTCAACCCCCACGGATTCAAAGCCATGATTGTTACGCCTGATCGCTATGCTTGTGCGCAATACAAAGAAGAACTCGACAAACATTTTACCCCCGAAACTTCTGCAGTGGTGATTTCGACCTCGGCCAACGATGATTTTGAATTTAAGCAGAAATGGGGCCTCGACAAGAGCCAGCAAGAGAAACTGATCGAGCGCTTTTGCAAGGCTGACACCCCCGAAAAATTCTTGATTGTCACCGCCAAGCTGCTGACGGGCTTTGATGCCCCCATTTTGCAAACCCTGTATCTCGACAAATCCCTCAAAGACCATACCCTCTTACAGGCCATTTGCCGTACCAATCGGCTCTACCCCCAAAAACACTTTGGGCGGATTGTGGACTATTTTGGCGTCTTTGATGATGCTGCCAAGGCCCTTGAGTTTGACGAAAGCGCAATGAAAACGATGGTGAGCAATTTGTCGGAGTTGCGAGACCAATTGCCTGCGGCGATGCAGACAGCACTGGCTCATTTTGCTGGTGTTGATCGCAAGCTGGAAGGCTTTGAATGCCTCGAAGCGGCCCAGAATGCCATCAAGGACAATGAAAAAAAGGACGCCTTTGCCCTGGATTATAAATACCTGGCCAAGCTCTGGGAATCCCTTTCTCCTGATCGGGTGCTAGATGCCTATACTGCCGATTACCGTTGGCTCTCACAGGTCTATGAATCCGTCAAACCGGCTGCGGATAATATTGGCAAACTGCTCTGGTTTTCGCTTGGAGCCAAAACCACCGAACTGATCCACCAACATGTGCATGTCGGGGACGTGCACCAGCTCGAAGAGTTTATTTTGGATGCAGATGTAATCGAAGAAATCTTTAATCATCCTGATCCTAAAAAAGCCAAGACCATCGAGCGTGAATTGATTCGCCGCTTCAAGCGCCATGCGGGCAACCCCCATTTTGTTAAGCTCAGCGAAAGGCTCGAAGCCCTGCGGGACAAAGCCGAACGCGGGCTCTTGACCTCGATTGAATTTGTTAAAGAACTCTGTAAACTGGCACGAGATACAGTCTCAGCCGAAAAAGAACTCGAACAGGCGGTGCAAGAAAAAACACCACAGGCCGCTTTGACAGAACTGTTTATAGAACTCAAAACGGATCAAACTCCCGCAGTCGTGGAACGGATTGTGTCGGATATTGACGCCATTGTGCGCGTCGTGCGCTTCCCCGGTTGGCAAAACTCTACCCAGGGCGAGCGTGAAGTCCAGCAATCCCTACGCAAAGCCCTGCTCAAATACAAATTGCACAAAGACCAAAATCTGTTTGAGCAAGCCTATGCGTATATCAAAGCCTATTACTGATGCTTTAGCAAAAGCTAAGTGAAATAATTTAAAAATATTAATAAATAGTGTTTATTGTATTATCTGGAATAAAAAATTGATTTTAAAGAGAAAGAGGTTGCCTGGTGATGGATTTTGCTACACTAAAACAAGCCAAACAGGGACTGCAAAAATCCGATGCACTCCGTCACCAACAGTCTGTTGTACTGTATGCCCAGGGCCGTCAATTGATTCGGGAAGCCATGAATCACCCCGTGGACAAAGCCAAACTCAAACAGGCCACAGATTGTTTTTGCAAAGGTATTCAAACGAATTATAAAAATCCTGCTAATTATCTGGGTCTGGGATTTATGTTCTTGCTGATCAATCAGCCCCGAAAAGCCATACCCTATCTAAAGTCGGGTTTGGATCTCGACCCCGCTTCGAAGCTTGGCAAAGAGTTGTTTCTGCAAGCGCAGAATGTGTTATTGCCCAAATCAACTCAACAGGCGTATTTGCCGACCTTACCCAAACTGGGTAGAATGCCTGAGGAAATAGATTACGATGACTTTTACGAAAGTACAGAAGCTGCGATTATGCTGTTTCTGAAACAGATTATGACAGATGATGTCTTGGGGCTAACCCCTGCACCCAACCCCAAACAACTTGAGCGATTACAAGCAAGGCTCAAAATATTTCAAGACAAAACGCAAGAATTCAATCAACAGCTGCAAATTTTGGACCAAGAAATGGAAGTCTCCGATTTAAGGCTGCATTTGTCTACCATCGATAAAGCGTTACAACGCATGATTAACTTGACCCAGCTCTTTGAGCAATTTATTCAAATTCATCAAGACATTCAAAAACACACAGATTTAACCGGCGAAATCATCACAGAGTCACAGTCCACGGAAGACCCCGAAGATATCGAAGTGCTGGAAGAAAACCTGCAGGTGCTCTTGGATCACTGTGACAGTGTGGCCGATCGCTTGGATGAACTGGATACAAAGAAAATCAATATCCACCCGTTGCAGCTCCCTTACCAGCATTATGCTGAGCAATTAGACCGCTTTCAGGATGTGCTAGAAGAGACGATTGAACGCTTAAAATCTGTTTGAGAGAGGACTCCGATCATGTCAATGTCAGTTGGCCGTCCCGTTGGCCCCACCGCTCCCATACCCAATCAGACACAAGTGCGGGTTGCACCCCCTGTCGCTTCGGAGGCTTCCGCTCAACCCGTTAGCATACCGCAACATAGCAAAGAATCGTTTGGGCGAATAGGCCAAACTGTGGTGGGAAAAACCAGCGAAACGGTCAATCCCAGCCAAGGGGGACTACAGGTGAAGCAGGGAATTGACCTGGCAGATGGGTGCCAACTATTGGAACTGGGCCAGGGCTTGATGAGTAGTCCAGTGGTTTCTGAGGAATTTGGGAAAATAGCTGTGGAGACACAAACAATTGTTAGTAGCGCGTCAGATAGCTCTGAAATAATAAACAATAAGCCTCCAATATCCGCTGTAAGTGGAGCGCAAGACCTGGTGCCTGTTTTGTTAACGGGTGGTCCAATAAAACCAGCGCTTGTCGATATTCACACAAATGATTTGTTTAAAGATGTCATAGCTCAATTTAAGACAAAAACATTGAGTGAAGAAGATGACCCAAATCAAGAATTGGCAATAGAATTAGTCAATGTATTAGCAACTAAATATGGATCTATTCCATACGAAGTCACTAAAACAATCGAGAACTTATTACAAAACATGGGCTCTCCTGACAAACTACTTCAACCCCATGTTCAAGGTCTAGGGGGAACGGAAGGAGCTGGAGATCAAAGCTCAGGAGCTGCTGGACACTATGTCAATAGTCCCATGAGTTCAATCTGTCAATTACTCTCAAATCCCAATATTGATCGTTCCCAAGTTTTTGCAAATTTTAGTAGTCTTTCTGAATTGCCTGATAAAAATATTAATCCAGACTTAAAGCCTGCATTTAAAGCCATTATTACAGGTGTTTTGCAGGAAATAGCTTTTCCTGAAAGTATTAATCAACATTCGCGCTCAACTTGTGTGGCCGCATCTGTTCAGATTAGCTTAGCGCTCACCAACCCTGTCAAGTATATTCAAATTATGTATGATTTAGTCTCAAGTCCTCAGCCAGCAAAAGCACAAGCAGCTCCAACGAAGACACCTATAAGCCGTTCAAGTTTCAGGCCTACAGCAGGCAAAGCATCTCGAGCAACAGAAACACCTGCGACTAGAGTCATCCAGAAAATAAATTTCAAAAGCCCAAGAGGCAATGTTATCAAGGTTTAAGGGCAGACAAAAGCCCCCAAAAAGAGATAAAGTTCATCAGTCCCACCCGTTAAGGAGGTCCCAATGAAC
>JBIKWL010000082.1:0-24394 GCA_044356335.1 Candidatus Sericytochromatia bacterium
GGCCCTGCAAGGCTGGTCGGATATGGCCTGGGAGCTCTCCGAAAGCGGTTTTCTGATGCGCTTAAGTGCCTATGTTCCCGAATTGCTGCAGCAGGGCATCGGGCCATTGGTGGCAAGGGCTCTGGCCGGTTTGGGACTCAAACAAGCGGATGTGGCCCATTGGGCGATTCACCCCGGTGGGCGCAAAATTGTCGAAGTCACCGAATTGGCCTTGGGTTTGCCTGTTTTAGAGGCCTCTCGTCAGATTCTGGCTGAATGTGGCAATATGTCTTCGCCGACGGTGCTCTTTGTGCTGGAGCGGATTTGGGAGCGTTTTATGGCTTGGCAGCCCCAAGAGCGGGTGCTGGCAGCGGCTTTTGGGCCGGGTTTGAGCTTAGAGACCGCGCTCTTGACTGTGGTGGAATAATGCTTGGGCTGAAATGGGGGCCAGATTTGCGTCAGCGCTCCCAGGCTCTGGAACTGCTTGATGCTCCAGATATTCCCCGTGCCGACCTCTGGCGCAATCTTGCTGAACTGGATACGATTAACCGGTGGCTGGGGGGGCACGCCATAACCCTGGCGGGCTTGCAACGCCTGCTGGTCAATTTGCCGCCAAGATTGTCTGAAAGCGGGGCTCCTCAGCGGTTGCGGATTGTGGATATTGGCTGTGGCGGTGGCGATAGCCTAAAAGCGATTGCCGCATGGTCGAAAGTGGCCAAAGTAGCGCAACAGATACAAGCGGCGGGGTTGCAGCTCGAACTTACGGGGGTCGATCTCAAACCCGAATGCCTGGAATTTGCTCAGCAAGCCTGTCAGGGGCTGAATATTCACTGGATCTGCTCGGATTACCGTCTGCTTGAATCTGAGTATGATATCGTCCTGACCTCGCTTTTTTGTCACCATCTCGATTCCGATCAATTACGGGAATTTTTTATCTGGGCTAAGCAAAATGCAAAAATGGGGATTTTGATCAATGATTTACACCGCCATCCCCTGGCTTGGTGGGGAATACGAATCTTAACGTCTCTTTTCTCTCGTTCATATTTGGTCAAAAACGATGCGCCGCTGTCGGTCTGGCGGGGGTTTTCCCGCGCTGAGTTGGCAGAAGTCCTGGCTGAAACGGGCTGGAAAGCAGATTTGGATTGGTGTTGGGCCTTTCGCTACCGGGTATTGGGTTATGTCTGACTCCCCCTCTTCTGCCGATTATGATGTGGCCCTGATTGGCGGCGGATTGGCAGGTTTGGCTGCGGCTTTGCTTTTGGCCCGGCAGGGTTTTCGCGTGGTTTTATTGGAAAAAATGACTTACCCCTTCCACAAGGTCTGTGGCGAATACCTGGCTGAGGAGTCGTTGCCCTTTTTAAAGCGCCTGGGGGTACCGCTGGAGGCCTGGGACTTGCCCCGCATTCAGCGGGCCTGTTTTTCCTCGCCCCAGGGCCGGGAACTGGCTTTTGCCTTGCAACCGGGCGGTCTGGGCTTGAGCCGCTATACCCTGGATGCCGAATTGGTGCAATTGGCCCGTGCGGCAGGGGCCGAAGTGCGTGAAGGCTGTACGGTTCAAGGGGTCAGCGGCGGCCCCGGCGCCTTTGACATTGCCACCCGTGAGGGCGAACTGAGGGCGCGTATGGTCTGTGGCACCTGGGGCAAATACGCCAATTTGGACCTGCAATTGCAGCGCAGATTTATGCAAACCCGCTACCGCTCTCAGGCCTTTGTGGGAGTCAAATACCATGTTCAGGCAGATTTTCCCCGTGATTTGGTGGCTTTGCATAGCTTTGAGGGGGGTTATTGTGGTATTTCAGCGATTGAAGCGGGCAAATTTTGCCTGGCCTATCTGGCCGAAGGGCAAAAACTCAAAGACTGTGGCGGTGAGATTCCCGAATTGCAAAACCGCGTCTTGGCCCGCAATCCCCACCTCAAAGCGCTGTTTGGGCAGATCACCTCCCTTTATGCCAAACCGCTGGTGATTGCCCAGGTCCATTTTTTGCCAAAATCTCCCGTCGATGGTCATATTCTGATGGCCGGTGACACAGCTGGCATGATTGCGCCCCTGAGTGGCAATGGCATGAGCATGGCTCTGCGGGCGTCGGCTTTGTTGGCAGAATGGGTACCGGCTTATCTTCTGGGCCGGATCAGCGCTGAGCAATTGGAGCAGCAGTATGCTTTGGCCTGGAACAAACTCTTTCTGGGCCGGATTCAGACCGGGCAAATGTTACAGCGCTTTTTGCGCAGGCCCCACAGTTCTGATCTGCTGATTCGGGCCTTAAGGCCCTTTCCCAGAGCGGTGGCCTATTTACATGGGCGCACCCACGGCAGCCCTTTTTAGCCGTCATTTTGGGTCGTCATTTTGGGCTATTCTTTCTCGCAGCCCCCGTCTAAAAGAGCTGTTGCCGTGCCGTTTCAATCAAATGCACGACAGCTCGATTGCGGATTTTGCGGTCAATTGAAATGGCATAAAAATTGTTTTTGATCGAGGCATCCCGCCCCAGCACTTTGACGTTGAGGCCTTCAACCAGATCACTTTCAATCACGCTGGGCAGACAAAAAACCCCATGGCCTTGCTGGCCAAAGACCTTGAGCAGAGCCATATCGTCAAACTCCGCGATGATCTTTGGTTCGAGGCTGTTAAAGGCCAGCCATTCGTCGAGTTCGCGGCGCAGGGCAGTGTTGTGGGAGGGCAAGAGCAGGGGGGCGCCCTGCAGCGAGCGGGGAAAATCGCCGCCATAGGTTTGCTGCAGGGCCTCTGAGCCAAAAAAGCTCACCCCCGATTCGCCCAAGAGGTGGTTATATGCTTTGATGCGGCTGTTGGCACTGATCGGGGCATCTGCCAGCACAAGATCCAATTCAAAGCGCGAGAGCCGCTGCAAGAGCCCTTCGAGATTGTCGTCTTCCATGCAGACAAATTGCACGGGCAGGTGGTAGCGCAGCAAGGGTTCCAAAATGCGGTAGGTGACCCGTTTCGGAAGCGAATCGGTAATGCCAATCGTCAGACGCATCGGGCGATCTCCACTGGCAGAACCCGATAAAAATTGCTGTAATTCTTGGCCCAGGCTAAAAATTTCCTCGGCATAGCGGTAGACCATTTGCCCCATCTCGGTCAGGGACTGATTGCGGCCGCTGCGCACAAACAGCTTTTGGCCTGCCGCCCTTTCCAATTCCTGTAATTGGGTACTGACTGTGGGCTGAGAGAGATGGAGCTTTTCACAGGCCCGTGTGATGCTGCCTTCGCGGGCCACCATCCAAAAATAATAGAGGTGGTGATAATTGAGCCAATTCATGGCATTATTGTTCTCCAAACTTTCAGCGTTACTTTGGGCTTTTTGATATCTTTATTTGTTATAGTTATTTTCTATATTTTATATTTAAACATTGAATTTGTAAATGTAAAAAGAATCGCTTATGATAATCCCATAACCGATTTAAAGGAGGCCCCCGATGAATACCTGTCCAAGTTGTGATTCTGCCGTTGCTCAAGAGCAGCCCGTTCGGGGTGTGCATCTTGAACACTGCCATGCATGTGGTGTTGCTTGGTTGGATTTTAGTCAACACCGTCCCCACCTCTATGCCCAACTCGAAAAACAGATTGCGCGCTGGGAAGCGCGTTGCCACCAGGAGCTCCACGAACGAAACGTTCGCCGCGCCTGAATTATTATATAGTTAAAATAAATATATTTAATAGATATTTCCAATGGAGGAAACCCATGTATCAAAACCACGATCTCTCCCTTTCATCCCCTGTATTAAAGGCCAGCGATCCCGAGAGCTGGGAACGGATTCAAGCGGTGCTTGCCGATGATTTCAACGATCAGAAGTATTACCGCTCTAAGTTTCGCGATACGCCGCGCAAGGCCAAAAAGCGCAATAAATACCAGGGGCGCCTCCATTGATTGAGAGCAAAACCCTCTGAAATTCTAACTTCTCTCTGATTCCCCTCCTCAGTCCCGGCTGACAGTTGCAAAACTGTCAGCTTTTTTTCGTATTTAAAGGAATTGCTGCCAGGGGGGCGATTCGGGTTCGGGCAAACGAGGCGGCACACCCAGAGCCATTTCTTTGCTACGCTGATTGGCCATCACCAGCAGCTCAATCGGTTTTTGGAAAAAGAGCCGGTCGCTGTCCATCAGGCACTCGGCAATTTCCAGGTAGCTCAAACGGGATTCTTCACCCGTTTCAGGATCAATCATGCCGCTGGAACCAAAGCCGGTTTCTTGCAGCAGGGGACCCACGGCCATGCTCAGGGCCGATTCGTTATGGGCGGCCTGAATGGCCATCAAGATGCGTTTGTAACGGGCTTCTGATTCCATTTTTCACTCCTTAAAAGCTGTATTTAGATCTTAAGCTGCTCAGCCGGGTGGGTGCAAGTTTTCTGCTAAAATACCCTGCAGCAGTATCCCTTCCGTATTCCAGAAGTATCTTTCTAGACAGGTGCAACCCATGGAGTTAGATGTGTTTCGCAAGCAGGCCCATCAAATGGTCGATTGGATGGCCGATTACCTTGAAAACGTTAGCCAATACCCTGTTTCACCTGATTTGGTTCCGGGCCAAATCAAGGCCTCTATTCCCACCCGGGCACCCGAACAGGCCGAGTCTTTTGAGCAGATTTTTGCGGATTTTGAACAGGCGATTTTACCGGGCATGACCCATTGGCAGCACCCGGCCTTTTTTGGCTATTTTCCTGCCAACAGCAGTCCGCCTTCGGTGCTGGCAGAAATGCTCACGGCCACCTTGGGTGCCCAGTGTATGAGTTGGTTGACCTCCCCTGCTGCGACGGAGTTGGAGCAGCGCATGATGGAGTGGTTGCGCGATCTGTTGGCTTTGCCTGCGAATTGGACCGGGGTGATTCAAGATACGGCCTCCACCGCGACCTTCTGCGCGTTGCTTTCGGCCCGCGAACGCGCCACGGCGGGGAGGGGCAATGTGTTGGGGTTGCATGGGCAGCCAAGATTTGCGGTTTATTGTTCTTCTGAGGCCCATTCTTCGATTGAAAAGGCCATGCGCATGGCGGGGTTGGGCAGCGAAAACCTGCGCAAAATTGATGTCGATCAGGCCTTTGCGATGGTGCCTTCGGAATTGGCCCTGCAAATTCACAGGGATCGGGAGGAGGGATTGATCCCCCTCTGTGTCGTGGCTGCATTTGGTACCACAGGTTCGACGGCGATCGATCCGATTGGTCCGCTGGCACAGGTTTGTCAACGCGAAAATCTCTGGCTGCATGTCGATGCTGCTTTTGCGGGTTCGGCCTTGATTCTGCCTGAGATGCGCATTTGGGCTGAGGGGCTCGAAGGGGCTGATTCGTTTGTGTTTAACCCTCACAAATGGCTAATGACCAATTTTGATTGCTCGGCCTATTATGTCAAAGAGCCCCAGACCCTGCTGGATACTTTTTCCCTGACACCCGAATACCTCAAAACCGATCAGGATGATCAGGTTTATAATTACCGCGATTGGGGACCCCAATTGGGCCGGCGTTTTCGGGCCCTTAAGCTTTGGTTTGTGCTGCGCAGTTATGGGGCCGAAGGCCTGCGTAAGATCATTCGACAGCATTTGGAATGGGCCCAGGATCTGGCCTCGCAAATTCAATCTGCCCCAGATTTTGAACTTTTGGCACCCGTCACGTTTAACACCCTCTGTTTTCGCTATCTGTCTCCGCAGGACGCGGACCTTGATCGGGTCAATCAGACCCTGCTTCAGAGTTTAAATGCCTCTGGGGAAATGTTTATGACCCATACCCGTCTCAAAGGCGTGTATGTGCTGCGCTGGGTGCTGGGGCAAACCCGACTCGAACAGCGCCACATTGCCGCGGCCTGGGAAAAAATCCAGGCCACGGCCCGTGCGCTTTAAACCTTGCTGGGGAGCAGCTTTTCTGTGTGGGGGTGCTTTGTTTGCCTCTGCCTGTCTGGCTTCCGCTCCGTTGACTGAGAAAGGAAAAACGATGAAAAGATTTTTGGCTTTGGGAGATTCGTACACCATCGGTGAATCGGTGGCAGAAAAAGAGCGCTGGCCGATGCAATTGACGACCGGCCTGCGCAACCGTGGCATGGAAGACTTAAATGATCCCGAGATCATTGCCACCACAGGCTGGACCACCCGGGACCTTTTGGATGCCATGCAGGGCAGTCAGTTAACACCGCCTTATGATCTGGTTTCACTTTTGATTGGGGTCAATAACCAATACCAGGGGCGCAGCCAAGAAGAATATGCCCAGGAATTTGAACTTTTGCTGCGCCAGGCGATTGAATTGGCGGGCATGAGAAAAAACCGGGTCTTTGTACTCTCAATTCCCGATTGGGGGGTGACACCTTTTGCCGAAGGGCGAGACCGGGCCCAGATCGCCTCAGAGATTGATGCCTTTAACCGCATCAATGCCCGTTTGAGTTACCAGTATGGGGTGCAGTATATCGCCATTACTGCGATCTCCCGCGAAGCGGGGAAACACGCCAGTCTGAATGCCGCCGACGGCCTGCACCCGTCGGCAGATATGTACCGCCGCTGGGTGGACGTGCTGATCGATCGGGTGCGCCGGGAGCTTTTGGCACACGCCGTGCGTGAAGGGGCTTAAGCCGATCTCCCGCTTTGTTGCAGTGATTTGGCGCAAATCCGGTGGGGCAATGATCAGTGGCGGTATTTTAAACCGTTGATAATCGGGGCATTGGTGTTAAACACGCCCCCGTTTTTGCTCAGATTTTGAATCATTTGGTCCACAATCGGCTTTGGCAGATGTTCGACGGCTTTGCGGTTAACACTCGGGCCATCTTCTTCCATGGCATCATTCACGAGAACCCCAGCTTCGTAGAGAAAGTCTTTGGTCTGCTTGGCATTGGCTTGGCTGAGGGCATTGAGCAGGGCTTTTTCGATGGTGGGGTTTTGGGTGCGCTTGAGCATGCGCGACATTTGATCCAAATACCCAGCCGATTCTTTGGGACTGTTGAGCAGGGTGCCTTTGATAAATTTCTCGCGCTCAGCTGGATTGGACAAGGTGGCACCGGCCACACGCAAACCAAAGAGCGGTAGCTCATTGTTGTGGCCGGCTTGGCTATCGCGTTTAAGCAGGCCATGTACATGTTTGACGCTCTCTGCTGTTTGAGAACCCAGGCGCTGATAATTGAGATTTTCTCGGCCTTCTGGGCCGCTGACAAAACCGATTTGACGCAGCTCTTGTCGGGCTTCTTGGGCTGTTTTTACACGGCCCAAATCGCCATTTTCTTCGGAAAAGGGCAAGGAGACGTTGGCCGCAGAACGGGCCTGGGTGGTGGCGCCAGATGACAAAAGGGCCTGATCCTTGGGGGGAGGGCCTTCGACTCCCCTCGATGGGCTCTGGGAGCTGGCGTTGGGGGGTGTTGAGGCTGATGCTTGTGGCGGTTTGGTTTGGGCAGGACGGGGTGTCGCATCGACCGTGGTCCGGAAGCTGCGCGAAAAAGATGAAACGAAATCCGAAAAACCTGACATCTCAGGGAAACCTGCTTTATTCAAATTCTCTTTTATTATCTGCTCAAAAGGAGACGATCTTGCTTAATCTTCTCGATTGACGTTGACGCGATCTTGTGGCTTTAGGGATTGCGCCTAAAACTTTCGGCCTCCAGAATTTGGTACAAAATTTGCAGGGATCGCTGTTCCTGTTCCAGTTGCAGGCTTTTGCTCAGGGGCATTTTGCGCCGGGCCAAATCTTGCAGGGCTTCGGCCAAGGCACCCAATTCTTCTGTACTGCAGCGGTCCAGACATTCAAGCGGATTGCTTTTGGGATTGACACAGGCCATCAACAATTGTTTCTGCACCGCCGACAATTGGCGGGCATTGGGCATGGCCATGAGTTTCTTTTGGGAACTCTGAACCACCTGCCAGGGCAATTGGCGCAATTCATGAAAGAGCTTGGGAATTTTTTCTCTGGCTCGCTGGGCGATTTCTGCAAAAGGATCGACAAAGGGCACAGGCTCAACAGGCGGCAACTCATAGCCTGGATCCATCGGGGGATTGACATAGGGGGCTACCGACTCAATCGGATCTTCTCCCAGCTCTGGATACAGCTCTTCCAAGGTATTCATCCCTTAGCGAACCATGTCCACGATGAAATCGGGGATTGAAACCACCACCCAATTGCCCTGTTGGGCCCTTTCCATATTTTTATCAAGGGTGTTCAGGGCATCTCCCAATTGTTGTTTCATCCAGGCCGCGGCCTCTCCACCTGCGGCAGCAGCTTGACTGATGTATTTGCCGATCAGATCGCGCAGGGGTTGGTAGCCGTTGGTAATACTGCTTTGATCCCAGGCCGAGCCCATTTCAGCCATGATCTTGCCCATAAACTCTTTGGCCAGACCCCCATAATGTTCAGCGGTGGCCATCAACTTGCGAATGCCATCGGCCCCTTGGCTCATCAGGGAATTGACCATTTCACTGGCTTTGACCCGGCCAGATTCGAGCAATTTGCCCAGGGCTTCGGGACTGCCGTATTTTTTGATCGCGGCTATGGCTTCATTGCCCATGCGTTTGAGATCGGCCACTGCGGCTTTGCCCTGGTTGACCAATTTGACAATGGCGTCGGTTGCGCCCATTTCGTTGAGCTTTTGCAGGGCATAACTTTTGGCGGCTGAACCTGCGCTGCTCACGGTGTTAACCAGACCATCCACAGCCCATTTGGCTGCATCTGCGTGCAATCGGCCGATTTTGGACATCAGATCGATACCGGCTTGGCCGAGATTGCCGAGGGCATCTGCCAATTCGGGACCGCGTTTTTTGATCACGTCCCAATAGCGACCCACCACTTCTTGGCTGACATCTACACCTTTTTTCATCAGATCAACCACGGTATCTCCAAAACGGCCCAATGCTGCGCCTGTGCGTTTGTGGAGATCTTCGAGGTAGGCCACGGCTTCGCCGGCTTTGCCTTTCACCGTTTGAGCGGTATTGACCAAAAAGTCACGGGTGGATTCAAGCACTTTTTGGCCCGCGTCACCCAATTTTTCGATAGCGGCCTGGGGATTGTTGACCACCCATTTTGCCATTTCCAGTCCTGCTTTGCCTGTGCGGTAAGCGGCTTGTAAACCTTCGCCAATCGCTGTGGCAACATGGCCAGGGGCGTCTTTGATAAATTCCAGCGTTTTAACAGCCATGGCCCCACCGGCAGCCACAATGTTTTTAAGTCCTTCTGCAGCCCCTTCGACGCCATTCACAGCCATGTCTTTGAGCGCCACCAAGGCGTCGGCGGCTTTGCCTGCACCTTTGATCGCGAAGTCGCGCAGGGCTATCACGGCCTCGGCTGCCATCTGGCCCGCCATTTCGCCATATTTACCAGGGTTGGTGGCAATGTCTTTGGCCAGATCAATCGCAGATTGGGCCAGTTCGCCCCCTTTGTTTAGAGCGCTGTTGAGCAGGCCTTTGGCGGCTACCACACCTTGGGCCCCCATTTTGTAGAGGGCTTGATAGCCATCAGCAAGGGCCATGGCCCCTTTGGTGGTCATGTCTTTGATAAACGTACCAGCAGCCCCCACGGCTTGGCTGACTTCATTGCCAATTTTGAGGCCGGTTTGAATCGCAAAGTCCACCGCTTTTTGGGCATAGGCACCGGGGTTGGTGGCCACGTCTTTGAGCACATCATAGACTTTTTTGGCCGCATCGGCGCCTTTGCTGGCGGCTGCTTGTAACATATCCGCCGCCTGACCCATGACCTCTTCAACCGATTTTCCGAGCTGGGCGGCATAGTTTTCGGGGTTGCGAATCACGTCCGCCAGACCATTGATGTCGCCGGTCAGGCCTTCCAAGCCACGATCAAGGGCCTTGGCCTGCAGCTCATGCAGTTTACTGATGCCATTGAGGGCCGCTTCGCCGGTCAGACTGGTCAATTCGGTGGCGATGTCGATGGTGCCATCCATGCCATAGATATTGACCACCGCGGCCGTCGCAGCCAGGCCAGCTGGTGGCAGTACCAAGGGCGCTGCCACAGCCACACCGAGGGCCGCAGCTTTGATTCCCAAACGCAGTTCGGGAGGCATTTTTTCAGGATGTTCGTTGTAATATTCGACCATGATGTCGATGGCCACTTCGACCCCAGCCAGACCCAATTGAACCGGCAGGTCGATATTTCCCACTCCAGTGGCTTCGAGGATTGCCAAAGCAGTGTCCAGGCCATTGGCACCCGCTCCAAGCAGGGCCAAAGCCCGCACATCGGGATCTTTGTACTCTTTGCCGGCCAGATCTTTGCCTGTGGCGGCGATGGTGCCCAAGCGCACGGCATCATAACCTGAGACCAGCGCGCCCGCGACAGGCAAGACTTTGCCCACGCCTTTGGCCAATTTGGGGGCCAGTTCGAGCATCGACATGCCGATTTTTTCCATGGCAGGCAGCATTTTAACAATGCCTTGTAGTACTTTTTCGCCGAGGTGGCCGTTGGTAAAGATCCGGCTGGCAATTTCACCTTCCATGTGTTGCAAGACTTTGAGAGCGGCCTCTGATTCTGCTGCTCCCAGTCTTTCAAACATTTTCAGGCCCTGTTCAAAGGCGGCTTCGTCCACTTTTTCATTGCTGAGGACTTTCTTCAAGGCCGCCCGGCTTTCTGGACTCAGGCCCAGTCTTTCTGCCGTCTCGGCCATTTTGGCTTCGCGGGCAGCCATTTTCTCGGCTGCCGTTGCTTCTGCTGTCGCAACATCCGTTGCTGCAGAGGTACCCGGCACATCCCCTGTTTTCGGAGGCTCGCCCTCCACTTTGGGTGTATCGCCATGGGGCTGCGAGGGATGGGCTTCGGCATGGGCAATCGCAGCACCTGCGTCTTTGACGCCAAAGGTGTCCATTAATTTTTGCAAACGACCCGGCTCAAAATGCTCACCGTGTTTGTGGCCAAAGAAAGTGGCCATCAGGTGTTCCAGGGCCTCGGCACGCAGTTGGACGGGGGCATGGGGATCCAGTAAATGGCGGATATTATTGCCGGTTCGGGTATCTATTTTGAGGAAATCTGTAATCGCAGCCAGGGTTTTATTGTCTGAACCCACGACCCGTTTACCCACAGCTTTGAGAAAATCGACTCCGGCGCCCACTTTGGTAACGCCATCACCTGTGATCATTTTCATCGTCGCTTTGACCAGATCTGAATTCTCACCCAGGGGCAGGACTTTTTGCAGGACCTCTTTGGCGTGTTTGCCCAGCTCTTTGCCAAAGAGTGTTTCCAATTTTTCGACGTGCTGTTTGAGGTTTTCGGGCATCAGGGCTTTGACATCGGGGCCAAAATCTTGAATCAATTCATACATGGCGCGCACATCTTTGAGGCCTTCAAAATTGCCATTCATGACCGTGGCCAAAAAGCCGATGCGGCTGTCTGAACTGGCTTTGTCGGCAAAGAGTTTGGTCATGATATTGCGCAGGGGAGACTTTTCGGGCAAGCCGCTGACCAACGGTGCGACAATGCGCTGCAGGGCTTTTTTGCCTTCGGGGGTTTCGTTGAGTCTGACGATAATCTCAGCGATGGCTTTGGCTTTTTTGACCGGATCTTTGTCGTGCATGGCCACGAATAAATTTTTGGCTATCGATCCGGCGGTATCACTTTTTAAGCCAAATTTGGCGTGTAAAATTTCTTCGGCATGGTGGGCAAATTTTTCGGGGTCTTTTTCATGGCTGAGATCGCCCAAATGTCCCGCGTCGGAGCTGGGCTCTCCTTCTGGGGTGGGGTGATTGGGATCTACCAGTTTTTCGACGTGATTCAGGTCGGTGAGGCTTTTCTTGGCATCTTCGCTGACACCTTGAAATTTGAGGCCGTCAGGGCCAAATTCAGCCCCTTCGGCATAGACCTGGACATCGTTATTGCCTGCCAGCAATTCTTGCAGCAGGTCTTTCTCACTGTCGTCGATGCCGCCTTTTTCAATTGCCGCTTTTAGCTCTTGCGTATCTTGGGCGGTCAGGGGGCCCGCATTGCGGGACTTGATCGTTTGCAGGGTTTTGTATACGTCCGAGTTGAGACCGGTTACTTTACCATCAATGCTGCTCATCACTCTTTTGCTTTTCGCTAACTGATTGGCAGCTTTTTTGCCGCCTTTGCGATGGGCTGTTTAGGGGGAGAAAAATGAACAGCCTCTCAATGACTTATAAAAAGAATATACCCCAAATCCGCTCAAAAATATCTTTCTGATCTCAGGGATTATCGATCAAATCGACCTGGGTTTCGATTTTTGCACCCACTTCGTCTGCGAGAAAGAGGGGCACCACCAATTGACTGTTGCCCGTGACCTGATACTGGGCATCGACTTCCACTCGGCCATTGTTGGGGCCGCCCATGCCACCTGAATTTGAAACCGCCACAGGGCCTTCGGAATAGGTAAAGGAGGTGGGTTTGGACATATTGGTGAAAGCATTAAAGGGGCCCACACCTGTGGTAAAGACGCTGGCAGCCACATAATAAGAACCCGGTGCAACATTGTGAAAGGTCAGGTCTTTGCTGAGACCTGTGAAGGTTTGGTTGATGGTGTAAATATTTCCCCCCACAGGGTTCAATACGCCAGGTGAGGGAAAACTGGCCGAACTGACCAGAAAGACCCGTATCCCTTGGATTGCGCCAAAAGTATAGGCGGCATGGCCACTTTGAGAGGCTTGGGTTTGAAAGTCAGACACTCTGCCCAGATTGATTTTGACACTGAAAGCAGCTTTGCTATGGGGGTGCCCCATGTCCAGGCTGTAGAGTTCCGAAGTGCCTGGGGTAATTTGTGAAAGCAGGGACATGGGCAAGAGGGGAACAGAGGGGCTGTGAGTGCAAGCGGTACAGAGGAATAAAAACGAAAAAAGTGCTTTTTTCATGGTTTTAGGGTCCTGCGACAAGAATTAAAGCGATACCCACAGTGGGCGTATCTGTAACTTGATGCGTAATGGGGGCAATCGTGACCCGTCCTGGCACGGCGGTTTCACCGCCGCTAATAGAGACAAAAGCGTGTTTGAGACCCGCATCATTGACCTGAATATGGTTGGGGCCTGAGGTATCTGTGATATTGATGGAGTTAGTGTCGTAGGCCGAAGCGGCCACATAATAAGAACCGCTGTCAACGTTTTCAAAAGTAAACATTTGGTTCTGACTGGTTTTGCCAATCAAAGGAGAAGTATATGAAGGGGTTTGCGTGCCAGTGTTTCCTGGGACCAAATACAGTTTAATGTTGACGACATCGGTATGGAGTTTTTGGGTGCGGAAAGATGGGTTGCCACCACGAATCATGACCCGAATTTTACCTGTATGGGCAGTGTTGTTGCTCACTTTGAGCACGGTTTCTGACTGTGTGATTGGCAAACTGGGCTGCAATGGCATAATTTTTAAATTTTCAAGTCCAGCTGGCATGATAACCTGCGGCTGATACTGACAGGCTGTGCAGAATAAAACAGAGAGGAATAGGCGCAATCTTTTCATGGTTAAAAGACCGTAATCGGGGGCAGGCCCACCGTCCCATTGGTGATATTCACGTCGATATTTAAACTTGCGCCAACCGGAGTGGGTGTCGGTGTGGGCTCTGGAATCACAATCACAGGAGAAGAACCGCCGCCACCTCCAGAAGATGAATTGCTGGGGCTGGCCAATGGTGTGGGTTGCGGTGTCGGTTCTGGGGTTGGTTCTGGGGTTGGTTCCGGTGTGGGTTTAGGCACAGCACTCGGAATCAGCTCCTGCTTAGGGGGCCGTGGCTGAGTATTCATGGTAGAGCTGGGGGTGGCCACTGGTGTGGGGGTGGGGCAGACCGGTTGAGACATTTCTGCTGTGAGTTTTACCTGTCTTTGCAAGTTGGGCAAGGTCAGGCGTTTGAGCAATGCGACTTCGGCTTCACTCAAACTGGATTCAAACCCTTCCCGCAGATCTTGATTCAGGCTGGCACGTTGGCCTGCCTGAATTTCGACCTCCTGGCGATCGCCGGTTAAAAATTGGCCATTTTCATCCACGGACACGGTTAAAACAATCTGTTTGCCTATCGGCAAATTGCGGGCCATGACCCGTGGATTTTCGGGGGTCATGGGGCCAAAGATGGCCGGGTTTTCCAGGCTGAGACCGGTTCCGTAAATCACCAGAAAAATTTGGCGGGTTTCGGGTTTGATCAGCTGGGTGCGAAAACGGGGGAAGCTGACGGCCACCTGTAAGCCACTGGCTGAAAACCCACAGGGCTCAGCGGGAATTTGGGGCTTGAAATTGGCCAAGGCCCGCAATTCCTCTGGCTTTAACTGAGCCTCTGGGTTCGGCTGCAAATCGGCATTCACAGCGGTGCGTGTGCCGCCCCGGACCGTCACACTTTCGTTGGCCGCACTGATCAATTTGCTTTGGGCATCATAAGCTGCAACCACCACATTTTGGGGGCCAATTGGAACGCCTTGCACCATCATACGCGGGTTAAAGCGGGTCAAAGGACCCCAAAATTGGGGTTTTTCCAGACTCAGGCCATTGCCGTAGACCATGACATAAATGGCGCGGGTTTCGGGAGCCACCGTCTGAATCTGAAAACCATGGGTTTCGGGAAATTGCACCGCCAAACTCAAAGCACCTGAAACCGATTGGTTGCTGCTGAAAAGCTGACAGGCCGTGAGCAGGCTGACGCTTAACAGTATTCCCAGTGGTTTCAGGTATTTGCTTAACATGGTTGGCCCTTAAGGAGAGGTGACGTTGATGGCTGGAATGCCTGAGGAGCCATCGGTCACGTTCACCCGAGAGTCAATGGAGGCACCCTTTTCATCGTCCAATTGCATCGGGGTATTGAGAAACAATTGGCCTGTATCTCCAGGATTGATCTGAAATTGCGGATCAACAAAGACCCCTCCGGAGTTGCCGGTTCCCCCCCGATCCGTGAGGACAATCGGCCCTGTTACACTGCCTGTCGCCAGTGTGATGGGGGTGGTGGCCGGTTTGATCAGGTTTAATCTGTAAAGAGGGGCGGCATTTTCATAGATCAAGCGTGACGCCACATAGTATTTGCTGGTGGCGTTGGTGTTGGCCAGGACATTGGTAAAGGTAAAACTCTGCACACACGTGGAGGGGCAACCTGTCAGCACTTTGTTGAGAATGGCTGTGTGTTTAATATTGCCCACAGGCAAAGCGCCTGAGCCAGGCGGAGCGCCATTAAATTCCATCAGGGTGATTTCCACTTTGTTGGCCACAGTACTGGCGGGAACCCCGCTGTTAGACGCTTTGGTAGCAAAGTTGGAATTTGTGCCATCGGTGAATTTAAGCGAGACATTAAATGCCGCGGCTGTCTTCTGGCCATTGCCGACATCCAAGACAGTGATGTCTTTGTGCCCTTGCCTTTTCGCCTCTGCAATCAGGGTTTGGGTCATGGGGGAGAGCTTCTCCACCTTGACCCCTTCCATGGATACCGAGGGGGGGGCGAGGTTGGGAGAACAGGCCAAGAGCAAACCCAAGCCGATCCCAGACAAACTCAGCCGTTTTATCTTTTTATTCATTGTTTTCTCCTTGTTACCGTGTTTGGAATCATCTCTGGTTTTTTAAGAGACCGAAATGACAGGAATGCCTGTGCTGCCATTGGTGATCGTGGCTTGGGAATCAATACTTGCACCGGTTTCGTTGCGCAGGGTCATGGCAATTCCCAGAACGGCAGTATTACTGACCTGGTAATTGGCATCAACATGCACCTCACCGGTCCCTTCTCCCCCTGTTGTGGAGAGGGCAACCAGACCGAGAGCCCCGTGGTTATGGGTGTTGGGGGTCGCTAGCAGGTTGAGTGTATACGGTGCCGTCGGGGGACCCGTTGGCACGTTTAGCAAAGGAGAGACACCGACATAATATTTCATGGTGGCGGCATTGGCGGGCACATTGGCGAAGACAAAGGTATGGGGGCCCAGACCTGAGCGGGCAATCACCGTACCACCGGCATTTTTGACCAAGGCGGTAATGTTTCCGGGGGCCGGTGCACCCGTGGACTCCAGCAAAAACACCCGCAATTGGTTGAGCGTGGCACCAGAGGGCACACCACTGACCGAAGCCTGGGTTTTAAACGCCTCTGCGTTTTTGAAATTGACCGTCATGCTTAAAACTGCAGGGGTTTTTTTGCCTTGGCCGACATCAATCACTGAGACATTTTGATTGCCCTGGGCTTTGAGCTGACTGACCAATTGCTGGGCTTCGGGTGAGCTGTTGATGGCCGTTTGGAGGGGAGGCACCGGAGCGGTTGCAACGGGGGTGGGTTGACTGTTGCAGGCCATCAATAGGCCTGTACTTAAAACGAGGGCAGCGGTCTTTTTGAGCATGGAATGGACTCCTTTAAATTCAGCAAATTTTTTATGACAATTGTATTTTACATGAATGTTTATATAAAAAAATATTGCCGAGCTTGCATTCTTGGTGTGGTCTTGCTCACAGTAAACGATGTCAACATTCTCGGTCTTTTTTCTTGCTTTGTTTTTATTGCTGTTTTGACACAATGATGTTGTTTTGCTTAAATCTCCTCCGTTTGAAACTGAACAGGCTATACTGGCTTAGTTTGTCTCAACTCAGGGGCTTATTTACTAAAGAGGCTCAAACATGTCGTATTTGATTTCTGCCGAAGACGTTTATCCCCAACTCCAAAGCGGAGATTGGCTGATTGTTGATACCCGTTTTGCCTTGACGGATCCCAGTTATGGCGAAAAAGCCTATCTCGAGAGTCACCTGCCAGGTGCCCTCTATTTGGATTTGAACCGCGATCTGTCTGGCCCACTTGCTGCACACGGTGGCCGTCACCCCTGGCCCGATTTACAGACCCTTCTGACCACGTTGCGTCGGGTGGGGCTTTCCAATCAGAGCCGGGTCTTGATCTATGACGATGCCGCCAATATGTATGCCGGGCGTCTCTGGGCACTTCTGCGCTGGCTGGGCCATGAGCAGGTTCAGCTCTTGGATGGGGGTTGGCAGGCCTGGCTGGCCGCTGGTTTGCCCGTTACCACAGCGTTGCCCCAGATTCAGCCAGGAGACTTTGAGCCCGCGCTGAGGCCCCAGTTTTTGGCTTCTGTCGACGAACTGCGCTCGCCCGCCCACGATGTGGTGCTGCTTGATGCCCGCAGTGCTGAGCGCTACCGGGGTGAAACAGAACCCCTGGATGCCCGTGCGGGCCATATTCCCGGTGCCTTAAACCGACCCTTTGCCGAAAACTTGCAGGGGCCGTTGTTTAAGTCTCCAGACCTTTTGCGGTCAGAAATGCAGGCTTTGGGCCTGATGCCAGATCAAGAAATCATTGTCTATTGTGGTTCGGGTGTGACCGCCAATCACACCCTGATAGCCTTGGCGGAGGCCGGATTTAAACGGGGCCGGCTCTATCCCGGCTCTTGGAGTGATTGGGTTTCTTATCCCGACAATCCCGTTGCAACAGGCCCCCAACCTTAACGACTCCCCAGAGAAAGAGGTCTTTTCGTATGAGTTTGGTTGAAGATCGTGCCCACAATCGCGCCCATTGGGAAGAGATGGCTCCCCGTTGGAAAGCCTGGTGGGGGCAGTATAAACCTGCTTCTCAGCCGGTGTCTGACAAATTGCTGGCTTTCTCAGGGATCACCCAGGGGCAACGGGTTTTGGATTTGGCCACGGGCATGGGGGAGCCAGCCTTGAGTTTTGCCCGTGAAGTGGGTCCTGAGGGCTTTGTCCTGGCCGTAGATCAATCGCCACAGATGATCGCCTGGGCCCGAGAAGAGGCAACAGCTGCTGGTTTGAACAATTTGCGCTTTGATGTCCAAGATGCTGAGAGCCTGGATTTGGGCTCAGAGCCTCAGTTTGATGCCTTGGTTTCACGTTGGGGCTTGATGTTTTGTCTCGACCCGGTGGCCACCTTACAAAATGCCAAACGTTGGCTGAGGCCAGGCGGCCACTTGGCTGCAGCAGTTTGGTGCCCTCCCGAAGAGGTCCCGATGCTGGATTTGGCCACGCGGGTGCTGGAGCGTGAGATGGGAATTGTTTTGCCCCGCTCGGGGCCCGGCCCTTTTACCCTCTCCGACAGTGCCTATTTGGCGTCGCTGATCCAGGAGGCCGGCTTTGAAATTGTGGTCAGCGAGAAAGTGGCTGTTTTGCTGCCTTTTGCTTCGGCCCAGGCCTTTTTAAATGAGCGGATAGCGCTGATGCCCGCGCTGGCGGAGGCCCTGCAGGGGCTGTCACAGGTTGAACGGCAGCAATATGATCGGGCCTTGGAGCTGGCTGTTGAACCCTGGCGCAGTGAAAGCGGTTTGAATTTGGCCAATTGGGCCTATTGTATCTCGGCCCGTGCGGTAGGGTCCTGATTTTGAGTGAGATATAAATGAGAACAAGAGGAGCAAAATGATGCGTAAACTGGCTGTTTTGGGAGCTGTATTAAGTGGTGCAAGTGCCGCAGCCTGGCTGCTCAAACAAACCTTGGCCAAAATGGGGCCGAATGTGCCCGATGTCGGCCCCGAGACCCTGATTCTCTACCAATTTGACTATTCACCTTATTGTGTCAAAGTGCGCCACATTCTCGATTTTAAAAAAATTCCCTACCAGGTTGTGGAAATCACCCCCCTGATTCACAGGGAATTTTCCCGCCGCCAATCGGGGCAGGTCAAGGTGCCGTATTTGCGCCATGGTGATCAGGTGATCTGTGATTCTTCAGCCATTGCTCTCTACCTCGAAGCCACCTTTCCTGAACCCTCGCTTTTTCCGGCAGAACCGGCCCTCAAAGAACAGGTCTTGTTACTCGAAGACTGGCTCGATGAAGGCTTTCAGCCTGCTTTGGGCAAAGCCACTTATGTGCACAATTACCTCAATCCCCAGCCCCTGATCGACAATCCCAATCTGAGTACGGGGATTGCGGGCCTCGACCGCTACAAAGCCCAGATCATTCCGATGATGCTCTGGCGCAATTTAAAGGTGCAAAAGCTCAGTCCAGCTGATCTGCCCGCACTCGAAAAACGCGCCCAAGAGGTCTTGGAACGGATCAAAGCGCTGTTGCAACGCGAGTATTTGGTTGGCGATCAATTGACCCTGGCAGACATTTCGCTGATGGCCCATCTCTACAACGACGACAAACTGCCGCTGCTGGGGCCCGGTTCGGAATACCGCTGGTTGATTGATTGGCGCGATCGGCGTTTGGCCGAGATTCACTCCCCTGTCGCTCAATAGGCTTGCTACAGCTCAATTCCGTATCATGGCTGCTCGCTCTCGGGATCAAATTTGAAGAAGACGACTTTTTTCAAGAGTTCGGGGGTGTTCAGCACGGTCAGCAATTCGGCTGTGGTGTAGCCATTGGGATAGAGGCTCTCTTTGCCCGTCAGGCCAAAATAGATTACCTCTGAATCGCGCAGCATCGCCATTTCATCGAGCATGACAGGGGCGATATCGGTCTGTTTGGCGGTGTTGGGCTGGTCTGAAAAAATGGACTTTTGGCCGACATTGGCGGCGCTCATCTGATCGGCCAGATCGCGGGCCACCCCTGTGACCTGATTGGGGGCCAGGCGCACCTCGCCGGTGGCAGGGTCACTGGCCATGCCGCGCAGGGTCAAATTGAGCTGGGCAGCTATTTGCGGCAAATCTGGGCTGTCGCTGGGCGGGCGTTGCCCCACCGCACCGGCTTTTTCCTGGCCCCAAGCGTTGACATTGGGCAATAGACCGGGCAACTCATGGCTATCTGGGGTAAAGGCAAAATCGGCGCTGTTGAGGTCTTCGCCGTGTTTTTCCAATTGTTTGCCATCGGCATAACTTTTGCCATAGGTCTGAAAGAGAACGGCTTTTTCCCGCGGGCCGGTCCAGGCCGCTTTGTCGCGGGTCAGCAATTCTGAGAGGGTCGGCAGGCTTTCGTAGAGCGGTTGCCCCTGGCTCAGGGATTGCAATTGGGCTTGTACCCGCTCGGCCGAGGCCAGGTATTCGGGCTGCAAGGCCTGCATCAATGCGGGCTGAGCGACTGCCAACTGTTCGCGGATGCGGTAAAGGGGATCCAGGGTGGGATAGAGGCTTGCTGCCTGTTCTTGCAAAGTGCGTGTTGTGGCCTGGGCCTGCTCAGGGGGCAGGCCAGCTTGCTGGAGTTTGCTTTGTAACCAGCTCTGCAGGCCCGCTTGGGCTGCTGCGGCGACAGGGCTCTGGCGCAAGATCTCAGCCAAAAGGGCGGGGCCTGCTGTTTGCACCACTTTTTGCTGAGCTGGGTCTGACAGGTTTTGCACGACTTTTGCCAAAGCCTTTGCTTCTGCTTGGGCACTGGCTTCAAACCGGGCCTGCAGCGGGGCCGGGAATTGGCTCAGCGGCGTAGGGGCTTTGGCTGTCAGCGGGTAGGTTTTGGCCTGGGGTGCGGAGGCTGCGGTGATCGTGATCGGCTGTCCGGCAGGTGGGGCCGCGACCACGGCCACACGGGGAGCCGGTGTGGATGCCGGTGTTGCCTGGGCGGGCCGGCCTGTCGCCTTGGCTTGGGCTGCCAGCAATTCAGGTGAGCCCGTCGGCAAGGTGCGGGGTTCAGCATCATCGCTGTGAACCAGGCCCGCTGAGCCCGTGGGCAAAGTGGCTGGCCCAGCCGCATCGTCGCCTTGAGCTGCGGCAGGCTGAGGTGAAACCGTCGCTTCGGGCGGCTCAGTGGCTGCTGGAGCCTTACCCTGGGGCTGAGTTACGGGTGGCACCGAGGGCGGACCTGCGTCTGGGGCCTGCGCCAAAGCGGCAGGGGGAGCGGCAGGTGGCGACGTCGGTGGGGCGGGCGACTTGGGGGCAGAGGCCGGGGGTTGTGAACCAGAAGGCGGCTGTGGGCCTGAACTTGGCGCAGGCGGAACGGGGCTGGCCAGGTGGCGGCCCGTGCTGTCGAGCACCGTCATGCGCAGCACATCCAGATAGGACCCCATGGCTTTTTCTGCTCCTTCGACTGAGCCAAAGTGTTTGGCCCAGATCTTGAGGGCCTGATCGGGGGTTTGGGCATTGCGGCGGGCCTCGTCAATCGCGGCTTCCATGCGGCTGATCGGGATCTCTTTGGGCACATCCTGTGGGATTTCATAGGCCGGGTCTTTTTGTTTGCGCTCCTGGTGCATTTGGTATTCGGGATTGGGCATTTTTTCGACCAGGGAGACCCCTTGACCCAGGGCCGCATTGGTAAAGAGCAGATCGCGCAAATCGTATTTGCCCGCTTTCCAGGCACGTGAGGCCAGGTCTTTGATTCCTTCCATTTCCACAGCCCAATGCAGAATGTACTGGTCGTGGCTGATGCGTCCCGAGCGCGCGGCCAGGGGATTGCTGGCAAAAGAGTCGATCACGCCCTGCTGGGCAGCTTTGTTGCTGGAGCCCCAGAGCACAGCGGCATTGCCCGCATAGGCCTCCGGTGAGCGGGAGCGCATGACCTGTTGCAAACGGTCGTATTCGACGCGGGCCCAGGCCCCTTCGGGACTGTCCGCTTGCAATAGTTGGTGATTTTTCTCCAAGAAGCTGTGCACCTCATCTTCACTTTGTTTGCGCACAGCCGTGCGGGCCATCTCTTCAAGCACTTCGGGCCCTTTGCCCATGTGTTCAGGATTGGCTTTGAGCTGTTTATACGTTGCATCGACCTGTTCGTGGTAGCTTTTCCACTGGCTGTCGGCCCACTCAAAACCGCGTCTGAGTTCAGCCACTTCGCCGCCTTTTGAGCCGGGTTTGGCATCGCGGGCAGCAGCGGCGGCCAAGGCCTCTTTTTGAAAGCCCCGCCAGGCCATTTCATGATCGGGGCCAAAGCCCTGGCGAATCTGGTAAAAGTCCATGTTTTTGCCATTCAGGGCCTGGGCCTCCCGCGCTTTTTCTGGCACTTGGCTGGCTTTGTTCGGGCCGGCCAGATCGACATCGAGGAAATGGGCCGAGGTGTAGATATTCACATCGAGCAAATGCCCCGAGGCGGGGGTGATTTTGGCCAGATTGCCCAAGGCAAAGGCCAGCAATTGCATTTCGGCTTGGGCCCGTGCGGGTTCGCTCATGACCACGGGTGTGACCACTTTGATCACCAAATCCACGTCGGCGTAGACGCCCGTATAACCGGCGTCTTTGGGGCCGCGGCCAACATAAGGCGGGGCCAATTCCAAGCCCAATTCTTTGGCTTTGGCCTGGACCTGATCCCAGCAGGCTTCCACTTGCCGATCGCGGGCCTGGTGCAATTTGCCAAAGATCTCCGGGGGCAAGAAATGGGCCATTTTGCGCACTTGGTCCCAGCCGCCGACGGCTTCGTAAAACTGCATCACCACAGCGTCTTGGGCGGGTGTTGCACTGTCGCCGCTGGGGCTCTGTAAATGGCTCTGTAAAAAGCCCCGCAATTGGTTCAAATCTGTGATCTTTTGGCCCGCCAACTCCAGATGTGGCAAATGCAGCGCCTCTTCGAGGGAGGCGTTCATGCTGCGGGTGCGGGGCAGGCTGTCTGTGCCCTGGAAGCGCGAGCCATAGTCCAAGGCGTCTAAGACCAAACGGGCGGCCATGACTGTTGCCTCTTTGGCGGGGATACCCAGCCCTTCCAATTGTTTTTGGGTCTCTCCCAACCACTGTTTGCGCGTGTCTGCGTCGGCTTCGGGGTGTTTGCCTGCTTTGCCCAAGACCTCATGTAAAAGGGCCTTGACTTTGCCAGATTGCTCGGGAGGCGCAGCGCTCTGCCAGGCCGATTCCAATTGTCCCAACATGCGGTCGTGAGCCAGTTGGCCTGCCTGTTCTTCGTGCAGTCCGAAGCCCTTTAAGATCTGCAGATGGGCATCATGTTTGGCGATGGGATTGTCGCTCTCAATTTCACCCTTGAGCTGTCTTTGTTGCAGCAGGTGTTCTCCCCAGGCTGGCAGCAAGCTGCTGACGAGCTTTTGGGTCAAAATTTGCGCTTCTGCTGGCGAGACTTTTTGGCCTTGCAGGTATTTTTCTACACGCAGGCTGAGTTGGGCCTGCAAAGCGCCTTCGGGTGCATCGTGCAACAATTACATCGCAATTTTTTGCACCGCTTGGCCGTGGCTGCCGAGTTCTTTGGGCAGGGCCGAGGCGCTGTGCACAAAAGCGGGAGAGAGGTTGTCCAGGGCTTTGAGCTGTTCCTGGATTTTCACAAATTGGGCCTGGCCTTCGGCTTTGTTGGTCAGCAGCAGCGGGGCTGTGTCGACCGCCAATTGCCGCAATTGGTGTTGCACCAAGAGCATGGCGTGGGCAGGGGAATCAACCGCCCCCAGATCGAGCAGGCGCTGGACCTCTTTCTGGGCCAATTCGGGCAGGTTTTGCAAGTCGCCGTCCACATGCAGTGGCGATTTTTGGATCAATTGCCCCGCCACTTGGCCCCGTGCCATTTTGAGTGCCTCAGCAGAATCTTGGGCCAGCCCCTGTTTTTGCAGCATGGTGGCCAAGTCCTGGGTTTTGAGGGCCACTTCAGCGGCGGTGCTGAATTCGGGATGCAGACTGGCCACACCGCTGACTTGGGTGGCGGTTTGAACCTGATAGGGATGTAAAAAGTCTTTCAGGCTGGCCTCGACTTTGGCTTGGGCTTCGGGGGGGAGTTTGTCAAAGGCCACCGCCGTTTTGACACTTTTTTCGAGCGCAGTGTAATGGCCAGGGGTACTGAGACCTTTGTTGTTGAGCAGGCCCTCTTGAAAGCTGTGCACCTCTTTGACAATCTGCTCTTGGATTTTGGGATCGAGTTCGAGCCCGGCCTTCTGGGCGAGATCCTGGTTCAATGCAAGGCCCTCAGATTGACCCTTGAGCTTGGCATCGCTGTGCATTTTGGCCATGCCGTGGGCGGTCTGGGCCCCCATCAAGAGATAATGGGTCAGATCCTGGGCGTCTTTGAGACCCTGGGGGTCGTTTTTGAAATAGGCGGGCAGGGCCATTTGTGTAGCCATGGTTTCAAACACGGTCCAGGTACTGTTTTGCAAGCTATCCAGACCCTTGATATCCCCCAGATTGGAGACCGCAAAACGAGAAGTCGTGTCTACGGCCCATTGCAGCCAGCCGTCGGCGTCGCCGTACTGTTTGGCCAGTTCGGAGGCCGCTTTGGGCAATTCCTCCATGACAATATTGCGGGTCAAGCTGCGCGTGGCACGAAAACCATACCCCAGCAAAGGACTCACCCCCATCGCGGCAGAGTCAGTGCGGGCCAAAACATAGCTAAATTTTTGATTGCCCCGGCTGATCCAATGCCCTGCCGTCAGAATTGCACGGCCAGCGCGGTTGCCTTCCAGGGCGGTGCGTCCCGCCCGCACCACAGACAGGGCTTGGCGAGCGGCGCTGATACCCGTGACCGAGCCTTTGGCCAAGGTCAAGGCTGTCGACATGCCCATGGTGGCGACAAACATCAGGGCTTCATCGGTGATGGCCGTCATAACTGCAATTTTGGGGTCGTTCCAATAGGCCTCGTCGCGCTGGAGCCGTGCCGCACTGCGGGCGGCAATGCGCTCTGCCGCAGGACCGCCCTGGGCTTTGATACCACTGCTGTACTGGTTCAGTTTCTCCTGCGTTTTGGCGGCGCTGCGGCCCTGGTCATAATCTGAACCAGGGGCATTGGCGCGTTTCATGGTTTGGGTGGAATCCGCGACAGCCAAGGCTTGAGAG
>JBIKWL010000083.1:0-23956 GCA_044356335.1 Candidatus Sericytochromatia bacterium
TGGTGCTGGGTCCAGGCTCGGGTTCATCTGCGACAAATTGATTGCTCAAAGCAGTGACCGATACCCCGAGCAAGACCACTGCCGCGCTGGCAATTAAGACACCATAGATCCGGGTGGCATGTTCTTTGAACAGCTCATTCAGAAATTCTCCGAGGGGGATTTCCTCTTCCTCCATCGTGGAGACATAGCCGATCAATTCTTTGATCTCTTTGAGCGAGGCCTGAATCGCCTCACTTTCTGCTTTTGTTTCAGCCAATCGCAGTGCTTTGCGAAACTCTTTCATGGCCTCGGTGAGTTCACCTTGCTCGTGCAGCTTCTCTGCTTTCTGCAGGTGCTGTCGCAGGCGTTTTTTTGATTCTTTGATAATCGCCATAGCACAACCCTTAAAAACCCTTTTAAATTAAGAACCCTGTTTACACTTCTTAACAAATAAGCTATTCATTAGCATAACCGATTTTATTTTCAGATTGCAAGTTTTAATTGTGACACTTGAGCCAAATTCTTCAAAAAAACATAAAATTAGATGATTTATTGGGATTTGGAATTTAAAAGACCTGCCAAAGAAGCCTGATCAGGACTCACGATCAGGGATTTAAATTGACGAACACTTACCTCCCCTGTCTTTGCTTTTCGCTGTTTTTGCAAAAATTTAAACGGCGTATACATGATTTCTGCTTTATTTTCATTTGGCAGCTGGGAAAAATGCAAGGCCAAAAGGGCCGCTGACCTGAGGGTTTCGGGTCTGATTTGTTCATGCTTTTGCAAAGGAACCCAAACATAAGCACCGGGCCAATTGCGGGTATGTAGCCAGATATCTTGGCCGCGCGCCAATTTGAGCAATTTTTCGTTTGAATCTGCGCCTTTGCCCACCCGGATAATCGCCCCCTGGGGGGTGAGGTATTCCCGCCAGGGCCTGGCGGCTTTTTCCCGCAAGCGCCGGGCGCTTTGCTCCAACGACTTCAAGGGTGCCAGACCCGAAGCCAAAGCAGCCTGTTCTGCCTGTCTCAGCAAGGCCTCTAAGCTCTCAAACTCACCCAAAGCCAAGGCCTCTAAACACTTTGTGCGGATTTGCTCCCATTCCATCGCCCAGGTTTCAAAGCTGGTTTGCGTTTGCCAAAGTTGGAGCAATTGGCTTTCGGCCTGTATTTGGGTCTTTGCTAAGCGCTGGGCCTGGCGGAAATAGCGGGCCAAATTGGCCTGAAACCCCAGGGCCGGATCAAGCGGAATTTCAACTTCTCGCTGTTCAGGGTCAAAATAGTCCGTCACCCAAATGCTGAAGGCACCGGCCTCCGGAGCTTTTTTCCAGGCTCCCTGTAACAATTCTCCTGCTCTCTGCAGTTGGGGGGCCGCTTCGGCCCGTTTTAAGGCCGTCTCCCAATACAAAAGCTTCTGGGCCAAGGATTTTTGACTCTGCTTGAGGCGCTGATCCAGTTGCTGAATCTGGGTCTTGAAACGACTTTGGCGAAGCTTTGCCTCCCAGGTTTGCCAAACGAGAGCTGAGCGGCTGCCATCGGTTGGCAATTCAGCGATCGGGTCTTCAAAGGGGGGCCTTTCCTGATTGTATTCTTGCCGCGCTGGGGGCGATTGGTAGGGGCTGCCGATCTGCAATTGACGCAGTTGGGAGCTGTCTTTGCGCCAAGAACCCAGCAGATTTTTTGACGGGTTCAACAGGAAAAAATTGCTGTGGCGGCCAGTGAGTTCCAGTACCAAATCACAGGTTTCATCCCCCCGCAGAAAGGTCAGGCAGAGAATGCGATCGGCAGCAATGGTCTGGATCGCCTTCAGCCGGGCACCTTTGAGGTGTTTGCGCAAGAGCATGGCAAACGGGCTGGGGGGGAGACCTGCCGAAGGGGCTGAATCTGGACTTGCTGGGCGCGCTGGCAACAGCCCGATTTGGGGCTGCCCTGCAGCAATTGAAATCTGCAAAACCCAAGACTGAAAAACAAGTCTCAGTCCTTGTTGTGGGCTGTAAATTTGCTCAAGTCTTTGGCTTGGGCCTGCATCACTTTCAGTTAAACAGGCCACAAATTCGGGCAATAAAAGGCCCAGAAGCCGAGCGGTCAGCTTTATTTGAGATACCCTTCGATCAACAGATCTGTGCCCAAGGGACGGCACTCCATGCGTTTAATCGGCCAAGCATCGTGCACAAAACCAACGCCATCTCCACCAATCGCGCTGGTGGCTCCGGATCCGCCAATCAGTTTGGGGGCGATTAAAAAACTGAGTTTGTCGACAATGCCTGCATCCAGGGCGCTGCCGCGCAGGGTGGCGCCGCCTTCGATTAAAACGGAGGTAATCCCGCGTTTGTACAAAATGGGCATCAGGCGCGTGAGATCGACACGGGGATCTTCGCTGGCTTCATCCGGGCATTGGATGATTTCAGCTCCTGCCAAGCGCAATGAGCGCAAGCGATCTTCATGGGCCCCATAACCAATCACAATCAAGACCGGCGGACGGGGTTCATTGGGGTCGGAGCGCAAAAAGAGTTTGGAATTTAAGGGGGTTTTGGCTTCGGTATCCATCACGATCCGCCAGGGGTCGCAACCGCGCAGGGCTTTGCAATTTAACATGGGGTTGTCTTGCAAAACGGTGTTGACACCAATCATCACCGCGTCATAGCGTGAGCGCAGATGCTGCACATAGTCCCGTGATTCGGGCCCGGTAATCCCGTCGCTGTCTTGCAGGCGGGTGGCAATTTTCCCGTCGAGGGACATGGCTGTGAGCAAGTGTACAAAGGGCCGACGGGTACTCACTTCGGTTAAATAGATTTCATTGAGCTGGCTGGCCTCTGCGGCCATGACACCTTCCACAACTTCTACACCCGCTTGCTGCAACGCTTCGAGGGTTTTGCCACTGACATTGGGATTGGGATCGCGCAGGGCCACCACAATTTTGGCCACCCCGGCTTCAATCAATTTGTCGACCAAATTGATTCCTTTGCTGGTGCCATATGCGGGCTCCAGATTGACATAGAGGGTGGCCCCTTTGGCATTTTCGCCTGCTGCTTTTAAAGCGTGAATCTCGCCATCGACTGCATCGCGGTTGGCGAGGTAGCCTTCGCCGACAATTTTATCTGCATGGGCCAACAAGGCTCCCCGAAAGGGCGAAGGCGCAATTTTAATAAAGCCTTTGCGCGCCAGTTTCAAGGTGCGGGTCATCAGGTGTTCGTGTATTTCTTGCTCATTCATAAATGGATTGACTTCCTCAGGCGTAAGTATAGAAGCCGCGGCCGGTCTTCTTACCCAAATGTCCGGCTTGCACCAAGCGCTTGAGCAACGGGCAGGGACGGTAGCGGGGATCGCCAAAGCCCTCTAGCAGGGTATTCATGGCATGGAGACAAATATCCAGACCGACCGCATCTGCCAGGGCCAAAGGGCCCATCGGGTGATTAAAACCCAATTTCATGCCCAGGTCGATGTCTTCGGGGCTGCCCACGCCCTCCATCAGGGCAAACATGGCTTCGTTTAAGAGCACCATGCCCAAGCGGGTGGTAATAAAACCGGGGAAATCGTTGGCGACTATCACCTCTTTGCCGAGTTTTTCGCCAAAGGCTTTGACGGTCGCAAAGGTGGCATCGGAGGTCTCCAGACCCCGGATCAGTTCCAGCAATTTCATCAGATGCACAGGGGAGAAAAAATGCATGCCGATAAAGCGGTCACCGCGCCGGGTGGCACTGGCCAAGCTGGTGATTGGCAGTGAAGAGGTATTGCTGGCAAAGATCGTTTCAGCTGGGCAAATCGCTTCGAGCTGGCCAAAAAATTGTTTCTTTAGGTCGATTTTTTCAGGAATGGCCTCGATCACCAACTGGGCTTCAGCAGCAGCTTCAAGCGAGGAGGTATAGCTGACACGCGCCAAAATCTCGGGGATGGCATCACTGGTCAATTTGCCTTTTTCGGCTAATTTTTTGAGCAGTTTTTCGTACCCAGCGCGGCTGGCGGCTGTAATTTCAGGGGAGATATCATAAACGGTGACGGGCAGGTTTGCGACAGCCGCGACGGCATGGGCGATTCCGCCCCCCATCAGACCGCTGCCGGCAACAAAGACCTGTGAAATAGTCATGGCTCTTATGTCCTTGGGTGTTTGGGGTAAAAATCCATGCTGTCAGAATACCACAATGCGCGCTAAAACAGGCCCTTTTAGGGCTTGTTTAGGGCTTGGCAGCAGGGGGCGGTGCCTGACGCGTGGCTGGGGGCAAATTATCACTTGTGGGTTTGCTTGGCGCTGCGGGTGCCGTTGCCGGTGCTGCAGAGGCGGGGGGCGTCGCGGGTGCAGCAGAAGCGGGCTCAGCAGGTGTCGATGGCGGCTGAGTGGGAGTCGGAGCCGGTTTTGTTACACATTTTTTCAGGGGTTTACAGGCTGGGCCATAGCCCAATTTACAGGCTTTGAGGAGATCTTGACGGGCCTGGCTGCACATTTGAGCCGAGCGCGCAAATTCAGAGCGCAGATAATAGGCCTCGGCCAGCGAATTGTCTTGTGCGATTGCCATCTGAAGATCCGCAAAGGCCTTGTCTGGCAGATTCAATTTGAGATAGGCCTTGGCGCGGTAGAGGTGGTATTCGGGGTTGTCGGGGCTGATCAACAAAATCTGGTCGAGGGCGGCGATATAGCTGTTGAAATCTTGCAGGCGATAGGCGCAGATGGCCTGTTTTTCGTAAGCTCCCAGCAGGGTGGGTTGTGCGGCTGTGGCTTGGCGGTATTCTTGCAGGGCCCGGTTATAATCTTTGCGGGCATAAAAGACATTTGCGCGTTTGAACCAAGCCACCCCATTTTGGCGGTTGCGTTTGCTGGCGCTGGCATAGTCATCCAGGGCCTGATCGACCTGGTTTTTGCGCATAAAGACATCGGCCCGCAGCATATAGCCCAGATCGTTGCGGGGGTGCATTTCAATCATCGAAGTGTAATTGTCGATGGCTTTGTCCCATTGTTTCATCTGTTCATATAACATGCCCCGGCGTTTATAGCCGTCGATATAATTGGGATTGCGCTCTAAGATATAGTTATAATCGCGCAAGGCGGCTGTGTAATTGCCCAATTTGACATAGGCATTGCCCCTAAACAAAAGGGCCTGCCAGTTTTCTGGGTTTTTGGAAAATTCATGGCTGTAAGTTTGAACCTGGGCCTGGGCCTGGGCTTTTTCCAGGGCCTGGGGGGAGGCTGCCCACCCCTGTGAGAGTGGCGATAACATGACCAAACCCAAAGCAAAGAGACTTAAGCGCAGGCGTTTCATGATTCAAAATTCCCCCTTATAAAGCTGCAGTTTGAATCATTATACCCGAAGAAAAATTGAGTTCCGAGGGCAGTTTTAAATTCTATAACTAATAAGCCATAAATATTCTTTAAATAAATATAATTTCTCATATTGACATTTCTATCCGGATATCATTATAATGATTTACATGAGGTTAAGAAAACACTAAATTAACCATAAGGCTTAATCAGCCCACTTGTCAGATATAAGGAAATATACAAATTATGAAATCGTTAACCATTCTCCCCATCATCACCGCCGCTCTGCTTTTGACCGCCTGTGGTCAGTCCACCTCCATGCCCGCTTCTGTCACCGCCCCTGCTCTGGTTCAACGCTATCAAGCACCTGCTGCCAACCCACAAGTTCTGGTGCGCTTCCGTCCCGAAGCCAGCCGTACGGCCCTGGGTCAGTTCAACAGCCGTTATGGCCTGCGCATCTCCCATTTCAATTCACAACTCAATGTCTATGTCATGGACGTGGTCAATCCCCGCGCCAATTTGAACAGCATGATCAATGCCATGAGCCGCGATGCCGCTGTGATTTTTGCCGAAATCAACCAGGAGATCAAAGTCTCCCCCGTGGTTGACATGCAAGTGAAACCGATTTTTAATTAATCCAAAGCAACGCAACGCAAAAAAAGCCCTGGTACATCCAGGGCTTTTTTTCATGGGGCCGTGTGGGTCGCGCCCAGGTGCATTAATTGCTGGGTCAGCCGCAGCAATTCTTTTAACTCTGCCAAGAGATGGTGCATCCAGGCATAAAAAGCGGCATCTGAACGGGTATCCAAATGACAGGTCAAATAGCGTTCTTCCAGACGCAAGCAGAGATTTTCGAGGGTTTCAAATTCTGAAAGTGCAGGCCCCTTGCCAAAATAATGCAGCCAGACGCCATGGTAACTCTTTTGCAATTCGGGCATCAGGTCTTTGAGCTCTGGGGGCAATTGAAAACCGTGTAAGGTGATGCCTTGCCAAAGTTCTTCGTGTAAATCATCGGCTTTTTGGTAGACCAATTGGCAGGCCTGTAATTGGTTCAAGTTGGCTTGAATTTTGGCAAGTTCATCCCGATCCGAACTGCTGCGACTGAGGGGGACCAGCAGTTCATACAGGCCTTCGCGCAAGAGCTGAAAATGGCTTTCTCTTTCATTTTTGCGGTTTTTAAAGGCCTCAGGCTGGTGCATGATCTGCAAAGCCCGATCGGCCAAATCCAAGGTCAAACGCATCAGGTTTTGCAATTGTTCTTCGACCTCAAACAGAGTCTTGTCGGGTGATTGCCGCAACATGCGCCGCACCACTGGGTAGAGAAATAGGTTCTGAGGGCCCGCTGTACCCGGAATCAAAAAATAGAGCAGACGCAGGCAAAAGGGCATCAGCAAATAAGAGGCCCCCACTGTCAAAAGATTAAACAAAAAATGGCTGCCTGCGAGATGGTAAACCAGATTGTCGCCGGTGGGAATGCCTGGAATCAGGCGATCGACGCCCCGCAAAAACAGTGAGAAAAAAAGCAGGCAAGCCATCACCCCTGCTGCTTTGATCAAAAAATAGCCAAAGGCCAGGCGGCGCACATTTTTGCTGTATTCGATTGAGGCCAAAAGGGGCTGAAAGGTGGTGCCCAGGTTGGAACCCAGTATCAGGGCTGTGCCAGCGGCAAAACCAAGTGAGTCTTGGCTGGCCAATTGCAGCAGCAAAAAGACCACTGTGCTGCTCGATTGCACCATCATCGTCAATGCCAAACCGACCAAAATGGCAAAGGCCTCCCCAGAAATGCCCAGGGCCTGTTGGTTGGAAAAATAGCCCAAAAAGGCCTTGTCGAGCACCCATTGGCCCAAAGAGGTGGCCAGCATTTGCAATCCCAAGAAGGCAAAGCCAATCGCCATCGCCATTTGCAAATAGTCGCGGATGCGCTTGTGATGCACAAAGAGCAGAGCAATACTGCAGACCCCTACCAAAAGGGCCCCTGCGTGGGTTTGCAAGAGTCGGGTAAAGAGCCAGGCTTTGATTGTGGTGCCGAGACTGGCACCCAAAACCAATAAAAAGGCCTGTTCGAGCGAGATCACAAAGGCATTGAGTAAGCCCATGCTGGTCAAAACGGTGATACTGCTGGCCTGCACCAATGTGGTCAGGCCCATCCCCAGCAGAAGACAATTAAACGGCCGAGAGAGGGCCCGATTGAGCCACGGCCGCAGCACCCGGTTGAGCGAATCCCCCAGGGCCTCGCTGAGAAAGCGCAGCGAAAAGAGCAAAAGGCCCAAGCCGGTCAGGGTTTGCAAGATCTGTTGATAGCTCATAAATCTGCCTCCAAATAACCCAATTCTCCCCGCCCCAGCATCGGTTCGACGCGCACAATGCCTTTTTTGTTTAAAACCAGCCTGACATGTTCAAATTCAATTTTGGCAGGCTGCCAATGGCCTTCGTGGTATTCACTCACAGCGTAACGCGAGATCAAATTGAGGTGGTAGACCTTGGGGGCTTTCATGGTCGAGATGCCTTTGTTCTGATCAAAATAGCGCAGTTTTTTATTTGGTTCGTCGATCCGCAGTAAAAACTCATCGATGGCGAAACGGGAGATATCTCGAATATAGCGGATATGGGCAAATTTTTTGCGCAGTAGGTCGGTTTCAAAATTGATCTGTTTGGAATAGTGAATGACTTCTTCGGCTCTTTCGGGTTCGAGTTTGTTGGGGTGGCCCCACTCGCGAATATAGGCAATCTCGGCAGGCAGAGCATCTTTTTTGAGGTAGCGCATATATTGCCGGGCAAAACCCACTTTTTCTTCTCCGCTTTGGCCTGGCATGACCGAATGGTAAAAGACCGAAAATTCGTAGTCGGGCAAATACTGTTTCAGCCGAGAATAAAAATACTCCCGTGTCAGTTCTTTGATGCGGTCTTTAAAAATATATGCCACCACCCCCACGATCACAATCAGAAAAAAGCGCAGGGCAAAATCTGAAGAGGGCAGGGGCCCCTCGAGATCGAGGTTTTGCAGCCAATAAAAGCGCTGCAGGTCGATCAATCCGGCCCAAGTCGCAGCCAGAGCGGCACCGGCTGCAGCGACCAAATTGCGGTAGGCCCGGTCTTTTTGCAAATTGCGTATATCCAGATAGAGCACATCCGAAATATATTTTTTGAGCAGGCCCAGGCGGTAATAATACGTCTCTTGGGTGCTTTCACTGCTGCGATCATGCAATTGCAAAATCCCAATCGTCTCACGGTAATTCATTTCTTTTTGCAAGGAAGTCAAGATCAATTCCTGAAAGCCCTGGCACCAGACCATTTCATTGCCCGACTCCAATAAAACGTTGAGGCTGATTAAAATGGACTCCAAGCGGTAAGACAAAAATTCATCACTGAGCACAAAGGCCCGCTGTACCTCTTCGTCAATCCAAATTTCACCGCTGCGGATGCGCTTGAGATAGAGTTGGCGAAAGGTTTCTAATAATTCCAATAAGACCGAGAGTTTTTTGACAAAATAGCGAATCCGGCTCTCTTTTTTGTACCCCCGCCGAGCCATGACTTGGCGCAGTTGCACCCGAAGCAATTTGAGCTGTGTCTCCATCAAACAGGCAAAGAACTTCACTTCTTGGACCGCACTCTGGGCCAAGTCTGGCCGTTCAGGGGCATTAAAATATGATGCGAAATAATCTTCGCTGCGAGGCAAGTTCCATGTACCTGTTTTGAGGGCACTGCGCCGCAATCCATCCGAAGACTGGATGCGCAAATACGACGTCAGGCTGTTGTAAAATTCGACCCGGCTGAAATTATCTGGATTGAGGCCAACCGAACGCGGGATGAAAAAATAGGTGTCCACTTCGTAGCGCTTGCGGGTTTCATTGCTCTCAGCGGGCAACTTAAAGTCGAAGACGCGCTCAAATTGTTGACGGCTGTGGGTGGTGGTGCTGCTGCTCAATTCACTCAGCGAAGCCGCTGAGAGTTCATCGAAATGTTCATCACTCCAAGGATCACTGTTTTCATCCGTCGCTGAGACTGGATTCACATCCTTCCCCTTATCGCTTTTGTTTTTTGCGGTGGCCTTCGTATAGATAGTGAATCATGCCATCCGCCAAGCCCAATTGCGGCACATAAATCCGCTCCAATTGCGCCGCTTGCATAATAAATTGGTAAATGTCCAAAGCGGGGACAATCACGTCGGCGCGATCTGGTTTGAGCGCAAATTGTTCGATTCGCTGGTCAATACTGAGCGGGCTGAGTTTGGCGTGCCAATTTTGCAAATGGTGGAGTTTGATATATTTTTTGTCTTTGCGTTCGCTGAGTTTATACACCTTGTTGATATTCCCCCCACTGCCAATTCCCTGGGTCAGGTAGGTAGGGGAGGTATTCTCGCTGAGCCATTGCCCCAGGCGTTCCCATTCAGCCTCGGCGATCTTTTCGTGCAGTGAGCGCACGGTGCCAATATTAAATGAAACGGCGTTGAGCAATTCCCCTTCGGAAAAAACCGCCAATTCAGTGCTGCCCCCACCCACGTCGATATACAAATAGTGCAAATGGGGTTCGAGGGTCTCAGCCACGTGGCAGGCAAAGATCAGCTCGGCTTCAAAACTGCCGGCAATGGTTTCGAGGGCAATGCCTGCCTCGGCTTGAATCTGGGCGATTAGCTCAGGGCCATTGGCTGCGTCGCGCATGGCGGAGGTGGCACAGGCCATATAGCCGTCGGGTTCAAAGACATCAAGCAGGTGGCGAAAAGCCAACATGGTTTTGCGCAATTGCCCAGACTTGTGGGCAGAAATCTCGCCCAAGGTAAACACATCTTCGCCCAGGCGAATCGGGACACGCAAGAGCGTCTCGCGCTTAAACGAGGGGCCATTTTGGCCTTCAAAGACATGGCTCAAAACCAAGCGCAGGGCGTTGGAGCCAACGTCAATCGCCACAAATTTGAGCATCTTAGACGTCCTTCCAAAAAACGGGCAGTTCTGGGGGCGGGCCTTCGGGCAAAATGCCCGTTTTCAGCCAGGCATAAAAAGCATCTTGGCAACGCAGTTCGGGCTCTTCGGGGCCCCGTGGCCGAAAGCGATTGGTCTGGCTGGAGTCCATAATTCGGGCTTTGGAATTGTCGCGCAATTGCAGGCTGAGAAAGACCCTGAGTTGTTTTTGAATCTGTTTGTCGTAAATGGGACAGGCCGTCTCCACCCGGTGGTCGAGATTGCGGGTCATCCAGTCGGCAGAGGAGATATAGTATTTTTCGTCGCCGCCATTGCAAAAGACAAAAATCCGGGTGTGTTCCAAAAACTTATCGACCACACTGATGGCCGTGATATTTTCACTCAGTCCGGTCACCCCCGCCCGCAGTGAGCACATGCCGCGCACCATGATCCAAATTTTAACCCCGGCTTGGCTGGCCCGGTACAAATTGTCGATCATGGCTTGGTCCACCAACGAATTGGTCTTGGCCACGATATACGCAGGCTTGCCTGAACGGGCAGCGTGAATCTCACGGTCGATCAGGGTTTCAAAATGGCGGCGCACAAAGACGGGGGAGACCAACAGATGTTTATATGAGCCGATATAGACATTGTCTTCGAAGAAGTGAAAGAGCTTTTGAATCTCGGTCGTAATGCGTGGATCCGCTGTAAAAAAGCCAATGTCGGAATAGAGTTTGGCCGTGTCTTCGTTAAAGTTGCCTGTGCTGACATGGCCAAATCTGACCAATTTTTTGCCCGTTTTGCGCACGATTAAACAGAGTTTGGCATGCACCTTGTAATTGGGCACACCATAGATCACGCGCACCCCCTCTTCAGCGAGCCTGTGTGACCAGTTGATGTTGGCCTCTTCGTCAAAGCGGGCCTGTAATTCAATCACCGCTGTGACACGTTTGCCGTTTTTGGCCGCATTGATCAGGGCGTTAATAATCTTGGAATGTTTGGCTGCGCGGTAGAGGGAGATCGAAATCGACTCCACAGCGGGATCAATCGCCGCTTCGCGCAGCAGGTCAATAAAATAGGTAAAGCTGTGATAAGGGTAGTGCAAAATCACATCGTGTTTGGCAATGATCTTAAAAAAGCTCTCCTGCTCTTTGAAGTCGGGGTGGTTTCTGAGCGGCGGCATGGTGGGGTAGCGAAACGAGGTCGGACCGATGCGGGGAAATTTAATAAAATCCCTGAAATTATGGTATCTTCCCCCCGCCTGGAGGTGATCATCGAGCTTAAATTTGAGCTTGCGGGTCAAAAATTTGAGCATCTCCACAGGCATCTCTTTGTCGTAGATAAACCGCACAGCGGGTGCCTTGGAGCGCTTTTTGACACTTTTGCTGATCTTTTCCATATAACTGGCAAAACCCGCATCAACAGCTTCGTTGATGGCCAACTCTGCGTCGCGGGTCATTTTGATCGTGTAGGCGTCAAAGCGGTCAAAGGAGAGAATTTTAAAGATATCACTGAGGTTGTGGCGGATCACATCATCGAGCAAGATGATGGTGTGCTGGAGTTGTTCGGGGGTTTCAACACTGTTCTGCATCGGCAAGACCAAAAAACGGGGAACCGCATGGGTGGGGACCTCGATCAGGGCATATTTGGGTTTGCGCCGTCCATCTTCGCGCCACATTTTGACAGCCAAATAAATCGAGCGGTCTTTGCAGTCCTGAAAGGCATCGACCTGATCGAGCATCAGCGGCACCAAATTGGGTCTGACCGTTTCGCGGAAATAACTGCTGACATATTCGGCCTGTTCGGGCGTGAGCTCTTTTTCGTTGACAATAAAGATCTTGTGTTTGCCCAGGTCTTTGAGAATCTGTTGGTAGACCGTTTCAAAGCGGTTGTGCTGGCGCAGGGCAATTTTTTGAATCTGGGTCAAGACTTTTTTGGGGTGCTCTCCTGTAAGCGGCACCTCGTCGATTTCGAGGCGGTGCATGCGCTGCAAAATGGCCACCCGCACGCGAAAGAATTCATCCAAATTGGATGAGAAAATGCCCAAAAATTTGAGCCTTTCCAGTAAAGGCACCTCGGGATTGGCAGCCTCTTGCAAGACCCGCTCGTTAAAGGCCAGCCAGCTGATCTCCCGGGTTTTATAAAATCTTTTTTTGGCCTGGGGCGAAAGTGTCATGATTTCTTGCGCCGGGGGGCTTTTTTAGCCAGAGGAGTTGCTTTTTTAGGTGCAGGAAAGGGCTTCACATATTCGGGCAAGGCCAAATTGGGCAAAGCGGGCAAGATCGGCTCCAAATTCTTGGCCAGTTTTTCCACTTGTTTTGAGACCGCTTCGCGCACATTGTCGGGACGCTCAAAACTTTCAAAGCCATGTAACAATTGCCAAATCTGTTGGCTGAGACGCCTTTCGAGATCGGCTTTGCGCAATTTGGCAGGTGTTTGGGTCGGCAGGTAAAAAAAACAGAGTTCTGCGGAGCCTGCCTGCAAATCTTCCCAATTGGCGCAGGGCAGGCGCAAGCCCGCGACAGCCCCTTTGGGAAAGTTTTCACTCGGGCAGGCTGTGAGCATTTCTAAGAGCCAGTTGAGCAGGGGATTGTGGCCCACCAAAGCCAGGCAATGCACTTCTTCTGCCTGCGCACGCAGCCAGTTAAACAGCTCATCGGCCCCCTGGGCCTCATAGAGCAGGGCCTCTTGAACCACGGCCTCTACCGGTATGGCCCAGAAGGGAGCCAAACGTTGGGCTGTGTCGCGCGCGCGCACGGCATGGCTGGCAACCAGACGCTGGGGGCGCCAGCCATCGGCCAAACGCGCCCCTTGAACGTGAATTTGATGCAATCCTTTCGCGGTCAATCCGCGTTCGGGATCAGGAATATCTCCGTGGTCGGTCTCAGCTTCGGCATGGCGAATCAGCAAGACAAAGCGCTCTGTGGGCAACATCTCAATTACACTCTCCCGTGTCTGAAAAACTAAATAAGGTGGGGCAAACTGTCTTAAAATAGTAACACGGGCGGCACAGCGCGAGACATGAAAAGGATCACAGGCGCAGGCCTAAGTGTGAATTAGCGATAGCGTTCAACAAAAATACACTGGCGGTCTTCGAGGCTTTTCAGGCCTTCCATAAAAGCCAGCGGTTCGTGGGGCATGGCAGCATACAACTGACCCACGCAGAGTTTGCCATCGATCAGATCGAGCAGTGCCAAAGAGGCTGCTGGCAAGCGGGTTGCTGCACTGGGTGTCATAATCATTTCGGGAATATCTGAGGTTTGGTAAAACTCCCAAAATTCAAAATATTTCACCAGATAAGTGCGGGCTGCGCTCAAGAGATCTTCACCTTGTGGCATGTCCAGGGGTTTGGTGGGCGGGGCGCTGCGGGCAAAAAACATCAAACTGCCGCTTTCCCAAACACTCAGCGAAGAAAAGGCCACAAGGGGGGAGTAAGCCTTGTTTTTAATATCTATATGGATCAACACGCCCTGATCGATCCAAAGACTGCCTTCCATAAAGGTATTCCAAACGATACATTGACCACTGGCCCCAGCGCGTACCAATTGCTCAAATTCTGGCAAGAGTCCAAAATGTTCAAAAGGCTTGATCTTGGGCAAATAACTCCGTTCAGGAGGACCATTGGGAGCTGATTCGGGAAAGCTGCGCTCGAGCACAACCCGTAGCAATTGGCGTAATTGGCGACATTGGCGAAAGCGATGCTGGGTGCGTTTTTGCAAACAGGTCATGATCAATGTGCCGAGATCTTGGCCCAAAAGCGGATTGAGCTGTTCTGGCGGAATGGGTTCATTGTTTAAGATCATTAACATGGCGGTGCCGGGGTTATCTGCCTCAAATGGCAAGCGGCCCGTCAAAATTTCGTACATAACCACACCCAGAGAATAGATATCTATTTGGTTGTGGCTGACCTTGCTGTTTTGCAATTGTTCGGGCGACATATAAGCCACGGTCCCGACAAGGGCATCGCGGGAAGCCGGAGTCTCGCTACCTTCGATGCGTGCGATGCCAAAGTCCAGCAATTTGACCGTATCGCCATTGACCACCATGATGTTTTCGGGTTTGAGGTCGCAGTGAATGATCCCGTGGCTGTGAACATATTCAATCGCGTCCAGCAATTGATCGAGCAAGAGCAATTTTTGCCGCATACTCAGAGGGTTGCTTTGAACAAAGGGTTTTAATTCTTGGCCATCGAGCATTTCCAACACCATCACATGGTTGTCTGATTGCACAATATATTCATAAATCGCCATAATATTGACATGGTTGAGCAGTCCCAGAATTTGCACTTCGGATTCAAAACGCTCAATTCGGGTTTGGCGCTCTGCTTCGGAGAGGTGTTCGGGCAGATTGAGGTGTTTCACTGCCACCATTTGATTCGTTTCGAGGTCCAAGGCGCGAAAAATGGTGGCCATCCCACCTTGGCCTTTTTGGTCAAGCAGGACATAGCGTTGGGCAAAGGTCATACCTTGCTGTAACATATTGACAGAATTCCCTAAAAAAGAAAAAATTGAGTCATTCCGCAGTGGGCGAGTAAGTATACTATAACCCTTTAGGGTCAAATTTCAATGGCAATAAAAATAATTTTTTTTAAGCCAACCAAGTTCGCTTTTGGTTGTGGGCATTTTTGGCCCGAAAGGCCTCTTCGAGGTCAATATCTAAGCGGTTGGCCAAAGCCAGCAGATAATTAAAGACATCCACAAGCTCTTCCGCCACCTCCTGTTTGACCCCTGCTTTTTCTGGGGTGCTTTCGGATTCTTGTAGATAGAGCTTTTCGGTTCGGCGAATGGCTTTAAACAGTTCGCCCATCTCTTCGCCGAGTAAAAAGCAATTGTGAATCAGGTCGACATCCTGCCAACCGTGTAAGATTTCCAATTGCTCAATATAACGCTGGTAATCGGCCATTGCGGCGCGGGAAGGCAGTTCTATCACTGTTTTGTTCTCCTCAACTCATGATCAGGTTTTTGCGTTTGCCAAAGAAGTAGATCAAAGGCAAATGCAAGCGTTGCCCCCAATGCCACTCGTTGTGACGTCCCCCACGGTCTTCGAGATAGGCCAAATCGACCCCTTCTCGGTAACCCCGGCTTTCGAGCACGTGTTTCATCGCGCGCAAATTTAAGATATTTTCGTTGTGTTCAACCTTCGTGCGATCGTCCCCTTCACGGGTGCCCATATCCAGCCAAAGTTGTAAATGGGGGGGGAACTGGCGGGCATCTTTGATGGCACGGCGGTGATCCCACCAAAAAGAGGGTGAGACCATGCCAATATTGCCATAGACATGGGGATAATAGAGCCCCAGGTAAAAAGAGATTAAACCACCCAACGAAGAGCCCATCACCGCTGTGTGGCGCTGGTCGCGCAGGGTGCGAAAATTGTGATCGATCAGCCCTTTGACCTCTTCAGTGAGAAAGCGGGCGTAGCGTTCACCTTGGCCCCCTTCTGAGCCCCAGCGGGTATGCATCCGGGTCCAGGTATATTCACTGTCGCGGCCGGGGGTATTGTATACACCTACCACAATCAGATCTTCGATCAATTTGTGGCTGATCAGGCGGTTTAACATGCGATCGACATGCCAGGGCATACCGCCAAAGGCAATTTCAGGAAAAAAGAGATTATTGCCATCGTGCATATACAAAACCGGAAAATGTCTGTCTGGCTCACGATCGTAAGCCGGTGGCAAATAAATATCCAACATGCGGCTATTGTGGAGATAATGGGAGTGAACAGGCAGGCGCGTAATTCGGCCCCGGTGATAGCGAAAAGGCGGAACCTGATTCAGAATTTTGTTTTTGAGGCTGAGTTTTTTGACGCGCATGGCTAGACGGCCATATAGTTTTCCACCGGAGGTTTGTCGAAGTCGACCGAGGCAATGCCCTCACAGCTTGCGCAGATCCTGCCCTGTTCGTCGAGAATCTCGCTGCGAGCAAAGATCAGCGACTTGCCCGCTTTAATCAAACGGGACTCAGCTTGCAAAAGCGGTCCACGCAAAGGCCTGACAAACTGAATATTGAGCTGAACGGTGCCTGTGCGGTGCTTTTGACTGTTGACAATTCCCACCAGACCGATCATCAGGTCAAAAAGGCCCGAAATCACTGCGCCATTGACAGCATCGCTGCCCAACCCTCCCCGATGCTGGGGCATCAGCGGATCAATCCGGGCCCGAATCGCATCGGGCTGGGAGAGGTCAATTTTAACCCCCATCAATTGCAAAACTGGACTGGCGTTCCAGAGGCGTGCCATTTCTGCACATTCTTCAGCAGAGAGCGGATTGGTGGGCGGCAGCGGACTCATGGTTCACCTGTTTTGAATTTATGTGGGGCTATTCTATCACAGTTCATCACAACCCAGTCAGCACAAGCCACTTTCCCAAAAGAAAAAAGCCGGGCATAAAATGCCGGCTCCAAAAGGGCTCGCGGACCTTTTTCTGATTAACCTGTAAAGCCAGTTTAACGGAGTTCCCTTACAAAGGACTTACAGGTCTCTCAGCAATCTTTAGGGATTCTGTAAGTGACGGGCCAGGGTCTGACCAAAGAGGTCGGCACTGTCGTAATCTTCGGCCACAATGATCCGGCCATCGACAATCACGTCATCAGCAGCGCTGTGGATATTGCCAATCGAACGGGAGGGAACAACAAGCGCCTGATTGGCAGAGAGATACCAACTGGTGCTGTACTGTTGCGGACCGTTAATCATAGGGGGTAGAAATGGTCCTCCCGTGGCCCGGCGACCGGCCAGAGGACTGACGCCATTGACCCGGGCCCAGGCCAAAACAGAGACCCCGTGGCAAATAGCTGTCACATATTTATCTTGGGCCATAAACTCGCCAATCAGGCGGTTGGTCGTGGCTTTGAGTTCGGGGGTGCCATTGTAGATAGCGTTTGTATAGACCCCTGGTGGGGCGTATTGGTAAGCCGAAGATCCCCAGCCACCGACAAAGACGATGGCAGAATAGTCTTCAGAACGCACTTGAGAGAGAGCTAAGTCCGGTCTCACGGCGCCGCTGGTCTGGCCTTGTCCGCTGGCGGGGTGGGGGTAGCTCAGCTGGGTGGTCTGGGCTGCAACACGCACTTGCAAACCAGCTGCCATCAATTCGGCGCGGGGCACAGCGTACTCGCGGTAATAAAAATCGCGGTTGGCAATGACCATCAAAACCGGCAGCGGGGGAGCCGCTGTGGGTGCAGCCGTGGGAGCAGCCGTGGGAGCAGCAGTCGGAGCAGCAGTCGGTGCTGCAGTCGGTGCTGCAGTCGGAGCGGCAGTCGGAGCAGCAGTCGGTGCTGCAGTCGGTGCTGCAGTCGGAGCGGCAGTCGGAGCAGCCGTGGGAGCAGCAGTCGGTGCAGCCGTGGGAGCAGCAGTCGGAGCGGCAGTCGGAGCGGCAGTCGGAGCGGCAGTCGGAGTGGCAGTCGGAGCAGCAGTCGGTTCAGCAGTCGGAGCAGCAGTCGGTTCAGCAGTCGGTTCAGCAGTCGGTGCAGCAGTGGGAGCTGGAGTCTGTTTTGCACGAATCTGTTCTACCAGCACTTGGCCCAGACGGTAGCCACTGTCGACATTTTCGCCGGTGATAATCTGCCCATCCACCACCACATCATCAGTAGAGGTGGCTGGATTGCCCACAGCACCAGAAGCAGCCATGGTTGCGCCATTGCTTTCAATTTGCATCCGGCTGGTGGGATAGCCCTGGCCCTGAATTTGGGGGGCATAGCCGTTCCAGCCCACCACCTGGCGGCCTTGCAGGGGGCTAACTCCCCCGACCCGGGCATAAGCCAGGGCGGTCACACCGTGACAAAGGCCTGAGACAAATTTGCCCTGGGCCAAGAAGGCCGAGATCAGCTGATTGGTTTGATTGCGCAGACTGGCTGAGCCGTTGTAGGCAGAATGGGCATAGGTTTGGCCAAAGCCAAATTGGTAAGCTGAGGCTCCCCAACCGCCCATAAAGACAATTGCATCAAAGTCCGCAGGATTGACATCTGCCAAGGCCAGATCGGGTTGAATCGAGCTGCCCCCACTTCCCGCTTGGGCAAAAGCGGTTTGGGTCGTGGCGGCAGCCACCGTCACTTGTGCTCCGCTATCGAGCAGACCCTGGCGGGTAAAGGCGTAGTCGCTATACCAAAAGTCGTGATTGGCGACCACCATCAAGACGCGGGGGGCAGCGGCCGCAGACTGAATGCCAAACCCAGCTTTTGCTTTGGTTGCCTGAGCAGCGGGCAGTTGACCCTCACTTACTTTGCCACCACTCAAAGTGGGGGAGGCCTCTTTCTGGGTCAGGGAGGGGGCGACCGACGAGGTGCCACAGGCTGTTAAAACTGTGGACGCAGCCAAGAAGGTGGCCAGAACTGCTTTGCGCGAAAAACGACCAGATGAAACTTGAAACATAACTAAATACACGCTCCTTTAGCGATAAAAGTTTTTAATTAACCAGTTTGGAAAACCAGTACATGAACCAAGGGGCAACCCGGCTAACTACATGAGTCCCGTGGCTTTCCGTCCCCGCCTCACGACGGGTTTGCCTTTTTCCTTTGACTCTCGCCAAAGGGGTGAAACTAAATTCAGTATAAAAAAGTTACGGGTGTATTATAAGGAAGCGTCTCACAGCCTGGATGTGAGTTTGCGCAAATGCCCGCTGTGGTCTGGCTCACATTGGACGTGTTAAACTATTTTGAATGCTTGGTAAAGGTGTGTAGCGTGGAATGGCCATTTTAATGATTGCGGCAATGCCCAGTGTGTATGAGAATTTACAAAAACCACTGGAAGAACAATTTCAACAGGAAGTACACCTCTGTTTGTCCGGAGAGGCCGCTCTGGAGTGGCTTGCCGCAGAGCCCGAAAAAGCAGCAAAAATCGAATTAATGTTGCTTGCACCCGATCTGCAAGGACTCAGTCCGGCAGAGACGATTCAGCGCATCAAGGCTTTAAACAGTTTTAGCCAGACACCCATTTTGCTCTTAGCTCCCCCCGAATTTGAAAATGCCTCAGTTTTGCTGTCTGTCGGTGCCCAAGATCTATTGCCCTATCCACCCCAGGCTGTTGAATTTCAGGCCCGCATCCAAACGGCCTTGGCCTTGAATAAATCCCATCAACGGATTCAATCCCTGACCATGGAGCTGGAGGCGGTGCGGATTCAATTACAGAGCTTTGCAGATATTGACCCGCTTACCCATTTGAGCAAACGCTTGACCTTTGAACAAAACCTCAACCGGGAGTTGCGGCGGGCCCTGCGTGAGCAGCAATATCTCTCTCTGCTTTTGATTGACATGGATCTGTTTAAGCAGCTCAACCAAGAATTTGGTTTTGCGATCGGTGACCGCTGTCTGCGTGCTGTCGGTGAAATTCTCAGGCACTATCCCCTGCGTCCGGGTGATCTCAGTGCCCGCTTTACAGGCCAACAATTTGCGGTGCTGCTGCCCAATACCCATTTCGAAGGGGCGCGGGCCGTTGCCGAAACCCTGCGTTCGAGTATTGAAGGGCTGCAATTGGAACACGAAGGTGTTCCGATTCCTCTCACCGCCAGCCTGGGGGGGATCACTCTCTACCCCCAAGACGACACCCTCGATCCCACTCTGTTATTGGCTGCTGCAGACAAAGCTCTGTTAGAGGCCAAAAGCCTGGGCCGCAATATTGTCAGCCTGGTTGACCTCAGTCAGTCCTGAGCGTATTTTTTCGCCAATACAACCAAGACAAATTAAGCGACGGGTTCTTTGAGGGCCCGTCGCAGAATTTTTCCAACAGGTGTTTTGGGCAGAGAGTCCCTAAATTCAATCATTTTGGGCACTTTGTAACCCGTTAAGTTGGTTTTACAGTGGGCTTTGAGTTCCTCAGCTGTCAGAGAGGGATCTTTTTTGACCACAAAGAGCTTGACCACTTCGCCAGATTTTTCGTCGGGAATACCAATCGCTGCCGCTTCAAGCACTTTGTCGTGCATGACTGCCACTTCTTCGATCTCATTGGGATAGACATTAAAACCCGAGACCAAAATCATGTCTTTTTTGCGGTCAACGATGCGGATATAGCCTTTTTCGTCCATCACGCCCATATCCCCACTTTTGAACCAGCCATCGTCAGTCATGACCAAAGCGGTTTCATCGGGACGCTTCCAATAGCCCTGCATGACCTGTGGGCCCCGGATCCAGATCTCACCGGGTTCCCCGAGCGGCATAACATTGCCATCATCATCGCGGATCGAGACCTCTGTCGAGCTGATCGGCAGTCCAATGGTACCGTTATAGTCATCCAAATACAGGGGGTTGATACAGGCTGCCGGAGAGGTTTCCGTAAGACCATAAGCTTCACGCAGGGTGACCCCTGTGACTTTTTTCCACTTTTCAGCGACAGGCCGCTGTACTGCCATGGCTCCACCCAAGGCCAGGCGAAACTCACTGAAGTCGAGTTTGTGAAAATCAGGGTGGTTGAGTAGGCCATTAAACAGGGTATTGACCCCGGTGAGGGTGGTGAATTTGACCTTTGAAAGCTCTTTGACAAAAGCGGGAATGTCTCTGGGATTGGTGATCAAGACATTTTCGGCGCCTATACTGCCAAAGATAAAACAATTGGCTGTGAGTGAGAAGATGTGGTAGAGCGGCAAAGGCGTCACGATAATCTCTTGGCCCTCTTTAATACTGGATTTGATCCACTCTTTGGCCTGCAAAATATTGGCAATAATATTGCGGTGGGTCAGCACCGCGCCTTTGGAGACACCTGTCGTGCCGCCCGTGTATTGCAAGAAGGCAATGTCTTCGGATTGTATCTTGGGGGTGCTGTGGCTTTTGCCACTGCCTTTGGCCAGGGCCTGTTTGAGAGGTACTGCGTGGGATATCGACCAAGCGGGCACCATTTTTTTGACATGTTTGACCACGGTATTGACCAACAGGGCCTTGGGGAATTTGAGCAAATCGCCCAATTGGGTGGTGATGACGTATTTGACCTGGGTCTGGCTGAGTACCTCTTCGAGAATGCTGCAGAAATTTTCGACAATCACAATCGCTTTGGCTTCGGCATCTTTGAGCTGGTGGGCCAATTCGCGGGCAGTGTAGAGCGGGTTGACATTGACCACAATCAAACCTGCGCGCAAGACGCCATAGAGACAGACCGGGTATTGCAGAATATTGGGGCTCATAATCGCCACACAATCGCCTTTTTTGAGACCGAGATCGTGTTGCAAATAGGCTGCAAACGCCGCGCTAAGACGATCCAGATCGGCATAACTGAGGGTATGCCCCATATTCGAAAAGGCGGGCCGGGCACTGAATTTTTTAAAGCTGTGCTCAAAGACCTCGTTGATTGAGCTGTGGGCATCGGCATCAATGTGGTGGGCGACGTCTTTGGCATAATGGTCGAGCCAGCGTTTGTCCATGGTTCTGCGTCCTTTTCTGTGGGGGCCTTATTATTAGCGAAGTTCTTGAAATCCCTAGATTGAAATATCTGGAATGTATTATAACATTGCTATCTTTTTACGTCTTCTGTGGAGGGCATTCAAGCGAGAGGGTTCCCGATTGCTACTTAAGCTCTCCCTGAGCTCCCTGCGTTCATAAGCGGAGTCATGATCCAGCTGCAGCGCGACGACTTGTCGATTCAGTTTCACTTTCAGCGATACAACGCATCCGGCACCATGCCGCCAGCATAAGTCTGATCAAAAATCTGGAGCATTTCTTTGACAAAAGCGGTCGCCGCATCCCCTGACTTTTCTGCTTGAGCTAACATCTCGCTGGCCAAGGTCCGAATCCCAGCATACCCATTGCTCAAACTTGAGTTGTCCCATGCTGTTTGCAGTTTCTCCATCACAAAGGCCTGTAGCTCATTTAATCCACTTTGATTGTACAATTCGACCAAAACTTCCAGCCCTTTTTCTCCCTGATTCCACAGCTCTTGCATCATTGCCTTGAGCGCTTCTTGCCCCAAACTGCCCATATTCCGCAATTTTTCCAAGGCCCATTTGGCTTGGGTCCCCCCCGCCATAATGATGTCTGCCAAAGCTTCTGCCCCTGCTTTTCCCATTTTTTGGAGTTCATCCAAAGCCCTGAGTCCAAGCGCACCCCCTTCCAGGGCCAGCTCTTTGAAAACGGCCAGCGCGGCTGCAGCCCCCTCTTTGCCCATGCCAGCCAATTGTTTTAGGGCCTCAAACCCTTCGGTCCCCATGGCTTTTAATTCTTTGGCCAATGTTTCTGCCCCATAAATTTTGACTATGGCCGCAGTCAGGGGCAAGCCACCGCCTCCACTGATGGGGGCTGTGATAGCCCCGCCCAAAGCAGCCAGGGCAGATCCCCTGCGCAATTTTTGCGCAATCTCTGCAGGCATGGGATTTTTATTGTAATGATCCACCGCAATTTCTATGCCTATAGAAACCACCGCCATGGCAATCGATGCCGCCACGCCGATATTGCCAACCCCAAAGGCCTCAGCCACAGCCAGAGCAGTATCTCCCCCATTGATGGTGGCCCCCAACAAAGCCATGGCTCGGACGTTGGGGTCTTTGTAGGTGACATCCCCCCAGCTTCCGGTTACCGCAATTTTGCCCATTTTGACGGTATCATAGCCGGAAACGGCTGCCCCCAGAGCCGGTATCATCTTTAAGAGTCCGGCCCCCACTTTGGGCGCTATTTTGGTTGCAGCGCTGACCCCCAGCTCTTTGAGTACTTTGCTTACACCCTGGATTGCTTCACTGAGCATTTGCAACGAGGCATCCGTCAACACGGCGGCCTTAAATTGCGCCAAACTCACGACCTGCAGCGCACTTTTCATCATTTCATCAAAACTTTCAATCGCCAGGTTCACCGCATTGCGGCCCACTTTATCCAAAAATTGGCTCAGCCCATCAATGCCCTCTTTACCTAATTTCCGGGCCATCTCTTTGAGCTTTTCTAAATTTTCACCACTCACCCCCATTTTTCGGGCTTTTTCAAGCAATTCGCTTTCAGCTTTTCCCAGAGCTTCTTGAGCCTGAACAGGTTTCACTTCCACAGGTTTGGCTGCGACAGGTTTGGCTGCGACAGGTTTGGCTTCGACAGGTTTGGCTTCGAGAGGCTTGGCTTCGACAGGTTTGGCTTCGACAGGTTTGGCTTCGACAGGTTTGGCTTCGACAGGTTTGGCTTCGACAGGTTTCACTTCCACAGGCTTGGCTTCGACGGGTTTTGCATCGACGGGGTCAGCTTTAACAGGCTTTGTATCAACGGATTTTGCATCGACAGGTTTTGCATCGACGGGGTCAGCTTTAACAGGCTTTGTATCAACGGGTTTGGCTTCGACGGGTTTTGCATCGACGGGGTCAGCTTTAACAGGCTTTGTATCAACGGATTTTGCATCGACAGGTTTTGCATCGACGGGGTCAGCTTTAACAGGTTTTGTTTTAACAGCTGCGATATCTTCCAGCTGTTTTGCTTTGCCACTTCCCAAGCGGCTGAGTTTTTCTATCAGCGGATCCAAGGCATTTGCTTTGAGTGAGGGAAAGCGCTTTTTCAGATCCTTGGCAATATTCACAAGGGCTTCAGATTTTTGCGCGATGTTGGTAGGTCCATCGGATTCTAAGACAATTTTTAATTGGCCCTGGGTAAAATCATCCAAAGAGAAAAATTTGCCTATTTCCTGTAAGATGGCTTGCCCGCGTTCGCCGAACAAATTTTGGGTATAGTGGTGGTCTACCAGTGTTTTTAAGAAATCCACGAGATGGGCTGCTTTGCCCACTGTGCTGCTATCTGTCAGATAGCGCAGGGCAAAACGAGCGAGTTCGGCACCGGTTTTTAAGGAGTCGAGTAAAAACGCTTTCATGGCCTGAGTCAAAGGTGCTCCCAAGATCTGGACACGGTAGAGCTTAACCGCAATTTCGTCTCCGGCTTTTTCGGCAGCGGCCATGATTT